>NZ_CAJQUM010000001.1:630138-945207 GCF_907163265.1 Georgfuchsia toluolica
GTTCAATCATGAGTGCAATTGTCGATGTCATCGCCCGCGAAATACTTGACTCTCGCGGCAACCCCACCGTCGAAGCTGACGTCCTGCTCGAATCCGGTGTCATGGGCCGTGCCGCCGTGCCTTCAGGCGCCTCTACCGGTTCGCGCGAAGCGATCGAACTGCGCGACGGCGATGCCAAGCGCTACCTCGGCAAGGGTGTGCTGCGTGCCGTCGAAAATGTCAATACCGAAATTTCCGAGACCATCATCGGCCTCGATGCCGAAGAGCAGGCCTTCATCGATCGCGCCCTGATCGAACTCGACGACACCGAGAACAAATCGCGCCTCGGCGCCAATGCCACGCTGGCCGTATCGATGGCCGTCGCCAAGGCCGCCGCCGAGGAATCCGGTCTGCCGCTGTATCGCTACTTCGGTGGCTCCGGCCCGATGCAGATGCCGGTGCCGATGATGAACGTCATCAACGGCGGCGCCCATGCCAATAACAATCTCGACATTCAGGAATTCATGATTCTGCCGGTCGGCGCGCAAAGCTTCCGTGAAGCGCTGCGTTGCGGCGCCGAGGTATTTCATCACCTCAAGAAACTGGTGGACAAGAAGGGCTACCCTACCACCGTCGGCGACGAAGGCGGTTTTGCGCCCAATGTCGCCGGCAACGATGAAGCCATCGAGTTGATCCTCCGAGCCGTCGAAGCCGCTGGCTATACGCCGGGCCAGGATGTGCTGCTCGCGCTCGACTGCGCCGCCTCGGAGTTTTACAAGGACGGCAAGTATGTACTGGCCTCGGAGAAGCTCGAATTGAGTCCGCAGGGCTTCACCGACTACCTGGCGACGCTGTCTGGCAAATACCCTATCGTCAGTATTGAAGACGGCATGGCAGAAGGTGACTGGCCGGGCTGGAAGCTGCTCACCGACAAGCTCGGCAAGAAAGTGCAGATCGTTGGCGACGACGTCTTCGTTACCAACCCCAAAATTCTCAAGCGCGGCATCGATGAAGGTGTCGCAAACTCGATCCTGATCAAGGTGAACCAGATTGGCACGCTGACTGAAACCTTTGCCACAGTCGAGATGGCGAAGCGTGCCGGCTATACCAACGTAATCTCGCACCGTTCCGGTGAAACCGAGGATTCGACCATCGCCGACATCGCCGTCGGCCTCAACGCCGGCCAGATCAAGACCGGTTCGATCAGCCGCTCCGACCGTATTGCCAAGTACAACCAGTTGTTGCGCATTGAAGAAGACCTTGGCGATTCCGTCACCTACCCAGGTCGTGAAACGTTTTACAACCTCCGGAAGTGATTTGGCACTTTTCCCCTTCTCCCCTCTAGCCCCTCTCCCGCCAAGGGAGCGGAGAACGTTGTGGGCCGCTGACACGGCCGTTATGTAAATGCGCTGGTCCACGCTGGTGCTGGCTATCCTGATTCTGCTGCTGCAATACCCATTGTGGTTCGGCAAGGGGGGCTGGTACCGGGTGTGGGACATGGACCGCCAGGTCGCCGCGCAACGCGATGTTAACCAGAAGCTGGAACAGCGCAATGCCGCGCTCGATGCCGAAGTGCGCGACCTGAAGTCGGGGTATGACGCTATTGAGGAGCGCGCGCGGTATGAGCTTGGGTTAGTGAAGGAAGGGGAAGTGTTCGTTCAGGTGCCGCAGAAACAGCCTTGAGAAAGCCGGGACTCACCCTGGTAAGCGTAGACAAGCCACTGGCCCGCTTGCGTGGGAATGACCAACGGAAATCCCCGTGGGATGACAAACCCATGCATCAACTCTCGCTGTGCCTTAGCGAGAGATCAATGGCGCGAACATCCTTGGTCAGTGCGCCGATGGAAATACGGTCGACGCCGGTTTCGGCGATGGCACGTACGGTATCGAGGTTGACGCCGCCCGAGGCTTCGAGCTTGGCATGGTCTTTACTGCGGCGCACGGCTTCGCGCATTTGCGCCAGATCCATGTTGTCGAGCAGGATCATCGTGGCGCCGGCGTCGAGGGCTTCGTCGAGTTGATCAAGGCTTTCGACTTCGATCTGGATGAAGACATCACGGCGGTTCAGGTTGCGGGCGCGCTGGAGCGCTTCGGTCACGCCGCCGGCGGCGATGATGTGATTTTCCTTGATCAGGATGCCATCATAAAGGCCGAGGCGGTGGTTGTGGCCGCCGCCGCAGCGCACGGCGTATTTCTGCGCCAGGCGCAGGCCGGGCAGGGTTTTGCGCGTATCGACGATATGTGCGTGGGTGCCGGCCACCACCTGGACATAACGTTGTGTCATGGTTGCGGTGGCGGAAAGCGTTTGCAGGAAATTCAGCGCCGGGCGCTCGGCGCTAAGCAGGGCACGTGTGTTCGCTTCTATTTCGCATAACGCCTGTCCGGCAACAACGGATTCGCCGTCCTTGCTGCTCCAGCGGATGATGGTATCCGGGTCGAGATGACGAAAACAGGATTCGAACCAGGGACGGCCGGCAAGCACGGCGTTTTCGCGGCAGACGACGGTGCCTCGAGAACGGTTGCCAGCTGGCGTGAGCAGGGCGGTAAGATCGCCAGTACCGATGTCTTCCTGCAGGGCCAGAGTCACGTTGCGTTCAATTTCAGTGGCAAGGCGTACCGCGAGTTCCTGTATGATTTTCATGCTGATGTTTTGGACAGTAGTTTGAAAATTCTAACACTCGCGGGCGGAATCCACGATGAGCACGCTGTCTACGCCATAGGCGGGTTGCTGGCGCTGAGCCTGTTCTTTATGCTGGCCTGTCTATGGCAAGGACAGGCTGACCGCGCCACGCGCAGATCAGTCTACCGACTGTTGGCTGAATACGGGAGAGGATCGGCTGAGCACCTGTCACTGCGAATGCGACTGCGGCAGCATCGCCCTGTACATGCTCTATCCCTGCCTGGAATCAGGCAATCGTGCGATCCCGGATTGATGCGCCTTTACAGGGCTGTTTCTTTTTGAGGTGCATGATGGCAACCGCAACGGCACTTGACGCCGCAGCATAGGGTGTACCGACATCAAGCATGGCCGAGGCTTCCTTGTATTTTTTCAAGTTGATCGCTATGGCGACTTTGCCTGCTTCCACATGGAAAGTGGCATGCTTGCCTACGCACTCAGAGTGGCTGCCGAGTTTTCCGTATTTTGCTTTGGCTTCACCATGAAGCCATTTACCTAATTCGCAACAATTGTCTTTCGAGATGGTTGCGACATCCATGGTTTCCTGTTTGGTGATTGCCGCGCGGAATTTCATTTTCCATTCTGCATGCTTTGTGACAGCCTGATCCAGATCCATCATGGTTTCCTTTTAATGAAGTGGCAACTGAAATCTGGTCATCAGTGCATAACACAGTGACACTGGCGGGAACACTTTGCTGGTTAAAAAAGCGACAGAAACTGGCAACCGGGGAACTTTATCACTAACTAAAGTTAGTACTGGTTGACGATGATCACAAACCAAGCAAGTCGACAAGAACGGCCTGTGGCTCTTGGCAGACGCGAGTGCGATGCTTTGTGATTGAGTCGTCGGCTGAGTCGATGCGTGAAAGCGGCGGGGTATTGCTCCTCGACGCCTATGCGGAGGTTACGCAAAGACGATTGAAAACGCGCCGCGCTGGGGCGATGAGTTCGCCTGCGGCAATGCCGATTGATCCTTCGCCGTCATCAACCAGGCGGTCTGCCGCCGTGCCATGCAGCCATGTGGCGCCCAGCGCGGCGGCTTTGACTGTCCAGCCCTGAGCCAGCAGCGCCACGCAAAAACCGGTGAGTACATCGCCGCTGCCAGCCGTTGCCAGCCCGGCATTGCCCGTCGTGTTGATGAACCAGCGCCCCTCGGGGGTGGCGATGATCGAGCCGCAGCCCTTGAGTACCACGCAGGCATGGAAGCGCTGCGCCAGTTCGAGCGCGCTGGCGATGCGGTCAGCCTGGACGGTTTCGACACTGCCGCCGAGCAGACGCGCTGCTTCGGCAGGATGCGGCGTGAGCAGGGTAGCTGCGCTGCGCCGGGCGATTTGCCGGGCAAGTACCGGATGCGCGGCGAGCAGATTGAGCGCATCCGCATCGATCACCAGGGGCAGCACCGTTTCAATCGAGCGACGCAGCAGGTTTGCGGCTTCATCGGATTGTGCGAGGCCGGGGCCGATGCCGATCGCCGTGGCAAGCGTCATCGCTTCAGCCGGACTTTTCAGCATCAGTTCCGGTTGACCGTGATCGACTGCGATGCGCTCCAGCATGCCGATGAAAACACGGCCGGCGCCGAGCATGAGCGCGGCGCGGCCGGCCAGCAGTGCGGCACCAGCCATGGTCGGCGCGCCGCCGATAATGGCGGCAGAGCCATAAGTGCCTTTGTGAGTGTTGCGCTGACGGGGCAACAGCGATGCGGCAAACAGCGCGGGGTTATTGATAAAGCCGGCAGTTTGTTGTGCGTTTACCTCGTCAGCCAGTCCGATGTCGGCAACCGTGACCTCACCGCAATGGTCCGGTCCATCCAGCGTGAGCAAACCGGGTTTGTGAGAGATGAAGGTAATGGTGTGCGTGGCGCGCACTGCCACCGGATTGAGCGTGCCCGTATCGGCATTGAGACCTGAGGGGCAGTCGATCGCCAGCACCGGGCCGCGATAGGCATTGATGCGGGCGATCAGCGAGAGCCAGGGTTCAGTCAGCGACCGCGCGAGACCGATGCCAAACAGGCCGTCGACAACCAGGCCATAGCTGCGAGCAGGAATATCGCTGCGACAGTTGCCGGCGGTCGACCAGCGTTCCCAAGCCATGCGTGCATCAATCGGCAACTTGTCGGCATGCCCGAGAAAAACGACCACCGGATCAAGACCGCACGCCTTGAGAACGCGGGCAGCGACCAACGCGTCGCCACCGTTGTTGCCCGGCCCCGCGAGTATCAACGGCGGACCGGAAAGACCCGCCTGCAACTTGAGCGCGAGTTTGGCAGCGGCATTGCCGGCGCGTTCCATCAAAGGCGGTTGATCTATGGCATGCGTTTTTTCAATTTCACGCAAAGTCTCCGACCGCAACAGTGTTTGAGTAGCCATGCAGAAACGTTACCATAGGACACGATTCAATAGTATGGTTGGGAACATGGATCTGACGGACCTGATTCGCGGCTTGCAGCCGGAGATCGCGGGCATACGGCGCGATATTCACACGCATCCGGAACTGGCCTTCGAGGAACGGCGCACCTCGGATATCGTCGCGCGTTATCTCGAAGGACTGGGACTCGACGTGCATCGCGGTCTTGCCAAAACCGGTGTCGTCGCGCGGCTGCAGGCGGGCACTAGCGGGCGTGCCATCGGCCTGCGTGCCGACATGGATGCGCTGCCGCTCGATGAGCTCAATTCCTTTGCGCATCGTTCGGTCAACACCATGCGCATGCATGCCTGCGGTCATGACGGCCACACCGCGATGCTGCTCGGCGCGGCAGCAGCACTCAGCAAGACGCGCAACTTCGACGGCACCGTGTATTTCATTTTTCAGCCGGCCGAGGAGCACGAAGGCGGTGGGCGTGTAATGGTGGAGGAGGGCCTGTTCCGCCGCTTTCCGATGGAAATGGTGTTCGGCCTGCACAACTGGCCGGGCATGCCGGCGGGCCATTTCGGTGTCACCGAAGGGCCGGTGATGGCTGGGACCGATCGCTTCGATATCAAGATCACCGGCCGCGGCGGTCACGCCGCCATGCCGCATCAGGCAGTCGACGTCATCGTCGCTGGCAGCGCCCTGGTGCAGGGTTTGCAAACGCTGGTATCGCGCAATACCGATCCGCTCGCCGCCGCCGTCGTCAGCGTGACGCGGTTTGAAGCCGGGTTCGCCGACAATATCCTGCCCGAGAACGCAGTGCTGGGCGGCACCGCGCGCAGCCTGACACCGGAACTGCGCGATGCGCTCGAAGCAGGCGTGCGCCGCATTTGCGCCGGCATCGAGACAACTTACGGTGTCGGCATTGAACTGCATTACGAACCCGGTTATCCGCCCACCATCAATGCCGCGGCACCAAGCGCGATTTGCCGCGAAGTTGCGCGCGAAGTGGCGGGCAATGAAGCTGTGAAAACCAACCTGCCGCCCAGCATGGGTGCGGAAGACTTCGCTTACCTGTGCCGGGAGGTGCCGGGCTGTTATGTCTGGTTCGGCAACGGACCGGGTGCGAGTGGCTGCATGTTGCATAGCCCGCATTACGACTTCAACGACGACATTATTGCAACAGGCATCCACTATTGGGTGCGACTGACAGAGCGGGCATTGGAGACAAAATAAAGTGAGGGAGCGCTACAAAGTGATTGTGTGGCATTAGGCCCGGAGCAAGTGTCTCCGCAAAGTCAACGACAAATACCTGTCTTAGACTTAAATTAGATATGTATGGGTCGGCCATATACTCCACGAGCCGCTTCCATGATGGATTCGGATAATGTCGGATGGGCATGAATCATTTTGGCAACGTCCTCAGCCAATAGCTCGCTGCTTTTTGCCAATAAGAGCTCATGAATCAATTCCGTTGCACAATGACCCACAATATGGGCTCCAAGCAGTTCTCCTGTGACGGGATCAGTGAGCACTTTTACCAGGCCTTCGGTTTTCTCGATTGCTACGCTTTTCCCGGCTCCCCTGTAGGGGAAAGTGGATTTATTAAAAGCGATACCGTCCTTCATCGCACGGTCTTCGCGGAGGCCGAAGCCGGCAATCTGTGGTTCGCAATAGACTGCTGATGGTATGAGCGCGGAGTCGATCTGCTTATCCAGTGATGCGTGTCCAGCTATGTACTCGACAGCGATCTCACCTTCACGAGATGCAACATGGGCAAGTGCCGGTGTGGTCGTCACGTCGCCAATGGCGAAAATTCCAGGAACAGAGGTTTGGTAGTAATCGCCGGTTGCGATATAGCCTCGTGTATCTGTCTTGACGCCAACAGATTCAAGACCAATACCCTCCGTATTCGGCGAGCGCCCGAATGCAGCAAGAATCTTCTCCGCCTTCAGTTCCTCTTTTTTGTCGCCGATTGAGATGGATACAGCCACCCCTTCCCTGGTTCTTCGCCGAGAGGTAGCGCGTGCTTTAGTGAATATGTCGATTCCCGCCTTGCGAAATGAAGTGTCGAGAACCTGCGCAACTTCATGGTCTTCGCTTGGGAGGATATGGTCGCCCATTTCTACCAGTGTCACCTTGACGCCGAATGCATTCATTACATAGGCGAATTCGCATCCGATCGCTCCTGCACCCAAAATCACCAGTGCCTTTGGAAGGGCGGTTAAGGACAAGATGCCAGACGAGGAGAGCACCTGTTTCTCATCCAGATTGAACTCAGGAATCGACATGGGGCGCGATCCTGTGGCGATCAGAATTTTTTTCGCCGAGATGAATTGATTTGAAAGGCCGGGCCCCTTCAATTCGATTTTCCCAACATTAGCTATCGAGCCTGTAGCCTTAACTACATCGATCTTGTTTTTTCGCAGCAGTGATGACACACCGTTGGCCAGCGTTTTGGCAGCAATCCGTGATCGGGCATGAACTTCGCTGTATTGGAATCCGGAGCGGTCGATACGTACTCCGAACCGTTCCATGCTCTTAAGCGCACTGAATTCTGTTGCATGGTGTATCAGGCTTTTTGACGGAATGCAGCCCCAGTTCAGGCAGACGCCGCCAGGCGTATCCTTTTCCACTACGCAAACGGAGAGTCCAAGCTGAGCTGCTCGAATCGCTGCCACGTAGCCACCGGGGCCGGCGCCAAGAATGGCCAGGTCGTATTTGTTGTTCATTGCAACGCTCATAACAACATCAACTCGGGATTGGACAGGAGATCTCGCAGTGCTTTCACAAATCTCCCGGCTGGCTCTCCATCCAGTGCACGATGATCGAATGTCAAGCCACAAGGCAACATGGTGCGTACAACGACGTTCCCGTCGATTACTACTGGCTTTTCAATTGGCGAACCTGGCTGGAAATTGACGACCTGGGGCAGATTCAGCAAAGGCGTCGACACCATCCAGCTACCGGGAAGGAAGCCATCGGTACTGGATAGTGTGATCGTACCGTTTGTCATCTCGTCCGGGGATAAGGTGGATGACCGCGCGCGCGACACGAGGTCTTTCATTTCGCGATTGATTTGCATCAGAGCTTTGGCTTGTGTGTCGCGTATGACAGGCACCACCAAACCAGAATCGTATTCCCCACGCCCAGGAATTGCGACGGCAATTCCGACATTGACGTTTTCCCAAAGAGTAACCAAGTTGTCGGCAAGAGTTGCATTGCATATGGGAACCTGCTGACAAGCCAGCGCCAGTGCCCGGATATAGAAGGGCGTGAGGGACATGCGCCCATCCAGCTCGGCCTGGTTGGCCAGGATGACCGCTCTGGCGGCAAGCAACTTGGTAATGTCGATTTCAAAAAATAAATAAGTTTGCGCAGCGGTTGTCTTTGCAGCCAGCATTCGCTGCGCGATGGTTGCACGCATTCCAGTGACCGGCACTCTTGCCTTTTCTCGCAAGCCGCCTGATATGGCTGTCGCTTTTACAGGTAAGTCCCCTGTTTGCTTTTTCTGCTCAATGGTGGCAACGACATCTCTGCGAATGACACGACCTCCTGGGCCACTACCAGTTATCTGCGCAAGATCTATTTCGTTCTTTCGCGCAATCGCTTTTGCCAAACCCGATGCCCGAATTTTTCGTGATGCTCCAACCGTTGAGGCTCCAACTTGTGCGATGAATTGAGGAGATGCGGCAACAGGTAATTGAGGATTCGTACTGAGTCCAGAGTGGACTTGGTCGCTTGCAGGAAGCCCGTCATACGCAGTGACTGATTCTTTGGGCAGCTCGGGGATTAAGATACCCGTAGCCCCGCTTCCTGCTATCAGAGAACGATATTCATCTTCCGAGTCGGTAATCTTGGCTATTACTGTCTCGATCGCAGATGTTTCACCAGACCGTGCAATCAAGTGGGCGAATCCGGCATAGGGCGCAGGAAGTTCAACAACTACTTTCTCGGTTTCGATCGACACGAGACTTTGGTCACGCGCAACGCGAGCGCCTTCCTTCACTGCCCACTCGACGATAGTTCCCTCAGACATGCCCATGGCGAGTTGAGGAAGAATTACATCGCGTATCATTATGTTTCCCCTATCGGCAAGTTTCGCGAACCGCTGCTTCAATTCGCTCTGGGGTGGGCATGGTGTACACGTCAATGTAACCACCGGGGATTGCAAAGTTTGGATGACACACTCGCTTGACCGGCGCATCCAGAAGGTCATACCCATGCTCCATTACTTGCGCAGATACTTCTGCAGCAAATCCGCCGCGCTCGAAATCTTCATCCACGATTACCAAGCGTGTCGTCTTTTCGATAGACTTCAACAACGTTTCGCGATCGAATGGTTCGAAACTCCGGGCATCAATGACTTCGATACTGATTTCATCTTTGAGTTTTTCTGCGACCTTGAGCGCGTTATGGACCTGTAGCCCGCTTGCCAGTACGGTGATATCCGTTCCTGCACGTTTTACGTCAGCCACTCCCAAAGGAACAATATAGTCGTCGTCCGGTATGAGTCCTTTTTGCATCATCAGGTTTGTATGCCACAAAAAGAAGACCGGATTATTGTCACGAATCGCAGCTTTCATTAACCCTTTTGCATCATAGGGCGTGGATGGCATGCAAGTTTTGATGCCGGGATGATGGATCGTTGTACCATAAGGAAGGGTTGCATGTTCGTTACCTACGCGACGCCCAACCCCGCACGTACCAATCAAAACTATCGGCAGAGGGTGCTGACTGCCGTGAAGAAAGTGATATTGGCCCATCTGCAAGAAAAGTTCTGACCCGGCGTAGTAGCTGAATCCTGCGTACATGAAATCCAGTATCGGTCGTAATCCTTCCTGTGCTGCGCCCATCGCGCAACCGACCATTCCCGTTTCAGCTAATGGCGTATCGATAATTCGATCGGTGCCGAATTCGTCGCAAAGATTCTTGGTGTGGGGGAATGTGCCGGCCTGAATGCTTAATCCAAGCATGAATACACGTTCGTCACGGCGCATTTCCTCGACATAGGCTTCCCTGATGGCTTCGCATAGGGTGATCTCGCGTTCGTTGCTCATGGTTATTGAGTCCTTGTTTAGCTATGCCGCGTATACGGCTGCCTGCATTTCGGCAATGGAGGGGAGGGCTTTCTGGCTTGCCTCGCTGAAGGCTTCTATGGCGTCAGCTTCCTGCTCCGCCTCAGACATGATTCGATCAATGTCCTTTTGCTTCAGGGTTTTCTCCTTTAGAAGCTGGGCCGCAGCGAGCTTCAGCGGGTCTCGTGTTTCTTTCCACTCCTTCATCAACTTTGGGTCGCGCTGCATGGGACCTTCAAAATTAACGCCGCCAACGCTGTGCTCTTGAACACGTAATGTCTTGCACTCTACAAATGTGGGGCCGTTGCCTTGACGCGCGTAGTCGATTGCCTGTAATGCTGCCTCTGCACAGGCAAAGACGTCTTGGCCATCCACGATCGTGGAGGGGATGTCATAGCCACCCGCAAGACTCGATATGTTGGGTCCTGGAAACAAGTCCTTGACGTTGCTATGCTGGGCCATACCATTGGCTTCGCACCAGAAAATCACCGGCAACTTCCAGTTGGCTGCCATCAGCATTGCTTCATGACAGCGGCCTTCCCCATAGGATCCGTCGCCTGAACAATTCATTACCACTTGCCCGGATTTCTTGTACTTTGCCGCAAATCCGTATCCGACACTCAGAGGAAAGTTTGCGCCGATATTGCCCGAAAAACCAAATATATGGTTTTGCGGAAATGACATGTGGTAGCTGGAACGGCCCTTGCAGCATCCTGCTTCACGTCCCATGTGCTCTGCAACATAGGTTTTGACGTCAATTCCCTTGCTAAGCATGTGCCCGATGCCATGCGCACGATAGTGAGGCCACATCGGGTCATCATTGTTCAAGAAGGTTCCTGCTGCAACACCTGGGGCAAGCGCGATTCCCCCTTCGTGATAAAAGCCAACCATTTTTCCGGCGCGGATAAGGCGCATCATCATTCTATCCAGCGTCATTGCGCGGGCCAGATTTCGAAATAATGAAACCTTTTGTTCGTTTGTCAGCGACATAGGACACTCCTCCTTTACTGAATTTAGTAGATGCTAATGTCTGATTGAACAATCATGTCCGAAATGGACTGTTATGTCAACATGGACTGGCGGCCGATGCTAAGCTCGCCTGGAGCCTCCGGAGGCAGATTACCTCCGGTTGCCTTTAGCTCCGGGAGAATTTGTCGGCCCAGAATCCGGTCTTTGAGTACATAAAGAATGTGTATGAAAAGTAATGCGTCGAGTGCATCTGCCAGGCGGGCTAGAATGTAATAATCATATATACAGGATGCGTGACTGGCCTTTTCTCACCATGTTATCGCTATGTATTTTGATTCCAGATATTCGAGCAAGCCATCATGCGCCCCTTCGCGGCCAACCCCACTTTGCTTCCAGCCCCCAAACGGGGCTGCGGGATCAGAGACCACGCCACGGTTAATGCCAACCATGCCGCACTCTATTTTGTCTGCAACACGTAATGCCTTCGCAATATCCTTCGTGTGGATAAACGACACCAGTCCATATTCGGTGGAATTAGCCAAGGCAATGGCCTGTTCCTCTCCTTCGAATGTGGCAATAGGTGCAACCGGACCAAAAATTTCCTTGCGCAGAATTTCCGCGTCTATGGCAACGTCGGCAAGCACTGTCGGTTCGTAAAAAAACCTCGCAGGTTCGGGGCTTTTCCCCCCGTGATGAGGGTAGCGCCGTCGCTCAAGGCATCCTTGACCAGGGCGGCAACTTTGTCGCGCGTCCCCGCATTTACCAAAGGACCCAATTGCACCCCTTCATCGAGGCCATGGCCCATTTTGACATTTGCCATCGCGGCGGCAAATCGCGCCGTAAACTCCCTGGCAACAGGTTTCTCGACATAGAACCTGTTCGCAGCCATACACGATTCCCCACCATTTCGGAGCTTTGCAATCATGGCTGCGGCAACTGCATTATCCAAATCGGCATCGGCGAAGACAATGAAAGGCGCATTGCCGCCCAACTCCATCGAACATTTGACAACATTTCCGGCGGCTTGTGCGAGAAGGACTCGTCCAATTTCAGTTGAGCCCGTAAACGAGAATTTCCTTACTCTGGAGTCCTTAAGCATGGTCCCAACAGCTATTGATGACCGTTGCGTTGGAATAACATTAACCACACTGGGTGGTGCGCCTGCTTCTTCAAAAATTGAAGCCATTACCAATGCCGTCAGCGGCGTCTCCTTGGCGGGTTTCAGAATCGTTGTGCAGCCAGCGGCGAGCGCCGGGCCAATTTTCCTCGTAGCCATGGCGGCCGGAAAGTTCCACGGGGTGACAAATACGGAGACTCCAATTGGCTGTCGCTGAACGATGATACGGTTGCCGCCATTCGGTGCCACGGAAATTTCACCAAGAACACGCACCGATTCTTCTGAAAACCACCGCAGAAATTCCGCAGCGTATAAGGTTTCACTTTCTGCTTCGGGCAACGCCTTCCCATTTTCCAGCGTGATCAAACGCGCGATTTCATCCTTTCGGGTGACCATTATGTCGTAGGCACGACGTAGCACTTCGCTACGCTCGCGCGGAGACGTGGCTGCCCAGCGGGGAGATGCCGCATGCGCCGCGTCAACCGCTGCAATGGTGTCCTCTACCGTGGCATTTGCAACGCCGGCAATTTTTTCTTCAGTAGCCGGATCAATAACGTCAAAGCTTGAGTCATCCGAAGCCGTACGCCAGGCTCCGTGTCGTTCTGTTGATGAGGAGGCCAAGCGTTCGCTAGCATTGGCAACGGCAATTGGTTTGTCCATTCTCCATTCATGCAGATGAGTATTTATGGACTTGAACCCAGCCGCTTGCGAATGATTGCGCCTGACCATTGCTTAAAAAAGACAAAACAACCAACATGTACTAAAATGTCAATACTACATCGCGGAAGCTATGCTGACGTAGGGCAATGGCGACCTGTCGGGCGACAAAGGTTTCTGGCAAATAGGACGAAGCTGCCAGTCTTGCGGGTAGTGTCGGGCGGAAATTAACCACATGAAGTGGACGCGCGACGCTTCCCCTGGCCGAATTGCTTTTGGTGAAAGCTGCATGCATCATTATCATAGTGACCACATGTGTTCATTATGTACTATAATACATAATATTGATTTGACAAGCAGAGGCCTGAATGGTGTTAAAAGCTAAAGCGAATAGACCTAAAGCATCGCCGCCCCTCATCAATCATCGAACCATTGTTGGGCGAAATAGGCGAAATAAAACGGAGGCCCGAATAATTGAAGCTGCGCTTCATGTGTTTGCGAAGAGGGGGCCTGATGCTCCTGTCATCGATGATTTCATCAAGGCGGCTGGAATTGCAAGAGGCACTTTCTATAATTATTTCAGCAATACCGACGAACTATTATTTGCCACGTCAACCTGGTTAACCGACGACTTGGCTCGGTCGATTGAAAACGAAGTCAAGCTCATCAAGGATCCTGTGGTTCGACACGGGGTTGGTATTCGATTATGGATGCGAAAGGCCACGCTGGATTCGGCATGGTGTGGCTTTGTGGCGACGGTATGGTTTCAGGGGGGCTTCGTTTCAAAAGCCCCGCTTCGGGATATACGGCTTGGCATCAAGGCGGGGGTAATGTCCTGTCCATCAGCAGAATGTGGATGGGACATGACATTGGGCACGATGCGCCAGGCCATGATCAGGCTTCTCAAGGAGCCCAAGCTGACCAAGAACGGTTACCCTGATCAGATTATCGATATCATTCTGCAGGGTTTGGGTGTGTCCGCTCAGTTACGGGAACAGATCCTTGCGTACCAATTGCCGGAAATCCACATTTCGCCAAAGACTATTATTTGAAATATTGATGGCACGGATTGACGAAACCGGACTGTGTTGATGATTATGTTGGATGAATCTACGGTTTTTCGCCGGTCAAATAGGGCAGAAGTAAACGCGTGAGGTTTTTTTCTATTTTCCCTTCACGCAGCTCGTCCGGCCTGTCGTGAAGTGCCCCATGAACCACTGCCTTGATGGTCACGCTAATAATGTACGCAGCAAGATCGGGATCTTCAACGGTTAGTATTGGCCGGTAGCTGTCAAGCAGACGCCGGATCAGTTCAGGCGTACTGGCCTTGATCATGGAGTCAGGAGTTTCAGTAGCGACAACCTGGTGCAATCGATCCGATGCAACATGGCTCTCCACAATGTTTTGTATCAAGTGGGCTATCGCTTCGGAAAGAGAACATTTTTCCGCTTCGCCGACAATGGCGGTTCCGTTTGACTTTATCTCGTCGATATGGCGCGCATGAAGAGCGGCTAGAAGCGACTGCTTGTTGGGGAAATACTGATACAGCGATCCGATACTGACACCAGCGCGTTCAGCAACCCGGTTGGTCGTGAAAGCTTCGTAACCTTTCGTCGCCAGAATGTGAGCAGCAGCTTCAAGAATCACTTCTACCGTTACACGTGAACGTGACTGCGTCGGCATCTTGCGAGGGATAGCGGGCGGTTTGCTCATGGTCTGATTGTCGTCCAGGGACGCGAGTAGTGCAACTTTGCATCCTCCTCTAATCTAGTGCATGGACCCTAATCAAATGCATTGATGATGGAGGATATATCCCATGAGCGTAGGCAATACCGTTGCTGACGGTACAAAAGTCGTAAAAAGCGTTTGCCGTGGCTGTCACGGTGGCTGCAGTGTGCTCTTGCATGTCAAGGATGGCGAACTGACCAAAGTAAAGGGCGATCCGGATGGCCCCCTTAACCGTGGCCGCTTATGCCCGATTGGGAGTAATGCCAAATATTTAGTCTACCACCCGGACAGATTGCTCTATCCCCAGCGGCGAGTCGGGCCGCGCGGTTCCGGAAAGTGGGAACGCATTACGTGGGATGAAGCGCTGGATGACATTGCAGAGAAATTCAATGCGATTCGTGCTGCTGACGGTCCCGAGGCCATAGCACTGGGCCAAGGTACGGGCCGCCACCATTATTTTCATGTGGTGCGCTTCGCCAATGCAATGGGAACGCCAAACTGGACGGAACCGGGTTTTGCCCAGTGTTTTCTTCCCAGAGTGACGAGCTCGTTTCACACCTTTGGAGATTTTCCAGTTTGCGACTTTGTCGGCGATGTGCCTCCACAGTGCATCATGTACTGGGGTCACAACCCGGTTAATTCCGGCCCCGATGGAGAAACACGATTTAACGTCCGTGATTCTCTGTCGCACAAGCCGAAGGTGATCGTCGTCGACCCGCGCGAAACCGAACTGGCAAAACTCGCCGACATCTGGCTGAGGCTTCGCCCCGGGACGGATGACGCTCTGGCGCTGAGCATGCTTAATGCGATTATCGGCGAAAAAATTTACGACGAATCTTTTGTAACGCAGTGGACCCATGGTTTCGATGCGCTGGCTGGCCACGTGAAACAATACACCCCTGAATGGGCCGAACCCATCACCTGGGTGCCGGTAGAAAAAATCCGTGTGGCCGCGCGCCTGTTCGCGCAGACGAAGCCCGCCATGCTCGAATGGGGCGTGGGGATCGAACAAACGCCGAAATGTTTCCAGACTGTTCGCGCACTGTCGATGTTGCCGGCGATCACCGGGAATATCGACGTTCCCGGAGGCTGGATGTTCGGAATGCATACGCTTGGCCCATTCCCCTTCCTTTTCGACCGGATTACTCCTGAAATAGAGTCCAAGCGGCTTGGCGGCGATCGCTTCAAGGTATTGTGCGGCGAGGGTGCCTTCGTGCGGACGGGGCATATTCCTTCCGTTATCAGGGCCATGAGTGAGGGCGATCCCTACCGGATCAAGGCTTTCATGGCGATCGGCAGCAATACCCTGACGACATATGCCAGTTCCAGGCGCGTTTATGAGGCGCTGAAGAAACTCGACTTCATGGTGGCGATCGATCTGTTCATGACACCTACCGCCGAGCTTGCCGACATCGTTCTTCCAGCCGCATCGTGGCCAGAGGTGGATAGTCTGTGGGGTTATCCATTCATTGCGGAAACGATACCGATTCTTCAGCAACGGGCAGTCCGTGTCGGCGAATGCAGGGCCGACGAGGAGATTTTGGCGGAACTGGCCAAACGGATGAATCTGGATTGCGCTACCGAATCGCCCCTGGACATAATCAAGAACCTCGCCAATACGGGCGATCCGCGTGTCAGCTACGATGAACTCAAGGAGAAAGGTTTCATCAGCGTGCCGGTCAAATACCGCAAGTACGAAGAAAAGGGGTTTGCGACCCCGACAGGAAAGATAGAACTATATTCAACTGTAATGGAGAAATTGGGTTATCCCCCCTTCCTTTCTACGAGGAAGCGCCGGAAAGCCCATTCAGTGCCCCAGAGCTTGCCAAGGACTTCCCGCTGGTGCTGACTACCGGGGGGCGGATTCCAGTCTTTTTCAATTCGGAAGGCCGCCAACTGGCAAAACTGAGAAGGTTACATCCAGACCCGATAACGGAAATGCATCCGGAAACAGCAGCCAGGCTCGGTATCGCCGACGGCGACTGGATTTGGATTGAGACCTTGCGTGGCCGTATCCGGCAAAGGGCGAGATTTGTCGATGGAATGGATCCGCGGGTGATCAGTTCCCAGCATGCCTGGTGGTTTCCGGAAGAGAAAGATCCGGAACACGGCATATGGAAATCCAATGTCAATGTCTTGACGAATATTGAGGGACCCCATGATCCGGCGATGGGCACTTATCATCTAAGGGCGCTTCTCTGCCGCGTTTCAAAGGCCGAAGAACCGGTGTCACCATCCTGACTCGATGGCTGCATTGGCCTGTGATGAGCGGAAGCGTCCCCTGTATGCGCCTGGAGTAAATCCAATTCGTTCACGAAACAGGCGGGTGAAGGAACTGATATCACTATAGCCCACATACTGGGCGATTTGCTCGGTGCTCAGATCCCCGGCCTCAAGCAAGGCGCGGGCGGTATCGATGCGCAGGTGCTGCAAATAGGTCAGCGGCGATTGTTCCAGGATCGTGTTGAAGCGTCGTATCAGGGTGCGCTCACTGACGGCCATTTTTTTGGCCAGATCGGCGATGCGCACCTGCTGCGTCATATGATCCTGGAGCCACTTCTGAGCACGATGAATCAAGGGATCGTTATGCGTCTTGTCGGCAATCAGCGGCTGTAGTGGTGTTTGTGTCGTTTGTGTCAGGTCAATCAGCATGCTCCGGGCGCACTGCATCGCAATGGCTTTTCCCACAAACTGATTCAGCACGTGCACGGTTTGCATCAGAAAGGTGGCATGCGCACCGCCGCACACGAGCCGTTCAGCTTCGGTCACCATTGGGCGCATTTGCAGATCCACATCAGGAAAACGCTGGCGGAAATGGCCCTCTAACCACCAGGTGGTCGTCGCAATGCGCCGATCCAGCAAACCGGTATCGGCGAGCAAGAACGTACCGGTGCAATTGGCGCTGAGCCATGCCCCGCGTTCCCACTGTTTGATTAGCCAGTCCCTCATGACAACCTGATTTTTGAGAAATTGCTCAAATTGCCGCCAGCCCCGGTAATGAACGCTGGGGATGAATACCAGGTCGTAATTCTTGTTGGATGGTAAAGACCGCATTTCAAGTTCCAGTCCATTGCTGGCCTTTATCGGCTGCCCCGTCGCCGAAAGGAAATGCCACTCGAAGAAACCCGAATTTCCTGTTCCTTGCTTGCGCATATGGGCATTTGCCACCTGCAGCATGTCGGCAAATCCGCCAATCACGGAGGCATAAGAATCATCAAAACCCAATATTGCGGCGGTAGGCATGGCGGAATTGGTGCAGGTGAAATGGCGGTATTCGCACAACATATGTCAGTATAGCCCATTATCTTGATATGCATGCATCCCTACAGTGGCAATCGTTCTGTCAATCAATTCTAGAGGCCACCAATGACCAATCTTGCCGATGCTCCCGCTGTCACACGCCTTACACGTTATCAGGACAGCCTTTATCATGACCTGAACACCCCCGCCGAAATCCTGGCCATTCGCCAGGAAGTTCGTCGCTTTGCCGACGAGCATGTCGCGCCCGTCGCCTATGCCATTGGGCATAGTGAAGAATCTGTGGCCGCATTCCCGCGTGATTTATTCGCGAAGATGGCCAGGGCGGGTTTGTTCCGGATTCCCTTTGCCGCCGACGTCGGCGGGCGTGGCCTGAAGCACCCCGCAACAGCTACTGCGGTAATGATCGAAGAATTGGCGTATCACTCCAATTCGGTTGCCGCCATTGTGGATGTTCATTGCATTCTGGCAGGCAACGCGCTGAAGCACGGCACGGATTCGATCAAGCGGCGCTACCTCACGCCATTGCTTGGCGGCGAGCTGATCGGCAGCTTTGCCACCACGGAACCGGATGCCAGCACCGATCTGAGTGTTGAAGCAATGCGAACGATCGCCACGCGCGCCAATGATGGATACATAGTTACCGGCCGCAAGCGCTATATCACCAATGCACCGGTGGCCGACTTCGTTGTCCTGCTCTGCGTCGAGGGTGAGCGCATGACCGAACTTGTGGTCGAACTTGATTGGCCGGGAGTGCGTGTCGGAGAACCTGACAAGAAGATGGGTAATCACGGCCAGCTAACTGCCGACATCTATTTCGACGACGTGAGGGTGCCCCTGGAAAATGTTATTGGGCAACCCGGCAAAGGCCTCAAGATCGCCCTGCAGACGCTGACCTACGGGCGTGTCGGCATTGCCGCCAGTGGCGTCGGCATGGCCCAGGCGCTGTTCGATCACAGCGCCGAGCGCCTGAAGACGCGGCGCGCCTTTGGCAAGGCGATTGCCCAGTTCCAACACTGGCAATTCAGGATGGCCGAACGCGCCACCGAAATTGAAAACGCCCGCAACCTGTATCTGAAGGCGGCGCTGCGCATCGATGATGGCCATGCCTTCCCCGAACCCGAGGCTGCGATGGCCAAGTGGTACGGCACCAATCTGGCGGGGGAGTTCGCCCGCGATGCCGTACAGATATTCGGCGGCTATGGCTTCATGCGCGAACTGGCGGCGGATGGCTCACACTATCGCGTCGAGGAAATCTACCGCGACTGCAAGATCGCGGAAATCTATGAAGGAACCAACGAAATCCAGAAGCTGGTGATTGCTCGCGAAATCTTCGGCAAGGAAATTACCGGTTAAGTTGCCACCCCTAACGATCAGATCGGAAATTGTCCGCCATGAATGTCCTCATTGTCCACGCCCACAACGAACCCCGGTCATTCAATGCCGCGATGAAGGATCTTGCTGTCAAGGAACTGGATATGTTGGGACACAGCGTCCAGGTCTCTGATCTATACGCGATGGACTGGAACCCCGTGGCGAGCGCTGCGGACTTCGGGGACAGAAGCAACCCGGACTATCTTGTCTATGCATTGGAACAACGCCACAACCATAATCAGAAGACGTTGGCGCCCGACATTCAGATGGAGTTGGACAAGCTGCTGTGGGCCGATCTGGTGATCTTCAATTTCCCGATCTACTGGTTTTCCATGCCCGCCATTCTCAAGGGCTGGATTGACCGGGTATTCGTATCCGGCGTGGTTTATGGCGGCAAGCGTTTCTACGATCGTGGCGGCCTGGCTGGCAAGAAGGCCATGCTGGCCATCACGATTGGCGGGCAGCCGCATATGCTCGTCAGGGGAGGCGTGCATGGAGCGCTGCAGGATATGCTGCGTCCGATCTTGCGCGGCACATTGGCCTATTCCGGCATGAATGTCTTGCCGCCGTTCGTGGCCTATCATGTGCCTTATGTTACCGGGGAAGAGCGGAGCATGATTCTGGAGGAATATCGTCAGCGTTTGCAGGTACTGGATACCCTGCCGCCATTGCAATTCGTCTCGCTCGATCAATTTGATGAAAAACTGAATGCCATCGCAATGCCATCGTCTGGCACAAGGCCCTAAAGGATATTCCATGAATACGCATACCCCCTCACTGCAGGATTTGGCTGCTCCTGAAGGCATTTGCTTCGGCTGCGGAAGCGCACATCCCGGCGGCCTGCAGATCAAAAGTCACTGGGATTCCGACGGCATTCATGTCGTTGCCAAACACACTCCCGCACCGGAGTTCACGGGATGGCCGGGCCTGGTGTACGGCGGCTTGATCGCAATGCTGGTCGATTGCCACTCCAACTGGACTGCGATGGCCTATCACTATCGGGCTGAGGGTCGCGAACCCGGGAGTTTGCCCGCGCTGGAGTGCGTCACCGGGAATCTGAACATCACTTATCTGAAGCCTACCCCAATGGGCGTTGAACTAAGTCTGAAAGCCAGGGTTGAAGGCGAGGTGGGAAGAAAAACGCGCGTTAGTTGCGAGGTATGGGCTGGCGACCTTTTGACAGCGATCGCGGATTGCGTTTTTGTTCTGGTTAACACGGATCAACTCAGTGCCACCGCACACCGTAACGCCTAGTGTCCTGTATCAGAAATACATTGAATAAATTGCGGCGTCATTCCCACGAAGGCGGGAATCCAGGGTCTTGAAAAGTCGCTGGATTCCGGCTCGCCGCTGACGCGGCGTCCGGAATGACGAATCAAAATATAAGCAACGGATTTATGGAACACCACACTAGCATAGAGCGCTGACGACAGGCCGCCTGGTTTCGCACCAGGTGCTCGTCCGGCTCCAGGGCTTGACTGATACCAGTACCGCTTCCTGGAACGCAGGCACAGCGAACATTCTTGGTGCGAAGCGCCAGCAACGGCTGTGGGCGGCTATTGGTGGTTGATCGGCGGGGATCGTGTCAAACGCACCGAGCCCATTGCGGGGCTTGGCTCCACCTGAAGAGGTAACTCAGTGGCGATTTGTTTGTAGGGCTCGACGGGACGAACCATGGCCCTGTACACACTCAAAATCAGGAACCGGCAAGCAATACATCAATTGGCAACATGGCGATATCGTCATCTTGACACAAACGAACAACTCGGATATTCTGACCAAACTGACGAAAAAAAATCATATAAGAACTTTCGTTGGGAAAGCGTCAGCACCGAGGAGTTAATGCTCCTCTGACATGACAAAGAGATGACTAATAACATTTCAAAGGAGGCAGGAGTAATGACTTTCATTTCAGCTTTCAGGCTCGGCTTGTCAGCCCGCCATCGTCGTATTGCACACGCAACAGGTTCTTTCTTGCGTCTGAAACAGCAACCCCAAAAGGGACCGCGGTGACGGCCCCAATCGCACTACGCGGCTGAGCGCAAATTTAAGGAAGTTTGTCTGAAATAGGAGAAGCGAAATGAAAAAGATGGTCTTGAAAACGATTTTGTTTGCTGTTCCTCACCTATTGAGGCGCACTGCCAAGAAGTATCCGGAATTTCAGAAGGAAATGCGTCGTCATAACTGCACGGTGCAAATCAGGTTGAAAAATGGCAGCCTCGGCCGTTATTACACCTTCAACAACGGCAAGGTGACGACGGGGGCCGGGTTGCATGCCAGGCCGGATGTGACGATGCAGTTCAACGATCTGCCAACTGCGCTCATCTTCCTCAAGCCGCCGATGGATTACGCCGAGATAGTCCATGCCGCCAAGAACATGCGGGCCATGGTGATGGGGCCGGACCATCTCTGTATCTGGTTCATGCAGCTGATGAACAAGATCGAGACCTCGGCGCTCGAGATGGGGACGAAGCTGCCGGACGGCACGGTGCGCTACACCACCAACACCAATGGCGGCCCGCTGTTCATCTTCGTCAAGGACGGCAAGATCGTGCGCTGCACCCCGATCGACTTCGACAACACCGACGCGCCCTCCTGGACCATCAAGGCGCGCGGCAGAACCTTCAAGCCCTGGCGCCGCGCCACCGTCAGTCCCTATTCGCTGGCGCTCAAGTCCCAGGTCTATACCGACGATCGGGTGCTCTATCCCATGAAACGCGTGGACTTCGATCCCAAGGGTGAGCGCAACCCGCAGAACCGCGGCATCTCCGGTTATGAGCGGATCAGTTGGGATGAAGCGCTGGATATTGTCTCCAGCGAAATCAAGCGGCAAAAGACCGTGCATGGCCCGGGCGCCATCGCCATCCAGCACCACTCGCATCACCAATGGGGCAACATCGGTTACTACCTCAGCGCGCTGCTGCGCTTCGGCAACCTGATCGGCTTCACCCGGATACACCACAACCCGGACAGTTGGGAAGGCTGGTACTGGGGCGCCATGCATCACTTCGGCAACGCGCTGCGGCTCGGCCTGCCTTCCCACTATGGCACGGTCGAGGATGCGCTCAAGGAAGCCGAGATGGTGGTGTTCTGGTCGAGCGATCCGGAAGTGACCAGCGGCGTCTATGCGGGCTACGAAGGTACGCAGCGGCGCTTCTGGGCCAAGGAACTCGGCATCGAGTTCGTGCATATCGACCCGCATTGCAACACCACGGCACAGCTCTTCGGCGGGCGCTGGATTCCGCTCAAGCCCGGCACCGATCCGGCAATGGCGCATGCCATCATGTACATCTGGCTGACCGAAGGGCTCTACGACAAGGACTACGTAGAGACGCGGACCACCGGCTTCGACCAGTGGGCGGCCTACCTGCTCGGCAAAGACGACGGCGTGGCCAAGACGCCGGAGTGGCAGGAAGCGGAAACGGGCGTGCCGGCCCATGTCGTACGCGCATTGGCGCGGCAATGGGGCAAGAAAAAGACCTATCTGGGTGCCGGCGGGCTGGGCACCGGCGTCGGCGGCGCCGTCCGGAATTCCACGGGGACCCAATGGGCCCGTTGCATGATCATGATGATGGCCATGCAGGGCTGGGGCAAGCCCGGCATCAACTTCGGCAACCTGCAGTTCGGCACGCCGGTCGACAACTTCCACTATTTCCCCGGCTATGCCGAAGGCGGCATCTCCGGAGAACTGGCGTTCACCGCCGCGGCCATCAACAATTACACGCGCATGCCGCACGTGCTCAGCATGAACCCGGTCAAGCAGATCATCCCGCGGCAACGTTTGCCGGAAGCCATCATCAAGGGTTATGCCCACGGCAATCTTTGGGACGGCTCCTCGATCGAAGCGCAAATCGCCCCGTTCGAGTATCCGATGCCCGGTTATTCCAAGATCCACATGATCTGGCACTACGGCGGCGCCGCCTTCGGCACCGTGGCCCAGTCCGAGCGCTACATCGAGGCCTATCGCCATGAATCCATCGAATGCCTGGTCTCGCAGGCCATCTACATGGAAGGCGACACGCCTTTCGCCGACATCATCCTGCCGGCGTGCACCCATGTCGAACGCTATGACATCGGCGAGACCTGCGGCTGCCAGGGCTATGTGCATCATGCCCCGGGTCAGCTCAACCACCGCACCATCGTCATGCAGCACAAGTGCATCGAACCGCTGGGCGAATCCAAATCAGACTACCAGATCTTCGCCGATGTGCTGAGCCGTCTGGGCTTGGGCGCGATGTTTACCGAAGGCTGCTCGGAGCTCGACTGGTGCAAGCGCGTCTTTGACTCGGCCGATCTTTCCAAGAACATCACCTGGAAGGAGTTCCTCAAGAAAGGCTATTACGTCGTCCCGCCCGAGCCTGAAGAAACGCCCGAACCTGTAAGCATGCGCTGGTTTGCCGAGGACCGCATGAAGGACGTGCCGGAGCCGCACCCGTTGCCATCCCAGTACTCGGGTGATTTCGGCAAGGGACTGCAGACCCAGTCGGGCAAGATCGAATTCGTTCCCAACTCGATCCTGCGCGGCGATCCGAACAACCCCGAGCGCCCGGCCCTGAACCGCTACATTCCATCCTGGGAAGGCCTGCAGACCAAGGAACTGGTCGCCAAGTATCCGCTGCAGATGATCTCGACGCATTCGCGCTACAGCTTCCATACTTTTTCCGACGGCAAGGACAGCACCATCAACGACATCGAGGATCACCGCGTGCTGATCGATGGCTACTACTACTGGGTCATGCGGGTCCATCCCGAAGACGCAGCCAGGCGCGGCATCGGGCATCACAGCCTGATCCGCGTCTTCAACGACCGCGGCGCCGTGATCCTGGCCGCCGACGTGTCGCCGCTGATGATGCCAGGCGTGGTCAAGTCCTTTATTGCGGCGGCGGTCTTCGATCCGGTGCCGGATCCGATGGGCTGGGCCGATCGCGGCGGCTGCGTCAACATCTTGACGCCGCAGCGGCGACAAGTGCAAGGCACCGAGGGCATGGGCTCGAATTCCTGCCTGGTGGAAATCGCACCCTGGACGCCGACCCTGAAAGCGGGCGAGCGCTTTCATGCGAACGGCTCGCCGGCCATGAAAGCGGCTTAGCCTCTGACCCTGACCCAATTGAACTAGAGGTGTGAAATGGAAAAGTGGAATCTGATCATAGATGTGGAGAAGTGCGAGAACTGCAACAACTGTGCGATCGCCACCAAGGATGAACATATCGGCAACGACTATCCGGGCTATGCGGCGCCGATGCCGGCGCACGGCGGCGACTGGATCCAGATCGGGCGGCGCACGCGCGGCGCAACGCCGATGGTGGACGTCGCCTATCTGCCGGTGACCTGCAACCATTGCGACAACGCGCCCTGCGTCGATGCCGGAGGCGGCTGCGTCACCAAGCGCGCCGACGGCATCGTCATCATCGACCCGGTCAAGGCCAAGGGCCGGCGGGATGTTGTCGACTCCTGTCCCTACGGCGCCATCTGGTGGAACGAAGAACTGAACCTGCCGCAGAAATGGATCTTCGACGCGCACCTGCTCGACCAGGGCTGGAAGGAGCCGCGCGCGAGCCAGGCCTGTTCCACCGGATGCATGAAGGCGCTCAAGGTCGAGGATGCGGAAATGCGCAGAATCGCCGAGCGGGACCAGCTGGAAGTGCTCAAGGCCGGGCTGGGGACGCGCCCCCGCGTGTATTACCAGAACATGTATCGCTGGAACAAGTGTTTCGTCGGCGGCAGCGTCACGGCGACGATCAAGGGGGTGCTCGAATGCGTCGAGGGCGCCGAAGTGGTCCTGATCAAGGACGGCAAGGTAGCCGGCGAAGCCAAAACCGATTTCCTCGGCGACTTCAAGGTCGATCGCCTGGAGCCCAACAGCGGCACCTACAAGGTGAAGATCATCCATCCCCAGCATGGCTCGGCGCTGGTGGATGCCACGGTCAATGAGAGCGTCTATCTGGGCAGCATCCAACTGAGCAAATAGCCGCAGTTGCTGACAAGTCTGGGCTGTCGTCAGCGGCAGCCCAGGGAAATATCTAAGTTTGTCGGATTGACAAAGGGATATCGAGCAAGGAAAGGATTCATCAATGTCATTACAAGACTTCGTTGCAATGCCCAAGTTCGAGGATTACAAGGAACGTTTCAAGGATCACTACACGCTGGAGCGTCGACCCGATGGCGTCATTCTGGCGCAGGCGCACACGTTGGGCGGTTCCATTCAATTGAGCGTACAGAATCACCGAGCACTAGGGCTGCTGTTCAAGGCCATCGGCGCCGATCCGGAAAATGAAGTAATGATCTTCACTGGTTCAGGTAAGGACTTCATGATGGAAGCTGACCCTGAAGGATTCAAGTTGGAGCAGGAAGGCCTGCCTTACTGGGCTTACGAATATGCCTACAAGGATGGCCGCATCAACGTCAGCGCCCTGGTCAACGATCTGGAAATCCCCACCATCGGCATCATCAATGGCAGCGGCTTCCACAGTGAAATCTGCCTGATGTGCGACATCACCCTGATGGCCGAAGACGCTACCCTTTTCGATCCTCACTACAATATTGGCTCGGTCCCCGGTGATGGCATCCACAGTTGTTTTGAGGAACTGCTTGGTGTCAAGCGCGCCGCCTATGCCTTGCTCACAGGCGAGGCCATTGACGCCAAGACGGCGCTCGAATATGGCATGGTCAATGAGATATTGCCCAGAGACAAACTGATCGAACGCGCCTACAAAATCGCCGACCACATCATGACCCAGCCGCGCACCACGCGCCGGCTGACGACGCAGATCATTCGTCGTCCGTGGAAACAACGCATCGTCAACGATCTCGACGGCGGATTTGGCATCCAGATGTTCGGCCATCTGGCCAAGGATAAGGCGGTGCATAGCCGTGAACACATTAGCGATAGCACGGCCTATGTCAGGCAAGGCAAGAAGAACCGCTTCGACTAAGAGTGCCCACTGCAAACCAGAAAACCTTAATGGTTACCAATGGTTGACAAATTGTCCGTTAGTAGTATAAATATTGAACCAATACATAAAATGGTTCTGATAATAATGGTTGAGAGAGCGCAATCCCACGAAGGATATGTTCGCGTCCGCGACTACTTGATAAACGCTATCAAGGAACGCGCATTCGGCGCCGGAGAACGAGTACCGACGGAGCGGCAATTGGCGGAGCAACTTGGCGTAAGCCGTGCCGTTACGAGACGTGCCCTGGCTGAAGTGGAAGCGGATGGCTTGATTCTCAGGCAAGTCGGTCGCGGCACCTTTGTGCGTCCATCGCCTGATGTTTCTGTCGCAATCCTCGAACTTGATGGGACAATCAGTCCCGCCGAATACATCGAAGCGAGACTGCGTTTTGAGCCAGAACTTCCCTGGATGATAGTAACCAACGCGACCTCAGCTGACTTTGAACGCATGGAAGATTGCCTCAAGCGTGGGGAAAAGGCGACTACACCTGATGAATTCGAGATATGGGACGCGGCTTTTCATTTGATGGTGGCCCAGGCTACACACAACAAAATGGCAACGCACATGTACAGCATGCTTCACGCCACCCGCCACGAGCAGGCAATGTGGGGAACATTGCGCCAACGCAAACGGACACCGGATGAACACATCATATTTCGACAAGAGCACCAGGAGATTTTCGCTGCCCTCAAGCGCCGCGATGCGGAACGCGCACGCGAATTAATGATTCAACACATTCGCGTTACCCGGCGGCGCCTTCTCGACTACTGAAATCAGCCTGCATAAAGTCCAAATGATAAAAAACCAATTAGAACCATTATGAATAATGGTCTTGACAATTGGTGTTTGTGTGAATAATATGAATAACCAACCTGATGAATCGTATTGGTAGGAGTCGTATTGATTCTGGCTTGGTGAAAACAATAAGCACTGGTTTGCGGATTTCGAACAGAAAAAATCGTAAGTTAATTGTTGCCAACTTAGGAGGATGAAGAAATGCCTATATGTTCATTAGGGGAAGTAAATAGTACAGCGTCATCAAGGCGAATGAAGTCCTTTGCAAAAGCCGCCGTAGCAACTATAGGGTTTATTGGTCTTGCAGGATCCGGTCATGCCTTCCAGTTTGATACCGATTCCGATTCCGATGTCAAACTTCGCTGGGACAATACGGTCAAGTATAGCGCGGTATGGCGTTTGCATGATCCCAGCAGCAAGATACTGAACGGCGATGCTGGCCCACCCCCTGCCGGGCCTGAGTTAGATGATGGCGACCGCAACTTCAACAAGGGCCTGGTTTCAAACAGAGTAGACCTTTTTTCGGAGTTTGATGGCTCATACAAGCAAACGGGCTTCCGCGTCAGCGGTGCCTATTGGTATGACACGGTTTACAACAAATCGAACGACAACACTTCTCAAGCAACCGTTAATTCGGTTACCGTCCCGGCAGGAAAGTTCACGCGTTTAACCAAGCAGATGATGGGTAATCACGGGGAAATTCTTGATGCATTCGTGTACTTCAAGAATGATCCGGAATCGGAAACACCTTTCACCGTGCGGGCGGGCAAGCATACCGTCCTTTATGGCGAGAGCCTGTTTTTTGGGGCCAACGGGATTGCCAAGGCGCAAGCGCCGATGGATCTGATCAAACTCCTGTCTGTACCCGGCTCTCAGTTCAAGGAGATCATCCGTCCAGTGGGACAATTTTCGACGCAAGTGCAAGTTACCTCGAATGTCTCGGTCGGCGCTTATTACCAGTACAAGTGGGATATTGATCGCCTGCCTGCCTCAGGCAGTTTCCTGAGTGATGCCGATTTCGTCGGTGCGGGAGCGGAGAGGGTTCTTCCATTCATTCATGGCCCTGACTTAAACGCGAAAAACTCCGGGCAAGGCGGTTTGGCAGTGAGATTCAAGCCTGGAGAAGGGGGTGTCGAGTATGGCCTGTACGCGGCGCGCTATCATGAGAAGAGCCCTTCTATTTACCTGGATCCCATTTCGCTAGGCTATAAGCTGGTGTATCCGGAAAACATCAACACTTATGGCGCCAGCTTCAGCACCGTGATTGGCCCATCCAACGTTTCAGGTGAAACCTCGATTCGTACCAATGCGCCCCTCGTTTCGGATCCGCAGATAGACCTCGGTTTCAAGGGCGATAACAACGACAACCCGCTGTATGCAGTTGGCAGGACGGCACACGCGCAGGTCTCGACCATTACGCTGTTCGGCAAAGGCCCATTCTGGGATGGCGGCGTGTTCCTGAATGAACTGGCGGTTAATCGGACCCTGAGCATTCAGAAAAATCCCAATGCACTGGATCAGAACACGACTCGTGATGCATGGGCATTCCGGATGTTGTTAATACCGTCGTATTTCCAGGTTTTGCCTGGCATCGATCTGGATGTCCCTATCGGCCTTGGCTATAACCCGTCCGGCCGTTCGTCCGCCGTCTTCAAGTTCAATGGTGGCACCGAGCATGCAGGCGACTTCAGTATTGGCGTGACCGCCAATTACCACAACAAGGTGAAGGCTGGGCTGAACTTTGTGCACTTCTTCGGCAAAGAGGCTCCTTTCCTGCAGACGAATCACAGCAGCGTACCGGGGCCGTACTCACTTTCTTATGCCCAGTCTCTCCACGACCGGGACTTTGTTTCGCTCCAGGTCCAGACTACTTTCTAATTGAGGAGACAACAACATGACAAAACATACTTTACTAGCCACGGCACTTATCTCGCTCATGGCGACAAGCTATTCCAGTCTTGCAGCGGTCAGCGCCGAAGAGGCTGCCCAGCTGAAAACTACGCTGACCCCCATGGGAGCGGAGCGGGCCGGCAACAAGGATGGCTCCATACCGGCCTGGGATGGTGGCTATACGAAGGTCGATCCCACATGGAAAAACGGCGCGCCACGTCCCGATCCGTTCGCAAACGAAAAGCCGCTGTTTTCCATTAATGCACAGAACATGGGGCAGTACGCCGAAAAGTTGTCCGATGGCGACAAGACGCTGTTGAAGAAATATCCGACCTTCCGCATTGACGTGTACCCGACGCACCGGACGGCCGCAGCGCCACAATGGATTTACGACGCCACCTACAAGAATGCGCTGAATGCCAAGCTCACCAATAATGGCCTGACACTTGTGGGTGCCTACGGTGGCAAGCCTTTCCCGATTGCCAAGACCGGCATCGAACTCGTGTGGAATCACATGATGCAATGGGGTGGCGAAGCGACTTTCTACAAGTTTTCGGCGAACGTCGTGAGTTCCGATGGCGCTATTGTGCTTGCCACCCAAGGGGACCAGACCCTGACTTTCCCCTACCACATCAAGGATGGCGAAAAAAGTTGGAATGGCGATTATTGGTGGCATCTTCAGGTGGCAACAGGGCCGTCTTTCAAGGCCGGTGAGTCCCTGTTGATCCATGACAACGTCGACTGGTTGAACAAGGGCCGCGAGGCATGGCAGTACCTGCCCGGGCAGCGCCGGGTGCGCAAGGCGCCGACGGTCGCTTTTGACACTCCCGATTTCGTGATGTCGGGCGTCGGCAATTTCGACGAAGCGTTTGTCTATCTGGGTTCGCCCGAGCGTTATGACTGGAAGTTGGTTGGCAAGAAGGAAATGTACGTCATGTACAACAACAACAAGATCAACTTCTCCACGTCTGAGAAGGCTTTGACCAAGGGGCACTTGAATCCGGATCTGGTTCGCTGGGAACTGCACCGGGTGTGGGTGGTCGATGCCACGCTCGCCCCTGGAAAGCGCCACGTCGTGCCGAAGCGCCGCTGCTATTTCGACGAGGATACGGGAACCATGTTGATGGCTGACCTGTGGGATGCGTCGGGCGCGCTGTGGAAGCATGACTTCGGGTTGACCATGCTCGCTCCGGATATTCCGGCGCTCCTCGATAACGTGAACTGGGGCGTCTACAATTTCCCGACGGGCAACTATGCACTGAACATCAACTTGATTGGATCGAAGGCGTCGTACAAGACCATCAAGGTACCGCCAAAAGCATTTTTCTCGCCGGACAGCATGGCGGGAGCAGGCGTTCGCTGATCATCAGCAGCAACCAAGAGGCAAGAGGGGGAAGGTCTCCCTCTTGCTTCAGACTACATAATTATTAAAGGAGGTAAGGGTGAGCAGGTCCGTAAACCAAACTTTCGTCAACTGCCTTTTCGCCTTGATGCTGATGGGGGTTGGTTCGGCCTGGGCCGAGTTGGATGTGCTTCAACGTCCCGCGCTGCAGAGCGCACGGGCGAAAACTTCCGCGATGCTGGCTGTCACTCGTGCCGGCACCCGTATTGTGGCCGTAGGTGAGCGGGGGATCGTCATCGTGTCGGACGATAACGGGGTCAATTGGCGTCAAGTGCCGGTGCCGGTCTCGGAAACCTTGACAAACGTGCGCTTTGTCAATGAACGTGTTGGCTGGGCTATTGGCCATAGCGGAATTATTTTGCATACGACTGACGGCGGCCAGACATGGCAGCTTCAGTTGGATGGCAAGAAAGCGGCAGATGCATCGTTGGCGATGGCCAGACATATGCTGGATTTGACTCCGAACGATGCCAAAGCCAAGCAGCAGTTCGCGGATGCGGAGCGTCTGGTCGCCGATGGTCCGGACAAGCCCTTTCTCGATTTATGGTTCCGCAACGAGGAAGAGGGCTTTGTCGTCGGCGCCTACGGTCTGATACTGGCGACAACCGATGGCGGCAAGACATGGCGTAGTTGGCAGCATCACCTGGACAATAGTCAAGGGCATCATCTGTATTCAATTGATGTGGTGGGTAACGATATCTATATTGCCGGAGAGGCTGGTGCGCTTTTCCACTCAACGGACGCAGGAGAAAGTTTCAGCGAAGTGAAGACCCCGTACTCGGGTAGCTACTTTGGGGTGCGTCACCTGGCCGGCGGCGGTGTTATCGCCTTTGGCTTGCGAGGCAACATCTATCAGTCGATGGATGGCAAAGGCGGTTGGCAAAAGATATCCACCAACGATGAGTCGGCATTGAACGCCGCGACGTTTCTCGATGACGGTTCCATCATCCTGGTGGATCAGGGTGGCCGGGTATTGCGCAGCAGGGACGGTGGCCGCAGCTTTCAAGCTGAGCCCGTGCGACAAGGGTTTCCGTTGACCGGGGCGGTACAGGCGGCCGACGGGGCCATGGTACTTGCCGGGTTGGGAGGAGTCGTCAGGAGTGCTCCCGTGAAAGTTGAATCAGGAGCAAAACCATGAATCACCACTCAGGGCTTACTCAGCAGCCTGTCGTCTCCAATATCGCCGACTTTGACAAGATGTCGGGAACGCGAGGGGAAAGGCTGCTGTTCAACAACCGATTCCTGATTGTAGTGGCTTGTCTGTTTGCGACCTTGTTCTTTGGTTGGAAAATGACGACGCTCCAGCTCAATGCGAGCTTCGAGAAGATGATCCCCACGAGGCATCCCTACATCGTCAACTATCTGCAGAACAAGGCCGATCTGGTTGGTTTGGGCAACACCATACGCATTTCCGTCGAATCCACCAAGGGCGACATCTTTAATGCCGAATACCTGGAGACGCTGAGAAAACTCAATGACGAAGTCTTTTTGATGCCGGGAGTCGAGCGACCCTACATGAAGTCGCTGTGGACCCCGGCGACGCGCTGGATGGGCGTCACGGAAGAGGGGATGGATGGGGGCCCGGTTATCCCGGACGATTACAACGGCTCGGAACAAAGCATCAAGCAGGTGCGGCAGAATGTTGAACGCTCGGGCGAGATCGGCACGCTGGTCGCTGCCAATTTCAAGTCAAGCGTCATTGCTGTGCCGCTCCTGGAGAAAAACGAGAGTACCGGAAAACGTCTCGACTACGGAGCGTTGTCTGCGCAGCTCGAACAGGTCAGGGCCAAGTATCAAACCGATTCAATCAAGATACATATTACCGGCTTTGCCAAGATCGTCGGAGATCTGATTCAGGGGCTAAGGCAGGTAATGATGTTCTTTGCCGTCGCGATCGGCATTGCTACCGTTATTCTTTATTTCCATACCCGATGTGTCAGAAGTACGCTGCTGGTCGTTAGCTGCTCTCTGGTCGCTGTCACCTGGTTGTTGGGGATACTGCCCACCATTGGCTACGAACTTGATCCGTACTCGATCCTGGTTCCGTTCCTGGTGTTCGCCATCGGCATGAGCCATGGCGCCCAGAAGATGAACGGCATCATGCAGGACATCGGGCGCGGCACGCACAAGCTGGTTGCTGCGCGCTACACCTTCCGCCGGCTGTTTGTGGCCGGGCTGACAGCATTGCTGGCCGATGCGGTCGGCTTTGGCGTGCTGATGGTGATTGACATCAAAGTGATCCAGGAACTGGCGATTACCGCCAGTATTGGCGTCATGATCCTGATCTTTACCAACCTGATCCTGCTGCCGATTCTTCTGTCCTATACCGGCGTTTCGGTCAAGGCTGCGAAACGCGCGATCCAGTCGGAGCAATCGGCACTAGGCAAGCGGAAACATCCCATCTGGGCGTTTCTGGACCTGTTTACCCAGCGCCGCTGGGCGGCAGTAGCGATTGGCGTGGCTCTGGTAATGGGGGTATCCGGCTACTGGGTCAGCCGGGGTCTAAAAATCGGCGACCTTGATCCGGGGGCACCCGAACTCAGGCCTGATTCGCGCTACAACCGCGACAACGCCTTTATGGCGGCGAATTACGGGGCCAGCAGCGATGTCTTCGTCGTGATGGTCAAGACGCCGCCGATGCTGTGCAATCAATACAACACGCTGAGTCAGGTGGATGCCTTGGAATGGCGGTTGCGCCAGTTGCCGGCCGTGGTGACGACCAATTCGTTGGCGGATCTGTCAAAAAACTGGTCCATGGGCCAATACGAGGGTAATCCCAAATGGTATGTGCTGCCGCGCATGCAGGGTCTTCTGGGTGCCACGGTAGCGAGGGCGCCGCGCGAACTCTTCAATCAGAAATGCGACCTGCTGACGGTTTATGTCTTCCTTAAAGACCACAAGGCGGACACGCTGGAATCCGTAGTCAATGTCGCGGAGAAATTTGCACAGGATAACGATACCAAGGAGGTGCAGTATCTGTTGGCTGCCGGCAACGCCGGCATCGAAGCCGCGACGAACGTTGTGGTGAAGCGGGCCAACCTTGAAATGCTGGTTCTGGTTTATCTGGCGGTGATGGTGCTTAGCTTCATAACGTTCCGCTCCTGGCGGGCGATTGTCTGCGCTGTATTGCCACTGATGCTCACCTCCATCCTGTGCGAAGCATTGATGGTGTTTCTTGGCATCGGCGTCAAGGTGGCAACTCTGCCGGTTATTGCGCTTGGCGTTGGCATCGGCATCGACTATGCACTCTACATTCTCTCGGTGACCTTGACGCGATACCGTGAAGGCGCCGACTTGTCGGAAGCATACTTTTCCGCACTGACATTTACCGGGCGCGTCATCATACTCACCGGCATAACGCTAGGCTTGGGCGTTGTGACATGGGCCTTTTCTCCTATCAAGTTTCAGGCGGACATGGGGAGTCTTTTGGCGTTCATGTTTGTCTGGAACATGATTGGTGCGCTGATTCTGGTGCCCTCATTGGCCTGTTTCCTGCTGAAACGTTCTCCGACCGAAGAGGCTACAAAGCTGGCAGACGACAAGCAGGTTCATGCGCTAGACGCGGCCAGGCGAGTCAAGTTGAAGGCGGGATAGGGTGACGGACAGCGGGAATCAGCGAAGCTGATTCCCGCGAGCGGATTCGAAGAGGATTTGACAGAAACAAATAGGAGAAGCGAAATGAAAAAGATGGTCTTGAAGACGATTTTGTTTGCTATTCCGCATGTCTTGCGACGTACCGCCAACAAGTATCCGGAATTCCAGAAGGAAATGCGCCGTTATAACTGCACGGTGCAAATCAAGTTGCAGGATGGCAGCCTCGGCCGTTATTACACCTTCAGCAACGGCAAGGTGACGACCGGCGCCGGTTTGCATGCCAAGCCGGACGTGATCCTGCAATTCCGCGACATCCCGATCGCACTGACCTTCCTCAAGCCACCGATGAACTATGGCGACATCATCCATGCCGCCAAGACCATGCGAGCCATGGTGATGGGACCCAACGACCTGTGCGTCTGGTTCCTGCAGCTGATGAACAAGATCAACACCATCGGCTTGGAAATGGGCACGAAGCTACCGGACGGCACGGTGCGCTACACCACCAACACCAACGGCGGCCCGCTGTTCATCTTCGTCAAGGACGGCAAGATCGTGCGCTGCACGCCGATCGATTTTGATGACACCGATGCGCCGAGCTGGACCATCAAGGCCCGCGGTAAAACTTTCAAGCCCTGGCGCCGCGCGACTGTCAATCCCTACGCGTTGGCGCTGAAATCGCAGGTGTATAGCAAGGATCGCATCCTGTATCCGATGAAGCGGGTGGACTGGGATCCGAAGGGGAATCGCAATCCGCAGAACCGGGGCATTTCCGGTTATGAGCGCATCAGCTGGGATGAAGCGCTGGATATCGTATCGGCCGAGATCACGCGGCAAAAGACCGTGCATGGCCCAGGCGCCATTGCCATCCAGCACCACTCCCATCACCAATGGGGCAACGTCGGCTACTATCTCAGCGCGCTGCTGCGTTTCGGCAACATGATCGGGTTCACCCGCATCAACCACAATCCCGATAGCTGGGAAGGCTGGTACTGGGGCGCCACGCACCACTTTGGCAACGCCTTGCGCGTCGGCCTGCCCTCGTTCTACGGCACGGTCGAAGACGCCCTCAAGGAATGCGAGATGATGGTGTTCTGGTCGAGCGATCCGGAAGCCACCAGCGGCGTCTATGGCGGTTTCGAAGGCACGCAGCGGCGCTTCTGGGCCAAGGAAGTCGGCATCGAATTTGTGCACATCGACCCGTACATGAACAGTACGGCCAAGCTGTTCGGCGGGCGCTGGATCCCGATCAAGGCCGGCACCGATCCGGCAATGGCGCATGCCATCATGCACGTCTGGCTGACCGAGGGGCTCTACGACAAGGATTACGTCGAGACGCGCACCACGGGCTTCGACCAGTGGGCGGCCTATCTGCTCGGCAAGGACGACGGCGTGGCCAAGACGCCGGAATGGCAGGAACCGGAAACGGGCGTGCCGGCCCATGTCGTACGCGCGCTGGCACGGCAATGGGGCAAGAAGAAGACCTACATCGCGGCCGGCGGACTGGGCACCGGCTTCGGTGGCGCCTGTCGCGGCGCCACCGGCTCGCAATGGGCGCGCACCATGATCCTGATGATGGCCATGCAGGGCTGGGGCAAGCCCGGCATCAACTTCGGCAACATGCAGATGGGGGCGCCTGTCGACAACTACCATTGGTTCCCCGGCTATGCCGAGGGCGGCATCTCGGGCGACCTGGCGTTCACCGCCGGCGCCATCAACACCTACCAGCGCATGCCGCATGTGCTTTCCATGAACCCGGTACAGCAAAAAATTCCGCGCCAGCGGCTGCCTGACGCCATCGTCGATGGCCACTGCAAGGGCTATATGTGGGACGGTTCCTCGATGGAAGCGCAGATGCAGGCCTTTGAATATCCGATGCAGGGTTATTCCAAAGTGCATATGATCTGGCGCTACGGCGGCGCCGCCTTCGGCACTGTGGCCCAGTCCGAGCGTTACATCAAGGCCTACCGTCACGAGTCGATCGATTGCATCGTCAGTCAATCGATCTACATGGAAGGCGACACGCCTTTCGCCGACATCATCCTGCCGGCGTGCACCGCGGTCGAGCGTTACGACATCGGCGAAACTGCCGGTTGCCAGGGCTATGTGCATAATGCCCCGGCCCAGCTCAACCACCGCACCATCGTCATGCAGCACAAGTGCATCGAACCGCTGGGCGAATCCAAATCGGACTACCAGATCTTCAGCGACGTGCTCGGCCGCCTGGGACTGGGAGGAATGTTTACCGAAGGCTGCTCGGAACTCGACTGGTGCAAGCGCGTATTCGACGCATCGGATCTATCCAGGGACATCACCTGGAAGGAGTTCCTCAAGAAGGGTTACTACGTGGTGCCGGGCGAATCCGAGAAGACACGGGATCCGGTCAGCATGCGCTGGTACGCCGAGGACCGCATGAAGGACGTGCCGGAGCCGCATCCCTTGCCGGCGCAATGGCAGGGCCAGTTCGGCAAGGGCCTGCCGACCCAGTCGGGCAAGATCGAGTTCGTCGCCAACTCGATTCTGCGCGGCGACCCGAACAATCCCGAGCGTCCGCCAATGCCCACCTACATTCCGTCGTGGGAAGGCCTGCAGACCAAGGAACTGGTGGCCAAGTATCCGATCCAGATGATCTCGACGCATTCGCGCTACAGCTTCCACACCTATTCGGATGGCAAGGACAGCACGGTCAACGACATCGAGGATCACCGTTTTCTGGTGGATGGCTACTACTACTGGGTCATGCGGGTCCATCCCGATGACGCGGCCAGGCGCGGCATCGGGCATCATGAGTTGATCCGCGTCTTCAACGACCGCGGCGCCGTGATCTGCGTGGCCGACGTGTCGCCGCAGGTGGCAAAGGGCGTGGTCCACACATACGAGTCGGCAGCTGTCTTTGATCCCGTTCCGGACCCCAAGGGCTGGGCCGATCGCGGCGGCTGCGTCAACATCCTGACGCCGCAACGGCCGCAAGTCAAAGGGACCGAGGGCATGGGTTCGCTTTCCTGCCTGATAGAGATTGAACCCTGGAAACCGACCATGACGGCGAAAGAGCACTTCCACGCATGACGTTGGTGGCGACTTGTCTGCGCTTGCCGAAGGCGAGCCTCTGACCCTGACCCAATTGAACTAGAGGTGTGAAATGGAAAAGTGGAATCTGATCATAGATGTGGAGAAATGCGAGAACTGCAATAACTGTGCGATCGCCACCAAGGATGAACATATCGGCAACGACTATCCGGGCTACGCGGCGCCGATGCCGGCGCACGGCGGCGACTGGATCCAGATCGGGCGGCGCACGCGCGGCGCAACGCCGATGGTGGACGTCGCCTATCTGCCGGTGACCTGCAACCATTGCGACAACGCGCCCTGCGTCGATGCCGGAGGCGGCTGCGTCACCAAGCGCGCCGACGGCATCGTCATCATCGACCCGGTCAAGGCCAAGGGCCGGCGGGATGTTGTCGACTCCTGTCCCTACGGCGCCATCTGGTGGAACGAAGAACTGAACCTGCCGCAGAAATGGATCTTCGACGCGCACCTGCTCGACCAGGGCTGGAAGGAGCCGCGCGCGAGCCAGGCCTGTTCCACCGGATGCATGAAGGCGCTCAAGGTCGAGGATGCGGAAATGCGCAGAATCGCCGAGCGGGACCAGCTGGAAGTACTCAAGGCCGGGCTGGGGACGCGCCCCCGCGTGTATTACCAGAACATGTATCGCTGGAACAAGTGTTTCGTTGGCGGCAGCGTCACGGCGACGATCAAGGGGGTGCTCGAATGCGTCGAGGGCGCCGAAGTGGTCCTGATCAAGGACGGCAAGGTGGCCGGCGAAGCCAAAACCGATTTCCTCGGCGATTTCAAGGTTGATCGCCTGGAACCCAACAGCGGCACCTACAAGGTGAAGATCATCCATCCCCAGCATGGCTCGGCGCTGGTGGATGCCACGGTCAATGAGAGCGTCTATCTGGGCAGCATCCAACTGAGCAAATAGCGGTAAAGGCCGGCCAGTCCGGGCTGCCGTCAGCGGCAGCCCGGGAAAATATCTTAATCAAGGAAGATGGTGTATATGAAAGTAGCGTTCATCGGTTTGGGAAACATGGGATCGGGCATCGCCCAGTGCGTACTCAAGGGCGGCTTCGATCTCACGGTGTGGAACCGCACCGCGTCGAAAACGGAGCCCCTGGTCGCCAACGGCGCCAAGGCCGCGGCCACGGCCAGGGAAGCGGTAGCGGGTGCCGATGTGGTCATCACCAGCCTCATGGACGACAAGTCCATCCTGGAAAATCTGCAGGCTGCCGACGGCATTCTGGCCGGGATGAAGCAGGGCGCGGTGCATGTCTGCGTGACCACGATCTCGCCCGCCTGTGCGGATGAACTGGCCAAGTTGCACCGCCAGCATGGCAGCTACTATGTGTCCGGACCGGTGGTGGGGCGCCCCGATGCCGCCGCCGCCGGCCATCTCACCTCCTTTCTGGCGGGCGATGCCAAAGCGGTGGCCGTGGCGACCCCGGTTTGTCACACCTATTCCAAGGCGGTCACGGCCATTTCGGACACGCCGCGCATCGCCAACTGCATGAAGCTGTGCATCAACTTCAACGTGATCTCCGTCATCGAAATGATCAGCGAGACCTACATCCTGGCGGAGAAGTGCGGCGTCCCGCTCGAACCCATGCGCGACTTCTACCAGCAGGCGCTGTTCGCCCACCCGGCCCTGAAGATGTACGCCGAGAAACTGCGCGCTCGCGACTTTGCCGGCCGCGGCGGCTTCGTCATGAAGGGCGGCAGCAAGGATGTGGTGTTGATGCTGGCGACGGCCGCCGCGGTGGGCGCGCCGCTGGAAATGGGCCAGCTGGTCGATCGCAAACTCAAGGCGGGACTCGCCGCCGGCATGGAAGAGACCGACTGGAGCGCCATTTACGAAATCGCCCGCAAGGAAGCGGGACTGTCATAAGGAACGCGGGCCATGGCAAATGTTCTGATTATGTTTGGATTCTCCTGGATGGTCGTGGCCGCGATCATCGGATTGCTGCTGGCCAAGAGACATGAAGCCGTTGTCCCGCAACTGGAGAAAATTGCCGCTACCGGCAATCTCGCGGAATACCATCGGGTTTATGAAATCTACAAGCACCACAAGATAGTGCACGTCCACTCCTTTCTGTTTTCGGTGGTGGCGGTATGTGTCGGCTTGGCGATGGCCAGGATGGGGTTTCCGGAATCAGCCATCAATGGACTGGCGATTGCCCTGATGGTGGCGCCAACCGTATGGACTATTGGCGCATTGCTAACCAGCATACCGGTTATGGCGATAGGTGATTTTGCCTTGCTTGGCAGCATCGTTATGGCGGCGGCCGGAATGCTGAAGGGTATGTAGTTGGAATATTCTGGCCACTGGCTTCGGACGCAGAGAATATCAACACAATGTCACAGTCAAACTGAAAGGATCAATAATCATGTCATTACAAGACTTCGTTGCAATGCCCAAGTTCGAGGACTACAAGGAACGCTTCAAGGATCACTATACGCTGGAGCGTCGCCCCGACGGCGTCATCCTGGCGCGGACGCACACACGGGGTGGTCCCGTCCAGTTGAGCGTGCAGAATCACCGTTCCCTCGGGCTGCTGTTCAAGGCCATCGGCGCCGATCCGGAAAACGAAGTGATGATCTTCGGCGGTACCGGCGAGGATTTCATGATGAATGCCGATCCCGAGGGCTTCAAGCTGGAGCAGGAAGACCTGCCTTACTGGGCATACGAATATGCCTACAAGGATGGCCGCATCAACGTCAACTCCCTGGTCAACGATCTGGAGATCCCCACCATCGGCATCATCAACGGCAGCGGCTTCCACAGCGAAATCTGCCTGATGTGCGACATCACCCTGATGGCGGAAGAGGCGACCATCTACGACCTGCACTACGACATCGGTTCGGTGCCCGGCGACGGCATCCACAGCGCCTTCCTCGAAATCCTCGGCGTCAAGCGTGGCGCCTATGCGCTGCTCACAGGCGAGGCCATTGATGCCCAGACGGCGCTCAAATACGGCATGGTCAATGAGATCCTGCCCCGGGACAAGCTGATCGAACGCGCCTACAAGATCGCCGACCACATCATGACCCAGCCACGCACTACGCGCCGGCTGACGACGCAGATCATTCGTCGTCCGTGGAAACAACGCATCGTCAACGATCTCGACGGCGGATTCGGCATCCAGATGTTCGGCCATCTGGCCAAGGACAAGGCGGTGCATAGCCGGGAACACATTGCTTCGCGCGGGGACTATGTAAAGCTGGGCAAGAAGAACAATTTCGACTAACTAGTGGGATTGAGAGTCGCCAATAATGATATTCACGCCAATAATGATATTCACATTAGCCAGGCCAGTTCATTCGATAGGGAGCGTGCAGTCATGGATCTGATTGTTGTTCTGACGGCAAAAGACACTGGCAATGCGGCGGTACTTCGTGAGTTGTTGGCGACTCAGGCTACCCTGTCCCGGAAAGAGCCCGGATGCATCCGGTTTGAGATTTTCGAGTCTCAAACGGCTCCGGGTACTTTCATCGTCGTCGAGAGATGGCAATCTCAGGAGGCGCTGGACGTGCACCGCAAGGCCGAGGCCATCACAACCGTCTATATTCCAAAAATACTGCCACTTGTGGAAAGAACCCTTCACGTGTGTACCGTTTTGCCTGGTACGTGAGGCAAGTTGCTGCAAATGTTGTTACCTGCCGGCAGCCTTCTTTAGTGCAGTAGTCGGAGCTGTCGTCGTTCCGCCAGTACATACGTGTGATTGCTGATCCAAATTTCTATTTTTTTGCCGTACCGGCGGTTCTGCTGACAGGAGTTTCCAAGGGTGGCTTCGGCGGCGCTTTTAGCGGCGTAGCCGTGCCGCTCATGGCGCTCGCCATCTCCCCATTGCAAGCCGCTGCGGTCATGTTGCCTGTGTTATGCCTAATGGATTTATTCGGTGTTCGCCCCTACCTCGGTAAATGGGATACGGCGAATCTCAGAATCATAGTGCCCGGGTCGTTGATCGGTATTGCGCTGGGGACGCTGACCTTTGGCCTGCTCAGCGACTATGTCATCAGAATGATGATTGGCTCGATCACGATACTGTTTGTCCTGAACGGCTGGCTTGGTCTGGCATCGAGGCAAGTCAAGCGCGGCCGCTCTGCTGTCAGGGGAACTTGCTGGGCAAGCATCTCCGGATTTACCAGTTTTCTTGCTCATACCGGTGGGCCGCCGATCATGATGTATCTGCTGCCACAGCAGATGGAAAAGGTGGCATATGTTGCCACCATTAACCTGTTTTTCCTGATCGCCAACGCGGTGAAAGTTTTGGCCTATGCCGGACTTGGCCAGCTTTCCCTGGCCAACCTTTCCACCAGCATAGTACTGTCGCCCCTGGTGCCACTCGGCGTCTGGATGGGACTCTGGCTACAGTCCAAGGTAAATCAAGTGTGGTTCTACCGTATTGCGCAGACTTGTCTTTTCCTGACCGGAATTCAACTTATTTATCAGGGAATCAATAGCGGGTAGGGCTGAACGTTCAGTCTTTACCCATCCCTAATTCGACAACCAATCAACGGATTTCAATAAATCATGGATGAATCAATACGCGCATCGGCGCTGGAATATCACCTATACCCGAAGCCTGGCAAGATTGAAGTCACCCCCACCAAGGCGCTGAACACCCAAAACGATCTGGCGCTGGCCTACTCGCCGGGAGTAGCGGCGGCCTGTGATGAAATCGTCAAGGATCCGGCCAACGCCTATAAATACACCTCGCGTGGCAACCTGGTTGCCGTGATCACCAACGGCACCGCCGTGCTGGGTCTTGGCAACATCGGCGCGCTGGCCGGCAAGCCGGTGATGGAAGGCAAGGGCGTGCTGTTCAAGAAATTCGCCGGTGTTGACGTATTCGACATCGAGGTCAACGAGAACGATCCGGGAAAGATCGTCGAGATCATCGCCGCGCTCGAACCCACCTTTGGTGGCATCAACCTTGAAGACATCAAGGCGCCCGAGTGTTTCTACATCGAACAGAAGCTGAAAGAACGTCTCTCCATCCCGGTTTTTCACGACGACCAGCACGGCACCGCGATCATCGCCAGCGCGGCGATACTGAACGGCCTGCGCCTGGTGGGCAAGGACATCGGCCAGATCAAGCTGGTCTGCTCTGGTGCCGGCGCCGCGGCGATCGCCTGTCTCGACCTGATGTGCACGCTCGGCCTGAATCCCAAGAACGTCCACATCATCGACAGCAAGGGCGTCGTCTATGTCGGCCGCGATGAAAACTTCGCCCCCACCAAGGCGCGCTATGCGCAAAAAACCGAGGCGCGCCAGCTGGCGGATGTGATGCCCGGCGCGGATGTCTTCCTCGGCGTGTCGACCGCGGGCGTGCTCAAGCCGGAGATGGTCAAGGAGATGGCGGCAAACCCGCTGATCTTCGCCATGGCCAACCCGGTACCGGAAATTTTGCCTGAAGTCGCCAAGGCGGTGCGCCCGGACGCGATCATCGGCACGGGACGCTCCGACTACCCCAACCAGATCAACAACGTCCTCTGTTTCCCCTACATCTTCCGCGGCGCGCTCGATGTCGGCGCCACCAGCATTACCGACGAGATGAAGGCCGCCGCGGTGAAAGCCATCGCCGAACTCGCCTTTGCCGAACAATCGGACCTGGTCAGCGCCGCCTACGCCGACGAAGAACTCAAGTTCGGACCCGAATACCTGATCCCGAAGCCCTTCGATCCGCGCCTGATCGTCAAGGTGGCGCCGGCCGTGGCGCAGGCGGCGATGGACTCCGGCGTCGCGACGCGACCGCTGGCCGACATGGAGTCTTATCGCCAGCAGCTCAACGAGTTCGTCTACCACTCCGGCCTGCAGATGCGCCCCGTCTTCCTCGCGGCCAAGAAAACGCCGGCGCGCATCGCCTTCTGCGAAGGCGAAGACGAACGGGTCCTGCGCGCGGCGCAGACGGTAGTCGATGACGGCCTGGCCAGGCCGGTGCTGATCGGCCGCCCCGACGTCGTCAACATGCACATCGAGAAATGCGGCTTGCGCATTCGCGCCGGCGAACACTTCGAACTGGTCAATCCCGACTCCGATCCGCGCTACAAGGAACTCTGGCAGGACTACTACAACATCATGTGCCGGCGCGGCGTCAGCGTCGAATACGCCAAGCGCGAGATGCGCCGCCGCACCACGCTGATCGGAGCCATGCTGGTCAAGCATGGCTTTGTCGACGCCATGCTGTGCGGCACCTATGGCCGCCACGCGCAGCACCTGCGCTACGTCGAGGATGTCCTCGGCAAGCGTCCGGGCATCGGCAGCTACTACACCATCAACATGCTGGTACTGTCGACGGGACCGATCTTCATCGGCGACACCAACGTCAACTATGATCCGACCGCAGCACAGCTCGCCGAGATGACCTTGCTCGCCGCCGAGGAAGTACGCCGTTTCGGCATCGTGCCAAAGGTGGCGCTGCTGTCGTATTCGAACTTCGGCAATGAAGAAACACCGGCAGCGCGCAAGATGCGCGAAGCGCTGGCCATGATCCAGAAAGCCGCGCCGCAACTGGAAGTCGATGGGGAAATGCATGGCGATGCCGCCCTCTCGGGGGCGATCCGCGAGCAGATATTTCCGGGTTCGCGTCTGCGGGGAGATGCCAATCTGCTGATCATGCCGACGCTCGATGCCGCCAATATCTCCTACAGCCTGCTCAAGACTGTGGCGGGTGCTGGTCTTACCGTGGGCCCGCTGCTGCTCGGTTCGGCGCGGCCGGTGCATATCCTCACCCCGACGGCGACCGTACGCCGCATCGTTAACCTCGCCGCGCTGTTGTCGGTCGAAGTCGCAAAGAAGGCCGATTAAGTCTTATTAATCGTGGCCAGAGTTGAAGTACGCATGCCCAGGTTTCCAGAATGCTGGGAGACGTGCGGCAATTGCGCTCAGGGCGACGTGCTGGTGACCGAAGTGCATGTGCGCGCCGGTGTGCCGCTGAACTTTGACAGTAATGTGATCACGCTTGAGACGGGCAAGGTGGTGCTGGACATTCCTTCGCCAAATATTGGCATGGTGGTTGAAGTTTTTGTTCAGGTTGGCGACAGGCTGGAGGCGGGGCAATTGCTGTGTACGTTAGATACAGATGAATGCAGCAGCCGGTGTTGATGAAATATAATCAAGCTCCGCGAGATTTTGCGGGATCGACTATATGTCGCCGAAGATGATTGCAAGGCGAAAGCTGTCCGGGCTTTCTCCATGTGTCAACGAACAACATTGCAATAACTGAACAAGCGACTCCTGCCTGCTGCTCTCTCCTCCCTCATGGAATATCTACCCGCAAATCTGCAATATGCCGCGACGCTGATTTTCGGCGCCAACGCGAAGCTCTACGGCATTGTGAGCTTAAGCCTCATGGTCAGCCTCCTTGCCACCACGATTGCATGCATCGTCGGCATGCCATTGGGTGCTTTGCTCGCGGTTGGACGATTCACCGGCCGACGTTCGCTGATCGTGCTGTTCAACGGCCTCATGGGACTGCCGCCAGTGGTAGTCGGATTGCTGGTCTATCTGCTGCTTTCGCGCAGCGGGCCGCTGGGCGCCATGGGCTGGCTGTTCACACCTGAGGCAATGGTGATTGCCCAGGCCATATTGGTGATGCCAATTGTTGCGGCGTTGACGCGCCAAGCCATCGCCGATGCCTGGCTCGAATATCGCGAGCAGTTGCGTTCGCTGGGCGCAAGTCGGCCTTATGCGGCGGCGACCCTGCTCTGGGATGGCCGCTTCTCGCTGACCACTGCGGCGCTCGCCGGTTTCGGCCGCGCCATAGCCGAGGTCGGTGCCGTGATGATCGTTGGCGGAAATATCGACGGCGTTACGCGCGTGATGACCACCACGATCGCGCTCGAAACCAGCAAGGGCGATCTGCCTCTGGCACTGGCGCTGGGTATGGTGCTGATTGTGATGGTGCTTGCCGTCAACACCGTCGCCTACCTGCTGCGCGGGTGGGCCGAACGGAGATGGGGATGAGCGCGTTCCTCCGACTCGAAGCTCTCGAACTTATCGAGCGCAACCATCATATCGTGCGCGGAATCACGCTCAACTTCGCCGCCCCGCGCACGCTGATCATCGGCCCCAATGGTGCTGGCAAGAGTACCCTGCTGCGGCTCATCCACGGCCTCTTGAAACCTAGTGGTGGAACGGTGCAGTGGCCGCAGCCGCTGCGTCAAGCAATGGTCTTCCAGCGCCCGGTGATGCTGCGCACCACCGTTTTCAAGAATGTACTCTATGGCCTCAAGCTTGCCGGCATCAAGAGCGGTGAGCGCGAACGGCGCGCCAATGACGCGCTCGAGCGCGTTGGTCTTGCTCACCTTGGCACACGTCCCGCGCGTGTGCTTTCAGGCGGGGAGCAGCAGCGTGTCGCCTTGGCGCGGGTCTGGGCGTTGAATCCCGAAGTGCTGTTACTCGATGAACCGACCGCCAGCCTCGACCCGGCCAGCAGCCGCGAAGTCGAGCGCATCATCGGCGAGTTCGCGTCCGCTGGCACGCGCCTCCTGATGACGACCCACAACCTCGGCCAGACGCGACGACTGGCTGATGAAATTCTTTATCTTGACGACGGACGCGTGCTTGAACAGGCGTCCGCCACCGATTTTTTCAATGGACCGCGAAGCGCCAGCGCAGGGGCTTTCATCCGGGGGGAAATGCCATGAAATTTTTTCGCCGACTGCTGCTGATGGTAGCCTGCATGCTGACATTGTCTGCAGTCGCTGATGACGAATTCATCACCGTTGCCTCGACGACCTCGACCGAGCAGTCCGGCCTGTTCGGCTATCTGCTACCGATCTTCGAGAAGCAGAGCGGCATCAAGGTGCATGTCGTCGCGCTCGGCACTGGTCAGGCACTTGATCTTGCGCGTCGTGGTGATGCTGATGTCGTTTTCGTGCATGATCCCGCTGCAGAAGAGAAATTCCTCACCGAAGGTTGGGGCGTCGAGCGCTTCGAGGTGATGTACAACGACTTCGTGCTGGTCGGGCCACAGAAGGATCCGGCGAAAATTACCGGTAGCCAGGACATCGTCGCAGCGTTGACCAAAATAGAATCCACCCAGTCGCCCTTTGTTTCGCGCGGCGACCGCAGCGGCACGCATGCCACCGAACTGCGTCTGTGGAAACTTTCCGGCATCGATCTCGACAAGGCGAAGGGCGCCTGGTATCGCGACACGGGCTCTGGCATGGGCCCGGCGCTGAACATTGCTGCGTCGATGAATGCCTATATCCTGTCCGACCGCGGTACCTGGCTCTCGTTCAAGAACCGCCAGCAGCTCACCATCCTCGTGCAGGGTGACAAGCGCCTCTTTAATCAATACGGCGTCATGCTGGTCAATCCGGCCAGGCATCCGCATGTGAAGAAGCAAGCCGGCCAGAAGTTCGTCGACTGGGTTATCTCGCCGACCGGCCAGCAGGCGATCGCTGCCTACAGGATTGGCGGTGAACAGCTGTTCTATCCCAACGCCGGCAAGTAGCGATGGTATGAAAGTACAACTCTGGGCAAATGTTCCAGTGCGCTAATTGATTTATCTACCGACCTTTATTTTTTAAGCGCTGCGAGGTGGGGATACTTCTCGGTCAGAAGGGATCCCGGGTAATACGTTGTCTTGAACGCGGGGTGGGTCTGGATCAGATGCAGCCAATGTGCGATGGCAGGCTTATCGGCCCAGGCGGTGCCCAGATTGATGTCATCCATGCGAACGATCACCGGCATGATGGCAACATCGGCCAGGGTCATATTTTTACCCATCAACCACGGACCGCCGCTTTCGCCAATCCAGTCATTCATGCGCACTACCGATCGATGGAGACGATCCAGAGCCTGGTCCATTTCCTTCTGCGGGAAGCCCGTTTGCCCCATGCTCAGCAGGAATTCCTTGCGCAATGGTTTTGCATTGGCGAGAGCAATGAACTCTTCCTTGCTCATTTTCTGGAAACTCGGCAGGAATGCGAGGTTGTATGAGGGTACGCGTAGCGAGGGAGTCGGTATTTCGTCTATGTAACGCATCATCCAGCGCATGCGCGCCCGATCCACGGGATCGCGCGGCGTGAACGGGGAGACGTCGCCCCTGACTTCATCCAGGTACTCGATGATGACCGCCGAATCGAGTACCGGGCGCCCGTTATGGAGCAGTGCCGGTACCACGCCGTTCGGGTTGATCTTCAAATATTCAGGCTTCAGTTGATCGCCCGAGAGGAGATCCAGCTTGTGTTCCTCGAAGGCCAAGCCCTTCGCGTTGAGAACGAAGCGTACCCGCTGACTGCAAGTGGATTGTGGTGCGTTGTAAAGCACAAATTCGTTCATGTGAGTGTTCTCCGCGGTTTCGGTGTTTACGTAAGCATAGCCGGGACAGGATCAAAACATGTGCTGGCCGCCATTGATCGAAATGTTCGCGCCATGGACAAAGGCAGCTTCTTCGGAGGCAAGATAGGCGACCAGGCCGGCGACCTCTTCCGGCTTGCCCAGGCGCGACATCGGGATTTGCGGCAGTATTTTGTTGTCGAGCACCTCGCGCGGGATTGCCGTGACCATACGGGTGCCGATATAGCCCGGCGAAATCGTGTTGACGGTGACGCCACGCTTGGCGACTTCGAGCGCCAGTGCCTTGGTGAAACCGTGCATGCCTGCTTTTGCCGACGAATAATTGGTCTGGCCGAAAGCCCCCTTCTGGGCGTTCACCGAGGAAATATTAATCACCCGGCCCCAGCCGCGCTCGATCATGCCGTCCAGGACCTGCTTGGTCATGTTGAAGACGGAATAAAGATTGGTGCGAATGACGATATCCCAGTCCTTTGGTGTCATTTTCTTGAATGTCATGTCGCGCGTGATGCCGGCATTATTGACCAGCACATCCACCGGGCCAAGATCATTTCCCACCCTGGCCACGCACTCGCGGCAGGAATCGAAATCGACGACATCGCAGGGGTAGGCATTGAAGTTGTAGCCCCGGCTGTTCATCGACTTCAGCCAGTCCCTGGCTTTGGTATTGCTTGGACTGTAGGTCGTCACCACCTTGTAGCCAAGCGCCGCCAGCTTGATACAGACCGCTTCTCCCAGCCCTCCCATACCACCTGTTACCAATGCTACGCGCTGCATGATTCACTCCCAACATTGTTATCAGCCATTACGGTTAAACGTACTGTCTACGGTTAATTCGACCTGAAAAACAAGGGCGACAGTTGCTCGATTTGCGCTGGCTGCAGCAACTTGTTCTCACAGGAGACGATTAATGGTGCGACGGCCGCTGAAAATGCGCGCCAGTTGCTGTCCTCAACCCGCGTTTCAAGATAATTTCGTCGCGCAGGGAAATCCGGATAACAACGATAATCAAAAACCTGATGCTGTTTGCCGACCAAACTGACGAAGCTGCCCAGCAGATAGTCAGTTGCGGCCCCTCCAGCCGGTAAGCCGTAATTTTTATATGACTGCCAGTATGCAGGCAGAGTTCCCGGCAGCAGAGTGGTTACGGTTTCTTCAACCAGCAAAGCCGGCTCGGTAGCCAGGTTCGCGTACTGTCGGCCACCAGGCAGCCAGTCGTTGCCGTTGCCCCAGAATGGCGTCAGTTCGACAATCGGCGCGGGCACGAGAAATCGGTTTTCCTGGGCAAGCAACAATGGCCGGGCTGTCTTGAAATAGGATTCAAGCGCAGTGATTCGATACAACCCTTGCAGGCGATTCAGCCAGTCGTCGTAACTGTCATAGCGATACAGATGCATGATCTGGCAATCCGGGCCGGTCACCGTTGAAAAATAACCGATCAGGCGATCCAGAATTGGTTTGATCAATTCATAGCCACGGGCGTGTTGCGCCTGCCAGAACGATTCCATACAACCCGCTTTAAGCGTGTAAACGCGCTGTTCGATCAGCATATAGTCAGCCTTGACATTCATCCACCGCCAATGGGCGGGTGAAGTTCCACCTGGTCCCCATCTGAAACTTCAGCGTCATGCAGGGATACCAGGGTACCGTTTACTGCAGCAATCGCTATCTCGGCGCTAGGCAACTTGAGTTGCGTCACCAGTTCAATCAGCGGGATTGGCTTATCCAGATGAATTGTCAGCCGCCCGGATTTCTGCGGGAGATACCAACCCAAATAGCCGCCGAGATGCAGTTCCACTCACACACCCAACAAATCGGCGACCCACTCGATGCCGAGTTCATGCAGGCGGCCACGCGTTGGTGCCGTAGTATCGAGGCTCCATCCCTTCAATCGATAGACTTCGTCCATGGTCTGCTGGAACTCCTCCCTTGGCATTGTGGCGCCAGCCATAGGGCCGTTTTCCAGCGGCTGGAACATGCGTTCCGGCAAGGTGTCATCCTTGCGCGAAAAACCATTGAGGACGTTGAATGCTCGCGCCAGATTGGTGGCGCGCTCGCCGATACGCAGCAGATCTTCGATAGTTAGCTCATTCCAGCCGGTTGCCGCCCGAACTGCCGTCAGCACTTCGTCAACCTGCATGAAGGAGCGGGGGGCTGGACCGAAGTAACACAGCCCCACCACTTTGCCGAAACTGGACCAGTTTTCCAGGATCGCATAGTTCCGCGCCTTGGCGGCGCCAAGCTCACGCGGGGGCAGGGCAGCGACACTCAGGGGCTCGGCCCCCTTGAAAGTGATCGATTCCGGATTCGCTACCAGGGGGTCATGTACCGAGTACAGATGATCACCGCCATATTCGCCAATCGCATAGCCAATACCCACACCCACCTTGCCGCGTGGATCGTGCATGGCCAATTCCATGCCCTTGACCTGAATGGAGAACAGGTGGGCGTCGCCACCGATCACCTCTGCCGCACGCTTGCTTCCTTCGGCGAGGAGATTGCCGATGCCTTCGCGCCTGGCGATCAGTTCGATTGCCTTGAGCACGGCTTCGGCATTGCCGAAGCGCAAGTCCAGCCCGCCGGTATCCTTCAGTCCGATCAAGCCGTGCTCAAAACACTCCATGGCGAAGGCAATGGTAGAACTGGTCGAGATGGTGTCGAGCGTGTAGCGATCACAAAGCTCATTTGCCTTGGCGATCGCCTGCAAATCATCGACCCCGCAATAGCCGCCAAAGCCTTCGACTGTCTCGTATTCGGGCCCGCCGTAGGCATCGCTGACCTGATAGCGGTCATCCACTTTCACCTCGCGCTTGCAGCGAACGGCGCAGGCGTAGCAGGTCTTCCGTGCCGAGAGTATCTGCTTTTCGTAGGCTTCCCACTTGATGTTGTCGACGCCTTCAAAAACGCCCTGGCGGAAATTGCGCGTGGGCAGAAAGCCTCCCGCATTGAAGGCCCCCACCAGATCCGGCGTTCCCTTGACTTGCAGATCCCAGGCTTGCGGATGTTCTTTGACGCGCTTGCTGAGGGAGCGCGCAATTTCGGTGATCGGTTCGATGTCATGCGCATTATCGCGGTAGTGCCCCGTGCCACGCACGGCGATTGCCTTCAGATTCTTCGAACCCATTACGGCACCCATGCCGGTACGGCCGTTGTAATGGCGCAGTTCGTTGCTTACCGCGGCATAGCGCACGCAGTTTTCGCCGCCCATGCCGATTTGCAGGACGCGGACATGTTTGTCAGCCATTTCGGCACGGATCCGGTTTTGCACCTCTTCCGGTTCGCATCCCCACAATGCCCGCGCATCGCGCAATTCGACCTTGTCATCCCGAATCATCAGATAAGTTGGGTGTTCCGCCCGCCCGGTGATGACAATGGCCTCGTAGCCTGCGGTCTTCAGTTCCGGCCCCCAATAGCCGCCGGCTTCCGATTCGCCATAGGTGCCCGTCAGTGGCGAACGTGCGGCCATGGTAAAGCGGGTCGAGGCCGAAAATGGTGCGCCAGTAAGCAATCCATTGGCAATCACCAGTATATTTTCCGGGGCCAGAGCATCGGTACCCGGTGCGAGTTCCTTGAGCAACAGATACCCAGCAAGCGCCTTGCCGCCAGGATAGAGACGATAGAATTCTTCGTCGAAGTTTTCGCTGCGGAATGAACTCCGCGTCAGATCAACGCGAAGAATTTTGCCGCTGGTGCCGTAAGCCATGTGTTGCCCCTAAACATTGGCAGCTACTGGGTAGTTGGCCGATTACAGGCTTCGTGATCCATGCCATGGCGTATTGATGGATCGCGCGTTGCCTGGAATATAAGGCTCGACAGGCCCTTGAATAAAAAACCTCCGGGACAAAGCCCGGGGGGAAACTCCCCGAGGAGGTGGGGAGGAGGAGAGACATTGAGCACCGATTGGCATGCATGACAAGCCGGCATTCATTTCTTCGGCAGATAAAGATCGGTGATGGAACCTTCTGCAATTTCGGCGGCCAGCGCGAGGGTTTCGGACAAGGTGGGGTGCGGATGAATGGCAAGGGCCAGGTCTCCGGCTTCGGCATCCATCTCCATCGCCACAACCGCTTCGGCAATCAATTCGCCTGCGCCGATGCCAACGATGCCGGCACCAATGACGCGCCGGGTCTTTTTATCGATGATCAGTTTGGTTAAACCTTCATCGCGCCCGGAGGCCAGCGCACGGCCGCAGGCGGCCCAGGGAAAAATGGCTTTCTCGAACTCCAGGCCCAGTTTTATCGCCGCTGTTTCCGTGACGCCCATCCAGGAGATTTCGGGGTCCGTATAGGCCACTGAAGGAATGGTGCGTGCCTGGAAACTCACCCGATGGCCGGCAATGACTTCGGCGGCAACCTTGCCTTCGTGCGCGGCCTTGTGCGCTAGCATGGGTTCGCTGCAGATATCGCCGATGGCGAAAATATGCGGTACGTTCGTGCGCATCTGCGTATCAACGTGAATGAAGCCCCGCTGGTCCACGGCAACCCCAGCCGCTTCCGCGTTAATGGCGCGGCCGTTGGGTTGGCGTCCAACCGCGACAAGCACGCGGTCGTAGATGCCGGGCGCAGGAGCGTCAGGTCCGTCAAATGATGCGCGCACCCCTTGCGGCAGGGATTCCAGCTTGGTCACCCTGGTCTTCAGCAGGATCTGTTCATACTGTTTTTTCAGACGTGCGGCGAGTGGTTTGATCAGATCCGCATCGGCACCGGGCATCAATTGATCCATCAGTTCGACGACGGTGACTTTTGAACCCAGCGCATGATATACGGTGGCCATTTCCAGACCGATGATGCCGCCACCGATTACCAGCAACCTGCCCGGGATGTCGGCAAGCGCCAGAGCTCCGGCGGAATCGATCAAGCGTGGATCGTCATAAGGGAAGCCGGGAATCTTGGTCACCGATGAGCCGGCGGCAATGATGGCGTTTTCGAAGCTGAGGGTCTTAGGACCGGTGGCAGTTTCTACGCGTATCGACTTGGGGGAAGTGAACTGCGCGATGCCGGTGACTACCCAGACCTTGCGTTGTTTTGCCAGGGCAGCCAGGCCCTTGGTCAGCTTGGCTACTACCGAATCTTTCCAGGCACGCAGGGCGGGCAGGTCGAGTTCCGGTTTGGCAAAGCGGATACCGGGCGTCTCAGCTGCTTCGGTGATGACCTTGGCAACGTGCAACAGCGCCTTCGACGGGATGCAGCCGACATTGAGGCAGACGCCGCCCAGCGTAGCATTGCGGTCGATCAGCACAACCTTCTTGCCAAGGTCGGCGGCACGGAAAGCGGCAGTGTAGCCGCCGGGTCCGGCACCGAGGACAACTACATCGGCGTTCAAGTCGCTCATATTTCGTTCAGCCAGTCGCGGTTCTCGATGATTTCCTTCAGATAACGCAGGAAGGATGCCGAATAGGCACCATCAAAGGCCCGATGGTCGAAGGATTGCGCCAGGATGCCGATGGGGCGGATGGCGATTACGTCGCCATCGGGACCTTCGATCACCACCGGCTTCTTGCGCACGCCATCGGCAGAGAGGATGGCGGCTTGGGGCTGGTTGATGATGGAGGTGCTAAACAGGGTGCCGAACGTGCCTGAGTTGGAGATGGTGTAGGTGCCGCCGGCAAGTTCGTCGGGCTTGAGCTGGTTCCTGCGTGCTGCCGAGGCGAGACGGTTGATCTCGGCCGCCAGGCCGCGCAGATTGCGGTGGTCTGCATCGCGCACTACCGTTGCCAGCAAGCCTTCAAAATTTACATCGACGGCGATGCCTAGGTGCACGCGCTTGTGTACGATCAACTCATCGTTGCCGAAGCTGGAGTTAATGTAGGGATATTTACCAATGGCATCGCACACGGCGCGGACGATGAAAGGCATATAGGTGAGCGAGTAGCCTTCACGCTCCTTCCACTCCTTGCCGACTGCTTGTCGCGCCTTGTCCACGGCCTGGAAGTCCACTTCCACCGCTTGCACCGCGTGCGGGGTGGTGGTCTTGGATCGCACCATATGGCTGGCAGTCGCACGGCGAATCTTGTTGAGCGGCAGCACTAGATCATCCTTTCCGACGCTGACGGCAACCGGCTGTGGCGCGGACAAGACCGGTTGTGTCGTTGCGGCGGTGTGTCTAGACAGCGGCGCGGCAGTTTTATCAAGCCTGGATGGTTTGCTCGCAAGGTAGGCAAGAACGTCTTCGCGGGTGATGCGGCCGTTGTTGCCGGTACCCGTGACTTGTTCGGGAGACAGGCCATTTTCTCCCAGCAGGCGTCGCACCACCGGGGATAAGCGTACTTGAGCATCATTGGAGCGTTCCGGCATCCGGCTTTGGATCTGCGCACTGTTGCCTGCTATAGCGGGCCTGGCAACTGCCGCGACGACATTTTCTGATGCCGGCGCTGCCGTAACTTCGCTGGTGCTTCCTTCTTCCCTGATGATTGCCAGTACCGTGCCGACTTTCACCGTCGTGCCTGCTGCAACGAGGATTTCTGTCAATACGCCGGCAACCGGCGTCGGGATTTCGCTGGTGACTTTGTCGGTTTCCACATCGAATAGCGACTCGTCGGCTTCCACCTTGTCGCCAACCTTCTTGTACCAGTTGGCAACCATGCCTTCCAGCACGGTTTCTCCCAACTGCGGCATGATTACGTTCATATTCTTCCTCACCAAGTGACGGCAATGTATTTGGATTCGAGGTATTCGAGCAGCCCGTCATGGGCGCCTTCGCGGCCGACGCCGCTCTGCTTCCAGCCGCCAAAGGGCGCAGCCGGATCAGCGACAATGCCGCGATTGATGCCGACCATGCCCGAATCGAGTTTTTCGGCGACACGCAGGGCCTTGGCCAGATCGCGGGTGCACACGAATGAAACCAGGCCCATTTCCGTATCGTTGGCCAGGGCAATTACCTCGGCTTCACTCTCGAATGTGGCAATGGGCGCCACCGGCCCGAAAACTTCTTCCTTCAGAATGCCAGCATCATTGGCCACATCGGCGAGCACCGTGGCTGGATAGAAGTAGCCTTTGCCGGCCGGAATCTTGCCGCCGGTGCAAAGTCTGGCGCCATGCGCTACGGCGTCATCAACCAGTTCCGCGATTTTGTTGCGGGTGCTGGCATTGACCATTGATCCCAACTGCATGTTTTCGTCCAGTCCGTTGCCCATCCGGGTCTTGGCCATGGCGTCGACGAAGCGGCGGGTAAATTCCTCCGCCACCGGTTTCTCAACATAAAAGCGGTTGGCGGCAGTACAGGACTCGCCGCCGTTGCGCATCTTGGCAACCATTGCTGCTGCCACGGCGACTTCGATGTCGGCGTCGGCAAAGACGATGAAGGGTGCGTTGCCGCCCAATTCCATTGAGCATTTGACAACGGTCTGCGCGGCCTGCGCCAATAAAACACGGCCGATCTCGGTCGATCCGGTGAAGGAAAATTTGCGTACGCGCAAGTCATTCAGCATGGCTTCGATAGCCTTGGCCGTGCGTCGCGTAGTTAGTATATTGACGACTCCGGGCGGCACCCCAGCCTGTTCAAAAATCGACGCCATGGCCAGAGCGGTGAGCGGTGTTTCCTTGGCAGGTTTCAGCACTACCGTGCAGCCGGCGGCAAGCGCCGGACCGATCTTGCGTGTTGCCATCGCCGCCGGGAAGTTCCAGGGGGTGACAAACACAGCGACACCGATCGGCTGACGGATCACCATGATGTGTTTGTCGCCGCTGGGCGAAGTCGACATATCACCGAGGATACGCACGGCCTCTTCGCTGAACCAGCGCAGGAATTCCGCCGCATAGACCACTTCGCCGCGCGCCTCGGAAAGCGCTTTGCCGCTTTCCTGGGTAATCAGGCGCGCCAGAGCTTCCTTGTTGGCGATCATCAGTTCGAAGGCGCGGCGCAGTATTTCGCTGCGCTGTCGAGGCGGAGTAGCAGCCCAAGCTGGCCCCGCAGCGTGAGCCGCCGCGACGGCATCGAGGCCGTCCTCGACGCTACCGTCGGCGATGGTTGCCAACACTTCCTCGGTCGCCGGATTGATGACGTCGAAAGCCTTGCCATCAGAAGCGGCACGCCAGATGCCGTTGATATACAGGCCCTTGCCGAGATTGTTCAAACTCAATTCCACATCAATCTCCGTTCGTTGTTCCGGGCTTGAAGTCCACCGCCCGACGAATATCTGCGACGATCCGGTCTACAGAGGGAATTACGGCGTCTTCGAGGCCATCCGTCGCGGGCAGGGGAATGTGCGGTGTGGTGATGCGTACTACAGGCTGATCGAGATCGAAGAAGCACTCTTCCACGATCAATGAAGAAATTTCTGCGCCCCAGCCGCACAGCCGCGGGTTCTCCTCGACGGTAAAGACGCGACCGGTCTTCTTGGTCTCGCGCAGGATGGTCTGCATATCCAGTGGCACCAGCGAACGCAGATCAACCACCGTCGCCGAGATGCCGTCCAGTTGCAGGATTTCGGCAGCCTGCATGGCGCGCGGCACCATGGCGGCGAGGGTAATAATGGTAATGTCATTACCGTTGCGCAGGACCTTGGCCTTGCCCAGTTCATCCACGTATTCGCCATCGGGAACCTCACCCTTCATGGAATACAGGGATTTGTGCTCGAAGAAAAGCACTGGATCCGGATCGCGGATCGCTGCTGCGAGCAGACCCTTGACGTCGGCAGGGCAGGATGGGGCGACGACCTTCATGCCGGGAATCATCATGGCCCAATTTTCAAGACTCTGCGAGTGTTGGGCGCCAAAGCGCGATCCGGCGCCGTTTGCGGTACGAATGACCATCGGGAAGGAAAACTGTCCATTGGTCATGTAACGCGTTTTTGACAGCTCGTTGGCAACAAAGTCCCAGCACACGGCGAGAAAATCGGAGAACATGATTTCGGCGATCGGACGCAAGCCCGTCATGGAAGCGCCCATGGCCGCACCGAGAATGGCTTGTTCTGAAATCGGTGTGTCGCAGACACGTTTCGGCCCGAACTCCTCCAGCAGTCCGACGGTCGCCTTGAAGCAGCCGCCGGCAGCAGCGACGTCTTCACCCAGGAAGAGAACGCGTTCGTCACGCCGCATCTCTTGTGCAATGGCCGCAACCACCGCTTCACGATAGCTCAGTTCCGCCACTCTATGCCTCCATTCGCCCAAACATCCTTGAAAGCCGACTCGACCAGAGGTACGGGAGAAGCTTTGGCTTCCTCGGTCGCACGGTTAACCTCATGCATGGTTTCTTGTTCGATCTGCTTCAGTGTGGTTTCAGGAACTTTCAAGTCAAGCAGGCGCTGCCGGTAAATGACAATAGGATCCTTTTTCTTCCATTCATCCAGTTCTCCTGGTGGCCGGTAGTGCGCCGGGTCGGCGCGTGAATGACCTGACTGGCGATAAGTCATGCACTCGATCATCGAAGGACCTTTGCCGGCACGCGCCTTGGCCACTGCCGTTTGCATGGTGGTAAAAACAGCATCGGCATCGTTACCATCTATGATGATGCGTTCCAGCCCATAAGCACTGGCGCGATCCGCAGCCGGGTGCTCAACAGCCGTGACTTTGGTCGTTACGGTGTATTCCCCGTAGAGATTGTTCTCACAAACAAATATTACGGGCAGTTTCCACACCACTGCCAAGTTGAGTGCCTCATGAAAGGCGCCGATATTGGCGGTCCCGTCACCGAAGAAGGCAACGCAGACATTCGAGGTACCGCGATATTGCATGGACCATGCGGCGCCGACAGCGATCGGTAGCGATGCACCTAGAATTGCGCAGGAGGCCATCACGCCATGATCAACACTTGATAAATGCATTGATCCCCCCTTGCCAGCCAGACAGCCGCACTCTCGGCCCATCAGTTCGCCTAGCACTGCAGTCATGGGTACCCCGCGCGCCAAGGCGTGATGATGGCCGCGGAAGGTCGGGAATGTGAGGTCATCCTTCTCTAATGCCACGGCGACACCGGCGGATATGGCTTCCTGCCCTAATGCCAGATGGCTTGTGCCTTTGACAAGGTTTTGCAGGAACAAATCGTAAGCACGCTTCTCGCAATAGCGCGCTTCGACCTGGCGGCGAAACAATACTAGCCTTGTGTCGATAGGAATGTTATCTCCGGATTTGGCAGAAGATTTAGATTTAGTCTCCGCTGGAGTTGCCGGTTTGCGTATGACGTTGCTCATGTCTATGAACCTCTCCCAAGAACACACGATGAGGATAATGCGTCCATTCGTGTATGAAATATGCAAAGCAATAGTGATTAGGTTAATGCGTTACCATCTCAAAGTCAACCAATATTACAAATGGTCTCAAATGGTTTTTAGAAAAATCGGTGCTTATGGAAAGATGCTGCACACTGGTTGGCGACAGCGCGCTGCTTGACGATTTTTGACTGAAGAAAAGCAGGTTAGCTCGCAAGGGCTCTGGCGGCAGCCTCCCGGGCTGCGACTATGCGTGGCGCCGTTTCCTGCAGGAACAGACAGACCATGATTCCCAGAATGCAGCCGCCCATCGGCAGGTAGAAGAAGTTCTCGATGCCGATCTTATGGGCAATGAAACCCGACAAAATGGGAACGATTCCCCCGCCGAATATTTCGCAGATCCCAATCGTGATGCCGTTCGAGGCTCCTATGAGCTTCGCCGGCACCGATTCCGATGTGATCAGACAAATCCCGATGGTGATAAGGCCTTGACTGCAGAATAGAACGAGAAATAGGTACAGGAAAAGACTCGTTTGATCCGGGCCGCAGTTCTTTAGTAGTACAACCGCACAGAGGTCGACGATGCCGAAAATAAAGGTCACCGGCTTGCGGCCCCAATAATCGGACAGCGTCGCCAGAACCACTGCGCCAGCCGCCGCGCCGAAACCAATTGCGGAAAGAACAAACCCCATCTGAACGAGTTCAAGATGCAAATAATCCGTGAGATAACTGGACATCATCGCCGCCATCGACATCTCGCACGACATCCAGCCCATGACCATTACAATCTGTAACGGCACGTTCCGATAGTTGAAGACATCGAACCATTTGTGATCGGCATGGTCATGAATGGCGGTGTGTTCGATCGCTTCATCGCTTTTCGCCCTCAGCACCTTGGCCATCAGAGCGGCGACGAGAAGTCCCGGGATCATCACCAGGGCGAACACCCAGCGCCAACTGAGGCCGGCATGCAGAAGTTGCACTACGAACAGCGGCGCCAAAGCCATTCCTAACAGCGGCAATGCCATCTGTTGTATGCCCATGTTGCGGCCCTGCCGGTCAGGTCGGGAGACCTGGAGGGTAGCAATCTGGCCGGCTGGCGCGTAGCCGCCTTCCGCGATACCAATCATCGCCCGAATGATGACCAGCCCGACAAGGCCGGTCGCCAAACCGCTGACCCCGGCAAGCAGCGAAAACACGATGAGCGAGGCGACGAGCACCTTTTTCGTGCCGATCAAGTCAGTCAGCCGTCCGGTGAAAAAAGCCGATGCGCCCCAGGCCAGCGACAATGCCCCCGCGATGACGCCGATGTCTTTATAGTTGAGTGCAAGCTCTTTAGCCATTACAGGAAATATAGGCATGATCATGAAACGATCGACGCCGACGAGCCCCCAACCCAATACCAATAACACCATCGCTTTAAATTCATGCGCAGTGTCCCAGTGCTTAGTATTTTTTCCATTTACCCCTCCAATGTGTATGTCATTTGTAGCCCGCTGTGTTTCGATTTCTTCATCGTAGTTCTGCTTGACCGGATTAGGTAAAAGCACGAGGAAGCCTTACGGCCGATTTTGCGAACCACTTAGCAATGGCCAGAATCCGAAGCCATCGCCGAAAAGGGCGATTACCGGGAAGGTGACTCCCAACATCGCATTTGCTGTCCACAATTCGAGCGCATAGCCAGGTGCGCCGGATTTCATGGGGCCGATCAGTATTCCGCCAGCAAATTGATAAAAGCGATGCATGACTAATGCGAGGATAGCCGCCATCACCGCCAGGATGATTCCCCTGAGTGGTTGCGGAGTGGTCTTGAATGGGCTCAACTGCATCATCACCACGATGATGAACTCGCCGAACAGCGTCGAAACCGGCACCCTGACCATGTAGTCGACTACGTCCATCCCTTGGACCGTCACGCAGAATTGCAGGATTGCCCAGGAAATGGCCATCACCACAAGCGTGGTAACGATTCCCCAGAGCGGTTGTCCTGCCAATGATGGGTTTGCCTTGGCCAGGGAAGAGAACGGCCAGAAATCAAGCAATACGAACCCCATGATGACCATCACTACGGTGCAGGCAAACGACACGGCGATAAAGGCCGGGAAAGCTCCATGAGGATCCAACTCGGCAAGATAGAAGGGGCTCCCTGCATGACACTGAAATTGAAGCCAGAGTGGAAGGCCAGCCAGGTAATGAGGTATGTCACTGCTATTACCCCGATTCCAATGAAAGCCGGATGTTTTGAAAAAACGGTCAGAGGCCACCCTGAAACAAGGTGATGACCCAAAAAAGGACGAGGATGCTCGTGATGACAAACAAGGAGGTAAACGGTGCCGGGGGTAGCAACTTGCCGCCGATTACGGTCCAGACAACAGATCCTACGATCAGCGATATCACGGCCATCATGGCCAGCATCGCTATTCCTCTGGCCGGCTGTGCAAGGCGGGACAAAAAACCGGGATAGTCGCAGCGCCAAACGAGACCAAAAACGACCAGTATTGGCAAACCGCTCAATACTGCAAGGAGCACCCAACTGCCAAGGATCTGCGGATCGAATTGAGAAATGATTGTCAGTGCTATGGTTATTGCAATCACCGTTGCAAAAATACCAAGTATGGGCTGCTCTATTGTGCGGCGCATGTTTCCTCCTATGATGAAAATCTTATATAAATATTATGTCAATGACGAATTGATCATTCCCTGTCAGCCAATCCGGAAACACTTCATGTTTCCAAAAAACTGTAACTCCAGCAGAACCAATAGTCAACCAATACATATAATGGTCACTATATATTGAAAATTAATGCGCTGGAGCTGCGCTTTGGGTTGAGTGCCATGATGTCAATGGAGGCTGATTTCCTGGTTTTATCGGCGTTGTGCACCGGATTGAGTTTGCGTATTCTCAGGGACAAGACGCATCTTGGACAGGCGGAATAGTGCGATCATCGCCGGCGTGGCGCTGTGCAGGGCTTTGTAAGCCCTGTGGTCATGATGTATTGGCTACTATTGGTCTGAATATTGATAATGGTATAGTTCCCACTTTGATTTGACTCGTGATACAGGCAGATATGGTTGATAGAGCGCTTGCACATGAAGGATATGTTCGTGTCCGCGATTACTTGGTTAACGCCATCAAGGAAAACGCGTTTGGCCCGGGTGAGCGCGTGCCGACCGAACGACAATTGGCAGAACAGCTGGATGTCAGTCGCGCCGTCACGCGTCGGGCGCTCTCTGAGCTGGAAGCCGATGGCTTGATCGTTCGTCAAGTGGGAAGGGGAACCTTTGTGCGCCCTTCACCAGATGCCGTAGGCAATGTACCGGAATTCGATGGGATCATCAGTCCCGCCGAACATATCGAAGTGCGGTTACGTTTTGAACCCGAGCTTGCGTGGCTAATCGTAACCAATGCGACCTCAGGCGACTTCGAGCGTATGGAAGACTGTCTCAAGCGCGGGGAAAAGGCTGCCACACGCGAGGAGTTCGAGTTATGGGATGCAGCATTCCATTTGGCTATGGCATATTCATCGCACAACAAGTTGGCAATGCGCATCTACGACATGATCCATTCTGTGCGTCATCAGGAAGCCATGTGGGGCACGTTGCGGGAACGCGGGCAAACGCCGGATGAACGTCTAACTTTCCAGCGTGAGCATCAAGAGATTTTTGCCGCCCTGAAGCGCCGCGACGCGGAGCAAGCAAGAGAAACAATGATCAAGCATATCCGCGCCACTCGCCGCCGCCTTCTGGATTACTAGAATGTCTTGGGAGTCTTGGGATCATGAAATTTGAGCTCCTCGAAGAAAAAGGGAAAGTAGCGGAGCGCACCCAGGCGTCGATTCTTACCGACTTGATCAGGCGCGACATCATTGCCAGCATTTTTCCGCCAGGGTCAAAGCTATTATTGCGCGAGCTTTCCGCGCGATATGAGGTTGGCACAATCCCGTTGCGGGAAGCCCTGTCGCGACTGGCGATGTCCGGGTTTGTTGAAGTTGTCGACCAAAGGGGGTTTCGGGTGGCGCGGGCTTCCGAGGAGGAACTGCTCGACATCACGCGCGTCATGACGCATATCGAAGCCGAAGCGCTCGAAGATGCCATTGCGCATGGCGATCTGGCATGGGAAGGTAAAGTCGTTGCAGCCTACCACCAGCTTACCAAGCTCCCGATGCTCAACGACAAGGTTCCCGGGACCTTGAATCCTGCCTGGGAAGTCGCTCACGATGCGTTTCACACCGCGCTCCTGTCGGCTTGCACATCAACCTGGCTATTGCGTCTGGCTGCGCTGCTCAGAGAGCATCAGGCGCGCTATCGGTTCCTGACTGTTCATGAGATTGAAGTCGGCGTCCGCGACGTAAGCGCAGAACACTCTGCAATTCTCAAGGCAGTTCTGAATCGTGATGCGCGGGCAGCTTGTAATTCGCTGGTTGACCACTTGAATACCACAGCCCGATTGGCGGTTGGTGAGTCGGTCGGAAAGACCTCGACAAAGAAGAGAACCCGCAAAGCTGCCCCTGCTGCCGCTGCGTAAGACGCGCATGAATATTTACCTGCAAACGAGGCTAATGTTGGCCATGGTCAGGCATTGTTATGATGCAACTGGGCTATGCGATAAATTGAAAGTTATTAAAAACAATTAATTACAATAAATTTCCAGTTGACTCCATAAAATATACAAAAATAACTTGTATATATAAATAGTTTTGTATATATTTTGCTGCGGGCAGGGTGGATATTTTTTCGTCCGCAATAACTTGCATCAAAACTCAACTCAAGGAGGCAATGGAAATGCTTACATCGGATTACGGACTTTCTGAAGAACTGCGCATGATGCGTGACACGTGTCGTTCATTCGTCGACGCTCATGTCATCCCTTTCATTCGAGATAATTGGCAGCGTGAGTGGCAGATGGATCCAGTCGATAGATTGCCGCTCAGGATTCTCGAAGAAGCCGATAAATGCGGCATCCGCACTTTGGGTATCCCGGAAGAATTTGGTGGTACGGAGACCGATCCCAAGACCGAGGCGCAGACCTTTGCCGTGCTTTGCGAAGAAGTTGCGCGCGGTGACTCGGGGCTGGCTGACAAGTTGAGCCAGAACTGGAAAATTACGCGCATGCTGCGCTACCTGGCTCCGCGCCACATACAGGAATACTGGTTCCCCAAGATTGTCGCCGACCCGAGCTTTCTGATGGCGACCGCAGCAACCGAGCCGCGTGGGGCATCCGATCGCTGGTTGCCCTATGAAACGCCGGAAACCGCGCTGCAAACTCGCGCCGTACTTGACGGCGATCACTACGTCATCAATGGGCGCAAGCAGTTTATCAGCAATGGCTACGATGCCCAATTGTTCTGTGTCGTGTGCAATACCAGGCGCGGCGCCACGATGACGCACGGTTCCTCGGCCCTTGTTGTACCGCGCGATACGCCGGGACTGAACGTCGTGAAATGCAACGAGACGGTCGGCGGCCGCTTCATGAACAACGGCGAGATCGAGTTCATAGACTGCCGTGTGCCCAAGGAAAACCTGCTTGCCGAGCCGGATGAGTTCTTCAAGAAATTCCCCATCTACCTTCGTCCTGGCAAGATCGTCCAGGCCGCCAAGAATCTGGGGGTTGGCATGAGGGCTTTCGAGCGCACCGTCGAGTACGTGGAGAATTATGTTCAGGGCGGCCGTCTTTTGATCAAGCATCAGGCGGTTGCGCGGCGTATTGCCGATATGGCGACAAAACTCAGCGCCACACGCGCGCTGTTGCGTGCGGCGGCCATCGCGGTCGATGAGAACTCGCCGAACCAGGAAGCGCTGTGCAACATGGCCAAGGTGTTTGCCTCGGAAGAAATTCTCAAAGTGGTACAGCATGGCATGGAGCTTCATGGCGGCAATGGCTCGATGCTTGAATTCGGCTATGAGAAGCTGTTCCGCGACGCATCCATCTTCCTGCATATGGATTCGACCGTGGATATCACCCACTTCAAGATCGTGAAGGCGATGTTCCCCTACACGGCCGGCAAGTACGCGGGTCCGGAAGCCTAGCCGTGGCGGCTGCGAATAAGCAATTGTGGGTGGCGGTCATTTCGGATGGGTTTCCGTTGTGGCCGCTCCATGTTGCCCGGTCGGTTGGTCTGTTTGAAGCCGAAAGACTCGACGTGGACGTCACTGTCACAAGTTCATCAGTCAAACAGATGAATTCGCTCGTACAAGGCGAATTCGACATTGGCATACAGCTGCCCGACCATGTCGTTCGTGCGGTGGGCCGCGGATCAGATCTGTTTGCCTTCATGGCGCCAGTGCATGCTCCCGATATCAGTCTGATCGTCGAGCCGGATGTGCGCTCACTAGGCGATCTGAGGCAGCGGACAATTGCGGTAGATGGCGCTCGCAGCGGCTATGCGTTACTGCTGCGAAAATTGTTGCGTGGCCAGGGCGTCGGCGATGCGGAGTGTCGGCTGGTTGAATTCGGCGGCACCAGGGAGCGGCTTGATGCGCTCATCGCGGGCCGTGCGGACGCAGCATTCATTAATCCCCCTTTTGACGAACAACTGCTGGCCAAGGGATTTGTGCGGCTCACCTCGACGCTGGAAGCTTTCCCCGATTACCCGGGGCCTGTAGCTGCTGCTCGTCGCTCCTGGGCCTGCGACCATGAGGATTTGCTGGTTCGTTTTGTGCACGCCTATCGCAACGCATTCGAATGGCTTGCCAATCCAGAGCATCGTGAAGCCGCCATCGGCATCGCCTGTGCGCGGTTGCCTGTCGATCCCGAGTCGGCCTCTGCCGCTTGGGCTGATCTGGCGGCAAAGCCGGAACCGATGCTATCCGTGGCTGGTATGCAGCAAGTAATCGATGTCGTCTGGGATAGTGATGGACTGCCGCCGCCAAAGCCGGCGGCGGAGAAGTTCATCGATCTGCGATATTTGGATTAGAGGACATGAAGATGAATGTAGACGAAAAGAACAACGCGGGTCGGAAAGACTTGCGCAAGCGCTGGGGCGCCACCATTGGCGGCAAGCCTGTCGACATCACCAACAGCGATACTTTCGGTGTGCAGGAACCCACAACCGGTGAGGAGATCGCCCGGGTACAGTCTTGTGCGCCCGAACTCGTCGCCAGGGCCGTGGTGGATTCCCGGCGGGCCTATGATGAGGACTGGCGGCATCGGTCGCCGCGCGAGCGCGCCGATCTGTTGCGCAAGGTTGCCGCGCACATCCGCAAGCATGTCGACGAACTGGCAGAACTGGAGGCGCGCGAGGTTGGCAAGCCCAAGCGCGATGCGCTGCGACTCGATGTCACGTTCAGTCACGCCTGTTTCGACTATTTCGCCGGACTGTGCGACACGCTGCATGGCGAGATCCTGCATCAGGGAGTGATCGAAGCCCGGGTCGTCTACGAGCCATATGGCGTGGTCGCAGCCATTCTTCCCTTCAATTGGCCGCCGATGCATTTCGCCAAGAAGTGCGCGCCGGCATTGGCCGCCGGCAATACGGTGGTGATCAAGCCTGGGGAGCAGGCACCGCTAACGGTGCTGCGCATGGTTGAACTCGTCAACGAAGTGCTGCCTCCCGGGGTTCTCAACTGCGTGACCGGGCTGGAAGCGGGCGCGGCATTGACCAGTCATCCCTTGGTTGAACGCATCACCTTCACCGGGGCGACTACCACTGGACGCCGCGTTCTGGAAAGCGCCGCCAAAAACGTAACCTATGCCACTGTGGAGTTGGGCGGCAAGAATTGCTTGATGATTCTGCACGATGCAGACCTGAAAGTGGCCATCGACGTCGCCCTAGAAGGCATGTTCTACAACAACGGCGAAGCCTGTACCTCGACCTCGCGTATCCTGGTCCATGATTCGGTATACGACGAATTCAAGCGGCGTTTCGTCGCGGCGACGGAAAAGCTGGTGGTCGGCGATGGACTGGATCCCAAGACCGACGTCGGGCCGATGGTCGATGCCCGTCAGCGCGACCGCGTCATGCAATACCTCGACATCGCCCTCAAGGAAGGGGCCAGCATCGTCATGCAGGGCAAATTACCCACCGATGCCAAATACAAGAACGGCTATTGGGTGGCGCCGACCATCCTCGAAGGCGTGACCCCGAATATGACCGTGGCGCAGGAAGAGATATTCGGACCGATCGCCTGCCTGATGCGCTTCTCCGACGAGGCCGATGCCATCAGGATCGCCAATGGCACGCAATATGGCCTCACGGCGGTGATGGTGACCAAGGACGAAGCCCGCGCCTGGAAGATTGCGCAACAGCTCGATGCCGGCATGATCTTCATCAACAACTATATGCGCAGAACCATGCTGGGTTCGCCATTCGGCGGCGTGAAAGGGAGCGGCTTTGGTCGCGAGAACTCGCCCGAGACATTAAAAGAATTCGTGCGCGCAAAAAACATTCGCTTTCCCTCGGGACACGGCCAGATTCCCACCTGGCCTCCGGTGGATTGAATCGCAAGAGATCAGGGTTATATTTCAGGCGTGAACGTGAGGAGAAAAAACATGATATTGGTGTTCGGAGCATCAGGTACCTGCGGTGAAGCCGTTATCAAAGCGCTCGTCAAAGCCGGGGCAAGCGTTCGCGGCTTCGTGCGCAATGACGAGAGGGCTGCTATTGCCCGCGCTGCAGGGGCAAGCGAGATCGCCTTGGGGGACTTACGCAACGCTGAGTCAATCGAAAATGCGCTCAAGGGCGTGAGCGGCGTCTTTTACGTAGCGCCTAAATTTGTGGCAGACGAGGCATGCATCGGACGCATGATCGTTCGTATGGCGGGCAGGGCCGGGGTGGAAAAATTTGTATACCAATCGGCACTGCACTCCAACGTGGAAAGGTTACTTCATCATGAGCTCAAGCGCGAAGTCGAGGAGTGTTTATACGAAAGCGATCTGGACTTTACGATTCTGCAGCCTGCTCGTTTGATGCATAACATTCTTTCTTCATGGCAAAAGATATTGAGCACCGGCGTGTATTCGGAGCCATTTTCCGCAGATGCCCCCATCAGTGATGTCGATTTTGCGGATGTGGCCGAGGTGGCCGCAATTGCGTTGACCCAATCCGGCTATGGCAGGGCAGCGTTCGAATTATGTTGCGAGGGGATGCTGAACCGTCACCAACGCGTCGAACTGCTGAGTGACGTGCTCGGTCGTCCGATTAAATCGGCTGATATCTCAGTCGAAGACTGGCTGGCGAAAGCCAGAATCACAGATCCGTTCGAACGGGAAGCCAGGACCAGGATGTTCGACTATTACGATGATTTTGGTTTCAAGGGTGGAAATGCCCTGGTTTTGCGCAGCATTCTTGGCAGGGAGCCGACCGGTTATCGTTCTTATCTCAAGGGAACCGTAAAGTCTTGTTGATCGGCTGAGTGCATGCATCTGGAGTCGTGACATCGCGAGTCGCTTGGAAACTGTACGGCTACGATACCGTTTCCGTTGCCAGCCAAGCTTCACTCAAGAAACTGAAATTCTGTTCAACTTCGCGGGGCTCCTCTTTTATTCGGAGTTTCTTTATATTATCTGCCTATAAAAAGAATAAAGCGTGGAGAGCCGAGAGGAATATTTTTCGCGCGTGGAAAGGTGGAATGAAACAGATACTGCATCAACTTTTGGTCAGGCTGGAGGGCAGTGATGCGCCTCCGGAATAGATCAATCTTTGCTAATCTCCTTGCGCTTGTCGTGGCAAGCGCTTGTGCGCCGCTGCCCGGCAATTTGCTGCCGCGTCCCGAACTGAACAACCCCGGCATCGCCAGCGCTGCGCCACTGAGTGACATTGCGCGGCGGCATGGCGAGAAAGAGAATCGTTGGTGGGAAAGCTTCGGGGATCCCGGGTTGACGCAGTTGATCGACGAGGCGTTGTACGTAATCCAGACCTTGCCGCCGCAGGCGCACGATTGCGCGCTGCGCAGGGCGCCGTGCGTCAGATGGAACTCGACACCGGCGTCCAGTACTCTGCCAACGCGGCGGTGCAACGCGCGCGCGTCAGCGAACAGGGTTTCCTTCCGCCCCCGTTTGCCGGCGAGAGTTATAACCTGATAGATGTCTCCCTTGGCGTCAGCTACAGCCTCGACTGGTGGGGCCGCAATCGCGCCTTGGTGTCTGCTGCAGCGAATGCGGCGCGGAGCGAAGAGGCCGAACAGGCGGCAGCGCGGCTGGCGGTTGCCGCCTTGGTGGCCGACGCCTATTTTGCTCTCGCCAATGCCCAGGCGCAGGAGCTATTGGCGCAGCAGCAGCTGGAAAAGCGCCGCACGGCGCTGGCGATCGAGCAGTCCCATCTCGATCGCGGGCTCGCTTCTCCCTACCTCGTACGGGTAGCCGAGCAGGCCTTGGCGCATACCGAGGATGCGGTGCGGCGCAGCGGATACGAGGTGCGCGCATGGCGCTATCGGCTCGCCTTAGCGACGGGGCGCAGTCCGGATCAGGCGCAGACGCTACCGAAGGCGCAATTGCCTGCGCCCGTGGCGCTGCCTTCCGTTCTGCCACTTGACTGGCTGGCTCGGCGGCCCGATGTGGTTGCCCAGCGCTGGCGCGTTCAAGCCGCGGGCGATGTGAGTGATGCCACGCGCGCCGAGTTTTATCCCAATGTCAATCTGCTGCTGCTGGTCGGCCTGGAAAGCAAAAGTGCATCACAACTGCTTAGCCGCAGCGCCAGCACTGGCTCGCTGGGGGCGGCCGTGCATATTCCGGCGTTCAACGTGAACAATCTGCAAAATCGCCTCGGTACCCGGGAGGCGGAGTATGCGGTCGCGGTAGGTGAATACAATCGCACGGTACTCGATGCAGCCCGCCAGGTTGTTGACAGTTATGCCGCGCTCGACGCATGGGAACAGCGCGAAGCATTCCAGCAACACGCGCTCAAGGCGGCGGATCAGGTGGAGGCACTGAGCGTGAGCCGTTATCGCAACGGGCTGACCGGCAGGAGCGAATCGCTCGGGGCTGAAATTTCCTCGCTGAGCCAGCGTCAGAGAGAGACCGAAACCCGCGCCGCACAGCTGCGCGCCAGCGTTGCCCTGTTCCACGCGCTTGGCGGCAGTTGGGAGCCATCACAGGAATAAGCTATGAACCAGACTTCCAATTCGTCCCGGCGCAAACGCATCCTCAGCGTGCTGATTGTCATATTCGTTCTCGCCGGCATCGCCTGGGCGCTCTACTGGGGCATCAGCGCGCGTTATCACGAAACGACCGATGATGCCTATGTGGGAGGCAATCTGCTGCGCATCACGCCGCGTGTTTCCGGCACCATTGTCGCAGTGCTTGCCGACGACACCGACTTCGTACGCCGGGGACAGGTGCTGGTGAAACTCGACGATACCGATGCCCGCATGGCATTGTTGCGCTCCGAAGCAGAACTGGCCGACAGTGTTCGGCGCGTGCGGCAGAACTTCCATGCGGTGGATCAGTATCAAGCCAATGTTGTTCTCAAGGAACAGATGCTGGCACAGGCTGAGGCCGACGCGGTACGCCGCGCCGGGGCGGCGGCCGATCAGTCGATTTCGCAGGAAGAACTCGAACATGCCCGCATTGCGTTGCGCCGCGCCCAGTCCGAGCTCAAGCTTGCCAACGCTCAACTGGCTGCCGCCCGCGCCGCCGTAAGGGGAACCAGGGTGGAATCTCATCCGGCGGTACGCCAGACGGCAGCGCGGCTGCATGAAGCCTATCTGGCACTGGCGCGCTGCGAAGTGCGCGCTCCGGGCAATGGCTACGTCGCCAAACGCAGCATCCAGGTTGGCCAGCAGGTAGCGGTGGGAGCGCCCTTGCTGGCAGTGGTTCCCCTCGACCAGCTCTGGGCCGAAGTAAATTTCAAGGAAGATCAGCTTGAACGTGTGCGCATTGGACAGCCGGTTACTGTCACTTCGGACTTCTACGGCCGTGGGGTAGAGTTCCACGGCAAGGTGGTCGGTGTGGGAGCAGGGACCGGCGCGGTGTTTTCGCAACTGCCGCCGCAGAATGCCAGCGGCAACTGGATCAAGATTGTCCAGCGGTTGCCAGTTCGCATCTCGCTTGATGCCGATGAACTGGCCAAATACCCTCTGCGGGTCGGGCTTTCGCTGCGTGCCAACGTCGATACCCACGATCTTTCAGGACCGGTTCTAGGTAGCCGGACGGTTGCGGGCAGCTATGGTGCGCCAGTGGATGACACCGCTGAAAAATATGCCGACAAGCGTGTAAGCGAGATCATCGCCACCAATCTCGGAGGCGATGACTAAGCGTGGAGGTACCCCAGCAGCCCCTTGAGGGTTCGACTCTCGTCCTGCTGACCCTGGCCCTCGCACTGGCGAGCTTCATGCAGTTGCTCGACACGTCGATTGCCAACGTCTCCATTCCCGCCATCGCAGGCGATCTGGCGGCAAGCCCCAATCAGGGTACATGGGTGATTACCTCGTTCACCGTCAGCAATGCCATTGCCATGCCCCTGACGGGCTGGTTGTCGCGGCGCTTCGGCGAAGTGCGGGTATTCGTGTTTGCTACGGCGCTGTTTACCCTGGCTTCCGGGCTCTGCGGGCTGGCGCCGAACCTTGGCCTGCTGATCGCAGCGCGCGTCATGCAGGGCGCTTTTGCCGGACCGATGATTCCCTTGTCACAGAGCCTGTTGATCAGCAGCTATCCGCCTGAGCGCAAGACCTTCGCCCTGTCGCTGTGGTCGATGACGGTGGTCGTTGCTCCCATCATGGGACCCATCATGGGTGGCTGGATTACCGATAATTTCAGTTGGCCGTGGATCTTCTACATCAACCTTCCTGTCGGCCTGCTGGCCGCATTTCTGACCTGGCAGGCACTTAGGGACAGGGAAAGCGCGATAGTACGTCAGCCTATCGACACGATCGGCCTGATGCTGTTGATCGTCAGTGTCGGTGCGTTGCAAATCATGCTGGACAAGGGCAACGAAATGGACTGGTTCGAGTCATCCGAAATCGTCGTGCTCGGGCTGGTGGCATTGCTGGGGCTGATTTTTTTCGTTGTCTGGGAACTGACCGAGCAGCACCCGGTAGTCGATCTGCATCTTTTCAGCGGGCGTAATTTCTTTATTGGCTCGCTCGTGTTCAGTCTTGGCTATATGGCGTTCTTCGCCAATATCGTCATTCTGCCGCTGTGGCTGCAGACGAACATGGGCTATACCGCGACTTGGGCGGGCTTGGCGACCGCACCGATCGGCCTGTTGCCGCTGTTTTTGTCCACATTGCTGGCGCGACACATGCACCGCTCAGATCCCCGTCTCTGGGCTACCGTGGCTTTCGGTGTTTTTGGGGCGACGGCTTACTGGTTCAGCGGCTTCAACACCGATATCGCCTTCTCGAATATCGTCATACCACGCTTCATCCAGGGCATCGGCATTTTGACGTTCTTCGTTCCATTGACGACGCTGACCCTGGCCGGGTTGCCACCGCAATTGATGGCGAGCGCTGCGGGATTGATGGCATTTACCCGCTTCGTTGCTGCAAGTATCGGTGTTTCATTAAGTATCGCTTATTGGGAGCATCGCACGGCCTATCACCACAGTACCCTGGTCGAGAACGCAACGCCATATTCGCCGGTCACGGCAGATACCCTTTCCGCCGCTCAATCGGTCGGTTTCGACGCGACTACGGGCCTGACCATGATCGACCGTATGGCGCATCAACAGGCCGTCATGTTGGCGACCAACGACTTCTTTCTGGTCTCCGCGGGTATCTTTGTTGTGCTGATGTTTTCCGTTTGGTTTGCCCGCGCGCCCAAGGCTTGAGTTGAGTAAACGCCATCACTTATCTCCCTGTCCGATTCGCAAAGCAAGCTCTGGTGAAATTTGATCCAAGTCATTCGAAGAAAATAGGTTAATCAGGTACTATGAAGTTGAAACCCAGCTTTAGTCACTGACCTTGGTTGTCAAGCAGTTAGATATTACTAACCACTACGAAGAGGTTTTTATGTTTAAACATATATTGGTTCCTACTGATGGCTCCGAGTTGTCCGACCTGGCTGTTCGACGCGCCATATCCTTGGCCAAGGCGGGGGGGGCCACGATCACATTTTTTTTTGCCAGGCCCAATACTGCTGCTTCCATATATGGCGAAACCGCGCTGCTGCGGAGCATGGATCCGGAGGTGCTAGAGCAGGTAGTCCATGGACGAGCCCAGGAAATATTGGCCAAGGCGGAATCATTGGCAAAAGAGGCAGGAGTCGCATTCGATTCACTGTCGTCGGCTTCCAACGGCGAACCCTACGAAGGGATTATAGAAACGGCTTCAGAAAGAGGTTGCGACTTGATCCTGATGGCATCCCATGGTTATCGTGGTATAAAGGGGCTCCTACTCGGCTCACAGACGCAGAAGGTACTTATTTATTCCAAGATACCTGTGCTCGTCTACAGATAGAGGACTTCCTGCAACTTGGCTTAGCTCGCCGATTGTCTGTGGCGAACTCAACCGGTCGACGCAACACATGTGAACTGCTAGCAGGATCAGGTTTCCAAAGATATGCTGCCGGAAATCTCTTTTGAATTCTCAAACGCACCAGCCAGCGCTGCTTCAAGCATGTCAATGAAAGCCCGTGTCTTCGCAGGCATCAGACGGCGCCCTGGAAATACGGCCCAAGCGGTGTGCGAAGGCAAATACCAGTCGGGCATCACACGGCGTAGTTCGCCGCAACGAACGCTTGGCACTGCAAAATAATCGGGGACTGCAGCGATGCCGGCGCCTTTACGCGCCAAGTCAATCAACAGTTCAGGAGCGTTAGCGGCTGTACTTCCCGGTGGAATACCTTCCCATCGCCGGTTGCCATACGTCAAGGTCCATGCAACCGGTTCACCATTGCGCCCGAGCAAACGCAGCGCATCGTGCTGAGGAAGGTCATCAGGCGATGCCGGATGACCGCGTTCTGCCAGATAGGAAGGAGCTGCGTAGAGCCCGCTGGTGAACACGGCGATGCGCCGCGCGGTGAGCAGCGTATCGTCGGGCAGGTCGCCCATGCGCACCGCAAGATCAAAATTTTCTCCGAGCAGATCGACGCGCCGCGGCGAGAGATCGAGTTCCAGGGACACCGCCGGATGGAGCGCGATGAACGCCGCCAGCATATCGGTCAGCAGCAGGGTCGCGAAATCGTTTGGCATGGATACCCGCAGCCGGCCACTGGGACGCACCTGGCGGTATTCGCTCAGGGCCTTTACGGCATCGACTTCAGCGGCTACCTGACGGGCGTGTTCGAGGAGTTGCTGACCGAACTCGGTCAAGGAGAGACGGCGGGTCGTGCGCAGCATCAGCCGTTCCCCCAGTTGTTCTTCTAGCAGGGAGATACGTCGCGACATCGTGGATTTGGGTAAACCAATGTGTTCGGCCGCACGGCTAAAGCTGCCTGCTTCAGCGACACGAGCGAAGATCAGCAAATCATTTGGCTCAAATTGTTCCATATATAGAACAATGTTATCCATTTTGAGGACTTCCGCAAGCCTTTTAACATCAATACAGTACGGCTTAGGTCATCATCAACCCAAAGGAGATACAAATGAACATCCTGCAAATCAACGCCAGTGCTCGCCGCGAAGGTGCAAATTCGACGCGGGTGGCGAATTCCATCGTTGCGCGCCTGCAGTTGGCCAATCCAGCCGCAAAACTGACGCTACGCGATTTTTCCAGCAATCCGCATCCGATCCTGGACGAAGCGACCCTCGGCGCTTTGTTTACCCCGGCCGAGAAGCTCACGCCTGATCAAGCGGCACGTGTAGCCCTTGATAACGCACTGATTGCCGAAGTGCAGGCAGCCGACGTACTCGTGCTCGGCGTGCCGATGTACAACTTCGGTGTGCCGGCGCAGCTGAAGAACTGGATAGACGCCATTGCACGCAACGGCGTGACTTTCCGCTATACCGAAAAAGGCCCGGAGGGTCTGCTAACAGGCAAGAAAGTCTATGTCGGCCTGGCGCGAGGTGGTCGCTACCGCGGCACCGAGGGTGACAGCCAGGTTCCTTATCTCAAAACCGTTCTTGGCTTTCTGGGAATGACCGACGTGCATTTCATCTACGCGGAAGGTCTGAACATGGGGCCGGAAGCTGCTGAGCAGGGATTTGCGCAAGCCGCCGCCGATCTTGCCGCAGCATTTGCCTGAGATTGAAGCCATAAAGTAAAAACCACCTGCGACAGCAAAGGAGTTGCCATGACGACGAATCACGCCCGCATTACGGAACAGGTCAGCCGATCCCGTGTCATCGAACGGTTGGTTGCCGGCACAGCAACTTCTGACGGTGCTGGCGTCAAGCTGACCCGGGTGCTAACGCAGCCGTTGCAACGCCGCCTCGATCCATTCCTTATGCTCGATGCCTTTGGTAGCGACAAACCGGATGACTACATCGCCGGCTTTCCAGACCATCCGCACCGCGGTTTCGAGACCGTGACCTACATGATTGCCGGCTGCATGCGGCATCGCGATAGCGGGGGTCATGAGGGTTTGCTGGAAAACGGTGGCGTGCAATGGATGACTGCCGGCCGCGGCGTGATTCATTCCGAGATCCCTCAGCAGGAAGAAGGTGTGATGGAAGGCTTTCAATTGTGGCTAAACCTGCCAAGCCAGGACAAAATGATCGCACCCTGGTATCAGGATTTCGCTGCCGCCGATTTGCCGCGTTTCGTCACCGATGCGGACGTTGAGGCAACCGTGATCGCCGGCGAGAGCCACGGTATTCAAGGCGCGGTGACTCGCGCTGCGACAGCACCCCTCTATCTGGACTTGCATATGCCTGCCGGTACTGGCTTTAGGCAGCGGCTCCCGGTGGGGCATAACGCGTTTATCTACGTGTATCGCGGCGAGATAAGTATTGGCGGGGATAAGGTACCGGTACAGCGCATGGCGATTCTCGCCAATGACGTTAATGCCGAAGGAGTAGTGATCGAAGCTGCTGATGAGGCAAAGGTCTTGCTAATCGCTGGTCGCCCGCTAAATGAACCGATCGCTCAGTACGGCCCGTTCGTGATGAACACGGAACAAGAGATTTACCAGGCACTAAACGACTATCGTGATGGGCGCCTGGCTTGACGTCTCACTTTACTTTTCTTAGGAAACAATTCGAGCTATTCGGCTGATAATGTCAAATGAAAGAAAGGAGCGGCAGCCCTAATTCAATCACGGTGACCGGCGATAAGAAATACCAGCCGGTCAGAAAGGATGGTCACTGCAACATTAACGAAATCAAAAAACACTTTCTTGCTCAAATCCATCGATTCATCACAGATGGCTTTGCCGGGTGCTTACACTAAATCTGGTCATTAGAACATCCTGTACTTTTCTAATGGCAGTCCATGTTGTTCCACATAAGCATTTGAACTTTCGATGGCTTCCCAATTCTCCTTCAACCAAAGTTCAGCGCGTTTTTCCGCGACGGCCTTGGCTACTCCAGCTTCAGCCGCCTGCGAAACGTTGATGCGCAACTCCTTGGCTTCAGCAAGAAGGTTCTCCGCCAGAGACACGTTGGTCGCCTTCTTGGCGGCATTTGCGTAGTTGCCAGTCATCGTTGCCATGCAAAACCTCCTTTCAAATGCACATTTGTAGTAATGACACAAATGCGCATTACCAGCAACATCTGAGGCGTGTGAACGTGTTTGCATTGTGTTGCTCCTTTGATTGAAAATTGCGGAACCGCACCATCCTCTGATAGGGAATGACTAAGCTTTCCCGCGGGGTTTGAGATGTGAGTCCTCAAGCTGTATGGCTTTTTTGGACAAGCGTTCAGTCTAGAACTGAAGCGCAGACTGAGATTTGCTGGGATGCGTACCGATGAAAGCCTGGTAGCGGTTACGAGACGGCAAGCCGGCTCATGGTTTCGTACTGCTTGCTGCGTTCGCCAATACTGGCCAGGCTGAACTCACCTGTGACGCCAAAGGTTAAGACTGCAAGCCATATCACTTCTGAAAACAGTAAGTAGCAGAACTGTCATACGTCATTATTTCGTCTGCGTATGATTCTGGCGTATAGAAATTAGCGGTTATTGCCGTTGCAAGAATTACAGCGGCATGTTTGGCAAAAGGGCTGCGCATTCTCGCCCTGATGACATCGCCAAAATCTAATTTGGCTATTTCCGCAAGTTTTTCGCAAGCTCTATCAGGTAGTCCGCGCCTACCAGCTTTTGCATCGCTGATCATTGTTTTTGGAACATTGATTTCGTTGGCTAGTTTGGTGGGGCCGCCAACTACTTTTTCCGCTGTTTCAATCACTTGTCTAAATTCCATGTTTTTCTCCTTGACAGTACAACAATTGTTGTACTAGATTTCGTCCTGTACAGCGTTTGTTGAATTCAGCAATTGCTGACTACACCCGCCTTATAGCCTCGTCGGGGCAGGGCGTCAACCATCCTAGAAGGGGAAAAAAATGGCTAATCCAACTGGATCAATTCAAATCATCGAAGTCGAAGAGCTCGTTTCTAAAAAGACTGGCAAGCCCTACAAAGTCGCCAAGTGCATTCAAACCCGGCCTGATGGTCATATCAACGTAGGCAAGATTTTCATTCGTGAGGGGCAACCGGCTACTCAAGGGGTCTACATGCCGACCTATCAGGATGTAGAGCGCGATGGCTGGATCACTCCGGTTATCGTTGAGCTTCGGCCTGTTCCTGCGGTAGCGGCTTCGAAAGCTGCGTAATGCATTCCATCATATCGGGTGACTTAGTTGAACTAGGTGAGTTTGACACGGAACACACCTGTATCTGGTGCAAGGAATTGGACAATCTAGGTGTCATTCACGAAGGGGATTTTCTCTGCATGGCTTGTCTCATGCGTGCGGTTCGGTTGGGTTTTCTTTCTCCTCCAGTGGAAGTGACACGGCAATAATTTATTTTGAAGAATATGCCATTTAGCAATGGGCTAAAGGTAAATGGGGTTCTTGGTGAAGGCGGCATCGAGAGAAGTTTTCCCCACATCCTCCGCTATTAATGGAGCAAATTGAAATGCGTGCATATTTTGAAAAGCAAGGAAAGAAACTCGGTCTGACTGGTGCTGCTCTGCTGGCGTTTGTCAATCAATGTCTCGCTGCGGTTCCGGCTGAAGTCACTACGGCCATGGGCGACATGAAAACTGACGGCATTGCTGTTGCTACCGCCTTTTTGGTGGCAACGATTGCCATCATTGCCTTCAAGTTCATGAAGAAGGGCACCTAAGCATGTCGGCTACCGGGGCCATTTTCGAGGGTCGCTGTCTCTCCAGTAATGCGGAGGCAGTCGATGCGTATTACTCGAAAGCGGCTCCGGTTCTTGTTCCGGGTTCTACCAGTTATTTAAATCAGTTCGTCAAGGATGCCGGTGTCTGGTATCAAAAGTCATACAGCATAGATGGCTCTGGTACTCAAACTCTGCGTTATTCGATTGCTGCGCCGTCTATTACCTTTGATTCTTGCGATATGACAGAGCCGTTTTTCGATGGTCTGTCAGTGGGTTGGATGATAGCGGCGGCAATGGTGGCGGCTGCGGCTGTAATGTTCATGCGTCGGGGGTTGTGATGGAACATTTATTCATGGTGGGAATATTGCTGGTTCTCTTGCCGATCTGGGTAATCCTCAAATGAGAATCAGGATATTGAGTAGTGAATATATATGGCCGTTGATTATCGCGGCCATCTTTATATTGAGTGGCAGAGAATCGCATGCATCATTTACGGCTACGGGGCCGCAATGGACGATTGTCCAATGGTCGTCTTATAACCGGGGGTTCGCGTCGGCTCGGGCGGCGTGTGATGGCTACTATGATGTTAGCAAGCCATATGTGGGGGCCGGGCCATCTGATTTTAATTCCAATACTTCGTCTCAGTGTGTATGGGGTCAGAGCGGAGTCTGTTCCAGCTGTTATTCAGCGACGCTATCGCAGACTTTTTACACTTGTCCTGCGAATTCCACGATTAGCGGGACCACCTGCACATGCAATAGCGGATACATGGAGAGTGCAGGTACTTGCGTTTCTCAGTCGGCCTGTCCGGCTGCGGGTACTACGTTAACTTCTATGGCTTGGTATGACTTTGGCACTATCTCGCCCGGTGAGGCCATGACTCTGGATGTATGTGATTCATCGAGTCAATGCGGTCAGGTATTTGATGGGGCTATATGTGGTGCAGGGCTGGTTGCGGGGGTGCGGCACACTGAATGTCAGGGTGTCTGGAAGTCGAGTGGTGCTCATTGCGATTCCGGGGCGGCTCCTCTTAGCGGGACGGCATCTAAGCCTGAGAATACGTGCGCATCGGCACAATACATGGCCTATATGACAGATGGTACGGCGGTGTGTTATGACTCTAGTGGTGTTGCGCAGTCTAATAGCGGGCCTGCGGTAGCGTGTGGGGATACATACACCAATAGCAGTGCTACGAATGGCGATGGCAGCACGACTGTAACAACGGTCACGACGGATACATGCACGGGTAAGCAAAAAACCACGACACAGAATTATCCAGCGGGTACTACGCCCCCTGTGGCGCCTTCGAGTGGTACGGGATACAACCCTGCAAATCCTGATGGTAGTGGCGGGTCGAGTGGTGGTGGTTCTGGTGGATCAGGTGGAGCTGGTATTGATCCAGCAACAGGCAAACAAACCGATTCGACGGCGGATTATTGCGCTAAGAATCCGGATGCTGCTGCATGTCGAACGGTATCGGATAAAGAAAAATTTTGCACAGATCATCCAGAGCGTTTTGAGTGCAAGGATATGGGGATTCCTACCGATTCTGAGGCTCTAGGCGCGTCCTCTATTACATCAGCCTTAACGCCTGTTTCTGTGTCGCTTACCAGTACATGCCCTGCTGATGTTGCGCTACCTCATGGTGCGGTTTTTAGTTATGCACCAATGTGTCAGTTCGCGTCTGGTCTCCGTCCTGTTGTATTGGCTATGGCGTGGCTGGCTGCGGGTTTAATCGTTTTGGGAGGGAAGGCTAATGAGTGATGTAGGGACATTTTTAATCGCAATAGCGGTTCCTATAGTTAAGCGTGTTTTGATTGCGCTTGGCATCGGGCTTATCACCTATGGAACATATTCTGTTGCTGTGGATCAGGTGCGCAGTGCTGTATTGACTCAATGGGGCAGTCTTGGCAGTGCGACTGCGGCCATCCTCAGTCTTGGTGGGGTAGGGGAGAGTCTCGGCATCATTCTCGGTGCATTGGCATCAAGAGCGGCGTTAATGGCGGCGGCACGTTTCGGGAAGTTGGCATCATGATTGAGGTGATAACAGGTGTTCCAGGTACTGGAAAGACTGCTCTTGTTGTAGAGCGTTTATTGGCAGAGCAGGGCAAGCGTCCAATATTCTGTATGGGTATTCGTGAATTAAAAATACCGCATCAGCCAGTTCCTCCGGTTTCGGAATGGACTGAAATGCGTCCTACTCCTGAAGACCCAACACTCATAATGCCGTTTTTTACTTTTCCGGTTGGCTCGCTGATTGTCATAGACGAAGCGCAGAACGTTTATCGTCCGCGTGCCAATAGTGCAAAGGTACCGGATCATGTTGCGGCGAATGAAACGCATCGCCATACGGGTGTTGATTTCATTCTTCTAACTCAGTCTGTGAAGTTGATTGACTCTAATATTAAAGCGTTCGTTTCAAAGCATACGCATATTAGTCAGAGGGTAGTTGGGCGTTATAAATACGTCTGGCCTGAAATGGGGGACCCTGAAAGTAAGACTTCGCGTGATTTAGCTGCCAGATCGCGTTATATGCCAAATAAGAAAGTGTTTGGCCTATATAAATCGGCTGAGGCTCATACGAAAATACATGTTAGTCGGCCTTGGTATGTCTATGCTTTGCCTATTTGTTTGGCTATAGTTGCATTTCTCGGATGGCATATCTACGGGCGCATCCAGCAAGCTAATCAGCATAACAATATTGCTTCAAAGCTTGATCGTTCGAGTGGTGGTGCTGTCACTGCTGCGCCTACTCAGCATCTTTCTCTTAAAGACTATCTGAAAGAGCGTGAGCCACGTCTGCAGGATCATCCTGAGACTGCGCCTGTCTATGATGATGTCAATAAGGTTGCGGTTGCTCCTTTACCTGCCGTCTGCTACTCGGTGCGTGATGGTTCCACTGAGCGTTGTTACTGTCGCACTCAGCAAGGCACTCGCTATGGCGCTTCTGATGATTTTTGCCATGAGGTCGTCAGGAATGGTTGGTTTAATCCTTATCAACAGGAACCTGTGCAGTCTCCTCTTCAAGCGCCTGTAAAAGATTCTTCAAGGCCTGACGCTTATGGTCTGTTGCTCGATGGTGAGGCTTTTCCTCGTGAGCATTCCGTCAGGACTGTTGATGCCTCTGTACTGGCTACTCGGTAGCATGCATATCCACATGAGCGAGCCCCCTATAGGGCAGAGCGATTGTGGATATGTGGATAACGGTCTCACTGTTATCCAGCCCCGCCATGCGGTGATTAAGGGGCTTGGTGGTCATAATCAAGAGGCGGGGGGCAGGGCGGGCGCGCAGCGCCCGACCGACCCGCGCCTCTTAGATTTATCACTGGAACACTTAAGAAACGGATGTGATGTGCAGGATCAAAAAAGAGAAACCCCGGCAGTAGTTGTAGCTACTCCGGGGCTTGATCGGTTGGCTAATCGAAGGGATCACCAATATGCAAAATTGTACGCCTAACGGGACAGTCGTCAATGGGGTCTGGTATCCGCCTCCGGGGTATAGAAACGTCTCAGACGGGCAGGAATGGGTTGATAAAGCCTATCTCTGCACTATTAGACGGTTCGCTAAAGGACAGGCCGAAGTCATGACGCGTCGGATTGAGCCATTGACCTACAAGCGTTATGCCGAAAGTGCGGCCTGTGGCGGTTTAATCAGTCTCAGGACGAAAAAAGATAGGCAGGTGTTGTCTGATGAGCAAAAGGCTCAAGAGTCGTTTTTGGCGTCTGTAAGGCGCTCTAAAAAGGCCGTCCGCTTTGGTGTTAAGGCCATCGGTGCCGATCACCTGCTGACCTTGACATACCGATCGCCGGAAGGGCAGGAAATGAGTGATTTCGAACGGCTCAAGGCTGATTGGAAGGAATTCTGCCGACTTGTTAGAAAGGGGCTTCCAGCGTGTGGTGATTTACCGGCACGAGCTGGATTGAACGAATGGCGCTTTGTGGCTATTCCTGAGTTTCAGGACAATGGCGCTTATCACCTGCATGTGGCTATTGTTGGTCGTCAAGACATTAATTTCCTGCGGCGCTGTTGGTATAAGGCGCTCGGGGCTTCCCAGGATGCGAAGGGGGCAGATACACCTGGGCAGGTTGATGTCAAAGGGCCATCCAAGCGATGGGGCAGTCGCACACAGAACTGGAAGCCTTCGAATCTATCCAGCTACATGGTCAAGTATCTGCATAAGACCTTTGAACATACAGTCCATGCAAAAGGCTCTAAGCGCTATTGGGCGGGTCGAACCAATGAAAAGCCTGAGGTAGTCAAGTACTGGCTTAAAGCACAGGAATATGTTGATGCCGTCATCGAGACTCACATGCTTTTCCGGCATGAGGTCATGGAATCGGAAGGGAAGATGTGGGCATCGAGTGGTTACGATGCAATTTGGTTTTCTGGCTGATAGTATTTATTGTGAAAATGGATCCTAAAGCGATAGTTAAATCCTATCGAATTAAGATCCATTTTTCTGGTGTTGGCTATCGGGTGATGTAGCGCGGCGTCATGTTGCTTATACTGCTAGGCTATGGATTATTATTTTTGGATAGTTATATGTTATATTGCGCACTCTGCGGGGTGGCTGTACTTCTGAAAATGAAAATAACCATACCGCTCAAAGGTTTGCAGTAGGCGGGCGAGTAATCTTCTCCACTTCTGAAAACAGTAATTTTCAGAAGTGATATGGCTTGCTGCACCCGACGCCGCAGAAAACAATTTCCGCTCTTTCCAGATGATAGCTGTCATGTAGCAGCAGCACCGGTTTTTGCCCATAGGATTGCGTACCGGCACGCGCTCGTGCCGCTTTGTGGGCTGCTGCCGAGCGTCCAGCGGCGCCTTTGGCTCGCGCCGACTTCTGCGCGGCAGTCGAGCGCTCATTGGCGTTGCGTCTCTGTGCCACGGATTTCGCTTGTCGCCCAACTGTTTCCTTTGAAGCGGCAGCATGTGGTTCGCGCTTCAGCGCCGTAGTTGTTGCCTGCGATCGGCTGCGCGAAACCGGCTTATCGCTGCTCTTTGTCGCCGCATAGTCGCGGTTTGTGCTTGTGCGCGTTTTTTCAGAGGCGGTGCCGACTTTTGGCGGCGGGAGCTTTACCCCGGTACGACGCGCTTTTGATAAACCTATTGCGATAGCCTGCTTGGTCGAGCGCGCTCCGTGTTTGCCTTGACGGACATGCTCGATTTCCTCGCGCACGAATTCGCCAGCCTGAGTGCTGGGCAATTTGCCTGCGCGCTTGTCCTTGGCAGCCCGTTCAAGGGTTCTTTTCTCTGGCATAACGAACTCCTTCTGTCACGGAACTCCTTCTGTCACGTAATTTGACAGCCGTGCCTAACACCCTACTGACGATATTTTGCTTTGGCTTCGGCGATGCAAGTATCCTTGGCAGCACCTGACATGGCATCGCATTTTTCCTTTGCGACTTTATAGTCGGCGTCGCGCGCTTCCTCGTTCGCCTCAGACCCGGTAGCCATAGCCTCGCGTCTTGCTTTGGCCTCGGCCTTGGCTTTTTGTTCGGTAGCCGCGGCTTCCTTCAGGCAGACGTCCTTCTTGTTGCCCTTCAATTCCTTGCACTTGGCCTTTGTGGCCGAATGGTCGGCCTCGGCACGGTGCACTGCGTCCTTGTAGTCAGCCTCGGCATGCCGTTTGGCGTCTCTCGACATCCCGTCGGCGCTGGCTGATGGGACCAGGCAAACACCTACCAATGCCACGGCGCTGAATGCCTTCATCGTGTTCAATGCGATACTCATGTCTTTCTCCTTCGTTCCTGATTGATTTAGTCTAAGGCCCTCTTGTCATTCCTATAATTGGCGTTCGGCCTTATCCTTGCCAATGCTATATGACTCATGGATCGTTCCTATCCAGTTGCTCCAATATGATCCCAATTCAATTGCGCTTTCCTTGGTGATTGAGACCTCACGGTCCCCAATCCTGTGCAGCAAAATCTATGCCGCTCTATGACGCCGCGACAATAGATTCGCCGAGCCCGATTGGCGCCACAGCATCGTTGCGCCTGTAATATCGTGAGGCCTGTGAAAGTGGCTCACCCGGCGAAACAAGGAGCGCAGAAACGGCTCCTGCCATCTCTGCAATGCGCATATCGCGCCGTCGCGACGCTTAATGGGACTGAAACAAGCATGTCGTCTTCATTGAACATATAAGGATCGGCAGCGCAGGCGGGGCCTGTCATCATTACGACGAAGGTGGCAATAGCCAGGGCCAGCACTGCATTCCAGTGCACGATCCACAGGCCAATGGTAAAAATATCAGCGCAGTAGTCAGTTTTTCGTCAGGCGAAGGCGAAACAATTATCAGCAGGCGCAGCATGACGGCATGCCGAGCAGCAGAGTGCCGGCGATCAGAATCTTCAACAGGAAAACTGGCCAGTATTATCGTGTTGCTGTTCTTGCTGCATTGCGAAGTGGTGGTGTTTGCTCCCCGTCGGGCCCCTGCCCGCCTGGCTACGGCAGTTCCTGCGGCCAATATGCGGGTACAAACATGAAATTTTTTATCACAAGACCGGAGCGGAGCGTGCCGGTGATGGCAGTAGGAAGATCAGGACTGCATTGTCGGTAATTCTTACCTTCGCGGTTGTAAATCTTTCTGAAGCAACGGAGTCAGTGGGGGTGTCTGAATTTCTGCGTATGAAGCGGCAAGAGACGTTTTCACAGTGCTGCCGCCTGCCGCTTCTATACGGCAGGAGGCGAGCGGCGCGGTGGTAAAGTCGGCGGTCATTTTAAGCTCGGGCTGCTTCGAAGCGTTCGGCATAGAGGATGGCGAACTGATTCATCGCCTCTTTCCAGTCCCTGGCGGGACGGCCCCAGTCGGCGGTGATGTTGCGCAAGGCGAGCCAGATCAGTTTCGTCGCCGCGTCATCGCTCGGAAAATGGCCGCGCGTTTTAAAATCTTGCGCAGTCGTGAGTTGATGCTCTCGATCACATTGGTGGTGTGGATCACCTGGCGGATCGGGGATGGAAAGGCGAAGAATGGAATCACCCGATCCCATGCCAGACACCAACCACAACGTTCGTCCTGATCATGTAGATCAATGGTCTACCGACACGGGGTTGAGCACCAATGAGGCTAAGAAGAAAAAAACAGAGAATATTCATATGCAGCAGCGGCTCAAATATGAAAAAGGGCATTACGGCGATATACCCACACCCGGAAGTAGCTCGGTTCGCTAGAACAGATTCCAGATTTCCTGAGTCGAGCCGCCTGTTCACGAGCCCTCAATGTTGGTGGCGTCACGCGCAAGCGTCGGTAATGCAGCTTGGCAACAGACGCGGATCGATATCTCAGTCCCCCAGTTGTATTTTCTTTCCATAACCCGTCAATTCCAGATAGCCGTGCCCGATCTCGCGGCCGCCTTCCATCAGCCGGACTGCGCCCTCCCAGTAGATGATCCCGGTCGAACGGCGACTGTCCAATTCCTGATCATCCATTAGTGCTTGCAGCAGAAAAATTCGCGCGCCAATACGAATGCGCCATTCCACCGGATAAGTGACGCCGGTACGTGGCGATCGCCAGCGGCGCATGGGTTCGAAAGCGACGGCCCCGGGTGGGAACGCCTGGATGCCACCGCCCGCTCGCCTGTAGTTCGCGGCCGACCACAGTGTAGCCTCTTGCTCATTGCGCAGACGGAAAGCCATCAGCGCGCTGCCATCGTCCAGATTCACGCCCAGCCAATCCCAGCCTTGCGCGACTTGCGGCAGAAGCTCGCTAAACCATTCGTGATCGAGCCACGCCCGCCCAGCCACCGGGCTCGTGCGCCCGTCAAGCGTCACGGTCCCATCCACTCGCAGTTGCGGGCGGCTGTAGTAATAGCTGGAATGACGCTGATCCGCGGTCTTGGCGCTGAATCCGTCAAGGCCATTGAGCATCGGCGGGCCGCTCGGGACGAGGTCCAATGCATAGGCAAAATCCTCACCGCGAACCGTCGCCCGATAGCTGTCCTTGTGTTGTTCCAGGTGCCAATCACCAACCCAAACATTGGTCCGGTCAGTGTCATAGCCGGCACGGCCAAAACCGATTCGAGCGGCGCGTTCATCATGGCGCAGACGTTTGAGGTGCGGATCGGCAATGGCCGCATGGGCGAGGATCAGCTGCCGCGGTGCAAACGCGCTGGCACTGGTTTCTCCAATACCGGTACGCACCCGGAAAAAAGTGCTTTGAAAGCCTAGCGGGCTGCCATCCGGCAAGCGCAGCCAACCGGTGACATACCACCACTCCATGCGGAAATCCGGGTGTGCTCCATGATCGGCGGGAAATACCAATTTGCGGCCCGGCAACACCGAGGCAAACTCGAGCGCCTGTGCCACCGCCGGTCGCAAGTTCGGCAGGACGGTCAGCGCCAGCAAAAAACCTCTTCGATCCATCACCAGTCCTCTCGAACTGCCATCACCGCGTCGTGCCGCATCGCCTGACCTCCAGCCAGCACCGCCACCATGGCGGCCAGCAGCACCAGGCAAGTGGCGAAAAGCGCCAAGGGTACCCAAGGTACATGCAAATCCATGCTCCAGTGAAAGCTCTGCCGATTGACGACTTCAATCAGCACCAGGCCGATGGCGCCGCCGGCGAGCAGCCCGGCGATCACTCCGACCCCTGCCGCCAAGGCGCCTTCCTGCGCCAGCATCCAACCGATTTGGCGGCGGGTCAGACCGAGGTGGCGCAGCATGCCGAACTCGTGACGGCGCGCCGCGGCCAGCGCGGCAAAACTGGTAGCGACACCGGCCAGGCCGATGACGACCGCGATTGTCTCCAGTAGATAGGTGACGGCGAAACTCCGGTCGAAAAGTGCGAGGCTGTTGGCGCGGATTTCACCCGGTCGCGCAATATCGAGTACGCCGGGCCCGGCCATGGCTGCGAGCGCCTCGACCACCTGGTCATAGGCTGCGTCGGGCGCGAGGTAAATGGCGGCGTCATTGACCAGACTGTCGCCGGTCAGGCGCCGGTAGTCGGCCAGGTCCATCATGACGGCCCCGGTCTGCCGAGCGTAATCGCGCCAGACTCCCGCCACGTGCACATCAACCCGGCGTCCCGCGAGCGGCAGCGCCACCTGCTGTCCCGTGCGCCAGCCGTAAATATCCACCATCGCTTCGGAAATCCAGATCGCCGGTGGCGACACGGGTAACGCCGCCCCGACCAGAGGGAGGGAGCTTCCGTCGCCGGGCAGGGGGCGGGCGATCAAGGCTACGGGCGCATTGCCGCTGCCCAGACGCAGGCTATCGTAACGCGAGAAGCTGACGCGCCGGACCCGTTCGACCGCCAGGATTCTCGCTTGCACGGTCTCGTCGAGAAAGCCGCTGCTCTGGGTCCGTCCGGTGCGCACGTACAGGTCGGCGGGCAGAAGCTGGGTCAGCCATTGATCGACCGAATCCCGAAAAGACGTCACCATGATCGCCATCGCCACCGCCAAAGCGACGCTGACCAATACCCCCGATGCGGCTGCCAGCGCATGCCCGGGTGCGGCGCCCAAGCGCGCCGCAGCAAGACGCGCGGGCACCGGACCGCGTGACGGCAAGCAACGGGTGATTGCGGCAGCGAGCAGGGGCAATAACAAAATACTTCCGGCCAGGAGAAAAGCCACGGCCAGGTAACCACCCAACGGCAGTCCATTCATCGGAGGAATCGCGCACGCGGCGCTGCTTGCCGCGAGCAAGGTCAGGCCCAGCCAGGGATGCCGCCGCTTACCCGGCAGCGCCGCTTCGTCGCCGGCCTTCAAAGCTTGGGCCGGCGACACCGTTGCCGCATCCCTTGCCGGTAACCACGCCCCGGCAATACCGGCTAGTGTGCCGAGCCCCACATAAATCGCCATCACCTGCGGCTGGAATTGCAGCGACGGACGTAGCCCCGAAAAATAGCCGGCTCCCAGATCCCCGCCGAACAGGATGAGCGCAATCCAGGCCAGCCCATAGCCGAGGACGGCACCCATCACGCCGCCGGCAAACCCGATCACGGCGCCCTCTCCGACCAGCCAGGCAAAAAGGCTGCGGCGCGCCAGGCCGAGCGTGCGTAGAAAGGCGAACTCGGTGCGTCGCCGTAAAACCGAGAGAGCCTGCGCCGAAAAAACGAGAAAACCACCGGTGAGCAACGCGATAGCCGCCAGCAGGGTGAGATTGACACGGTAGGCGCGCGACAGATTGGCCGCCTGATCGAGCGCCGCCTGCGGTGTTTCGATCAGCACTCCAGCAGGCAGCAAGGCCTGCAGCTCTGAGCGCACCTGCTTCGTCGCCACCCCAGCGGCCAGCCGCAAATCAATGCGCGTAATGCGCCCAAGCTTGCCGAAGTGTGACTGCACGGCGGCGATATCCATCAGGGCGAGGCGGCGGTTCTTCGTTTCTCCCGGAATGTCGCCGGCGATCCTGAATCCGACACTGCGAACGCCAACCTGAAGGCGGATGCTGTCGCCGGTTTTCAGGCCGAGCGCACTTAGCGCGGCAGCACTGACAAAGACGTTGTCATTGGACAGCGTCGCCAGGCGGCCTGCCTTGCCGGCCGGCCGGGGCAACAGCGCCGGCGTCACCCGGGCGAGCGCAAGGATATCCACACCCAGTAGTTGCAGCGTTTCTTCCGTACCCGCCCGCTTCGCCTCCACTTCCAGCACCGGGCTCGCCGCCGCCACCGCGGGGTGGCCGGCGATCACGCCATAGAGCATCTCGTCAAAACCGCCGCGCGGTCCGACCACCTGCAAATCGGCCATGCCCGTCATTGAGCGCAGACCACGGTCGAATTCGGTCAGTGCCGCCTCATGCACCGTCTGCACCGCCATACCCAAAGCCACCCCGAGGACGACCGCGACAAACGAAAACAGTGTCGCCATACGTCGCCGCGCCAACGAGCCAAGAAACACCGGCGCGAGCCTCAGTCTTGCTCTCACGCGCGCAATCCCGTCGGCGTCAGGTGCAGGATCCGATCGGCCGTGGCCGCCGCCGTCTGTGAATGAGTTACCAGGATGCCGATCGCATTGACCTGGCGAATACGTTCGGCCAGCAAGGTCAAAACTCTCGCGGCGTTGGCTGGGTCCAGGTTGCCTGTGGGCTCGTCGGCCAGCACCAGCTTCGGGCAATGCACCAGCGCGCGGGCGATCGCCACGCGCTGCATCTCGCCTCCGGAAAGCTCGCGTGGCCAACTCACAGCCCGCTCGCCCAGGCCGACCGCATCCAGCAACTGCTGCGCTGGGACATCGGCTTCATTGCCGTCCACGCCGCGCAGCCACAGTGGCAGCGCCACATTTTGCAAAACGGTGAGATGCGGCAGGACATGGAAAGCCTGAAAGACGAAACCAAGCTTGTTGCGACGCAGGCGGGTCAGCGCATCCTCGTCGAGCCGCGCGTAATCAATGCCATCGAGCACAAGCCGGCCGGCATCGGGCCGGTCCAGTCCGGCTACGAGATTGAGCAGCGTGGATTTGCCGACACCAGACTCGCCGACGATGGCAACATACTCGCCCGGCGAGAGGCGCAGGGACACCTCCCGCAGCACCGCGCGACCGTTGAATCCGCGTGAAAGATTTTCGATTTCAAGCATTACATCTCACAGCACATAGTATATCTGCTGCAGATAAACGCACATGTCATGGATGCCGCGAGCGAAAGGCCCGTGACGCTGAACTTTAGCCGACGTTCTTGCGTCCAAATAACGAGGAAGTTTAAATTTATGTCTGCAATGTCGCTACAGGATCGAGCTGCAGGAGCACCGGTGAGGGCTTTCATCGGCGATGTCTTGGTCCTGGGCCGCACTTACAACCTAGATGAACTACATGCCGGCTACGACGAGTGGATGACCGTCGCGTATGGTGCCCCTCGGCCTGCTGGTCGAAGGGCACACCCTGGACGGCGCACTGTCCGGCAAACTCATGGCGCGTGTGAACGTATCAAGGCGGATTTGCTATACGCGAACGGTTGGTATGACGGATACGAAGAATGCAAATCCAGCAAACATTCAATGGCGCGCGATGAAAAAAGAATCAAATTGCCATTCCTTCCGAATTTGTAATTAAGCCAATATTCCATGCTTGGGTCTGAACCCAAGTCTGGATACGTCAACCGTGAGTAGAGCCGGCCATTCTGAGCCCACCGACCTGCAGCGGGTTGCGGCCACCTCCCAATGACGTGTGATCCATTGGCTTTATTCTTCGGATAGAGTTGTTCTGCTGTAGGTGCCAGAAATTCGGCTCGCTTCGTCGTAGAGCCCAGTGAGCATGCTTATAAGCTTTGCCGTTTCGATGAGCTTCTGGTCAATATTCTCGATGCCCATGGTTTGATCGGTGAGCATCCCTCGGCGGATCTGTGCGTACTTCATTAGCATAGTCGAGCTAGCCTTAGTCACGACATACGTACAGATCTTGCTGTTACTGCCTTTGATTTTAGTCACTAACCCGAGCTTGATAAGCTTACGTAGGCTGTATTGAATGTTCGTAATGCCGTCCATATTGAGTTGGCGCGCGAGAAGTGCCGCTGTCTTGGGACTGTCTTGCATGCGAATGACGTGAAGGAGCACCAACTCTGAATAGCTTAGGTCACCCAATCCACACATACCAGCCAGTTGAATGATGAAGCGCTGGAAAGCCTGCTCAAAACGTATTACGGCCCATTCAAGCTCGGTAGTCATGGCTTCGTGGCGCGTGCTACCCAGATGCCAATCTTTGTAAAATATTTGTTCCAAACTGGTACCTTTGGTTTCTATTCGTTGGTAATGCATATTAATCATTCTAGCATCGCAAATTGTGAGTATGTCCTGGCAAAGCCGAGGAGCATTGGTTTGTAGATTGGTTCATGTGCAGCTCAAAACGAGCCTAGGCGAATTCGCAATTATCATGTTTCGGTATTGGATTTCCAATACGCTGCCTCGACCCACCTTGCGTTTTCCATTGCCAATCGTAGAACAATTTTATCAAGATTATTCTCACGCGTTACACAGCACCCGTCTACACCGCTCAAGTATGGATACTACATCGCTTTAGCAGCTTCTCTTCCTGTGGTACCGATTTTTTCAGCGCCACCACACATACAGATATTGCACCGGATAATGGTACCGACATTCAATCTCGACGGGTTACCCTAATAGTACCGGTAGTCCTGGGATAGCTGCTGCTTTCTGTGGATAACCGACGCTTGTCGTCTGAGGAGCAGACATGGAAACTCGCACGCAATTTGTACAAAATTCGCACCAATCCGCAGAAGGGGCTATCTCCCAGGAATCCCGAGTCGGCGCGCATGCCAATATTCGCTGCGGCCCTCGCTCGTCGCGGCTTCGCGCTCGTATCAGAATCAGTTAAAAAACGATGGAAAGCGAGGCTGTAAAACGAGCTATTTGCTACACTTGCGCACAGTAGTGATTCAACTTTCCGGGTCAATCGACAAACCGCCGGAACACCGCAATGGGGCAATATATGGCTGGACGTGAGGCTGAAATTGAAGAACGTGTCGCCGGAATCCTTGCGGGACGACGGCGGGAACTGGGCCGGGCCATCTCGGAAGTCGAGAACGAAACCGTAGCCGGCCAGGCGCTGCTGCACGGCGTCCGCCCCTATGTCGGCCGCGCGCATGTTGTCGGCATCACGGGACCGGGCGGTGCCGGCAAGTCGACGCTGATCAATGCGCTGATCCGGGAACTGACTACCCGCGGACAGACGCTGGGCGTCATTGCCTTCGATCCGTCGAGCCCGCTTTCTGGCGGCGCCTTGTTGGGTGATCGGATTCGCATGGCAGACCACGATGCGTCGGAAAAGGTTTTCATCCGTTCGCTCGCATCTCGCGGTCATTCTGGCGGACTCTCACGCACCGCGGGTGCCGTTATCGACATCCTCGATGCCGCCGGCACAAATACCATCATTGTCGAAACCCTCGGTGCGGGCCAGGCAGAGGTGGGCATCTGCGATCTGGCGGACACCAAGGTGGTCGTCTGTCCTCCCGGCCTTGGCGACGATGTCCAGGCCATGAAGGCAGGCATTCTCGAGATGGCGGATGTACTCGTCGTGAGCAAGAGTGACCTCCCTGCCGCCAAAAGCACCGCTTGTATTCTTGAGACGATGCTTTCGATGCGGCCGCCGGGCGTCTGGAAGGTGCCCCTTGTCAGCACCATCGGCACCGTCGCTGAAGGCATCGGCATTCTCGCCGACGCAGTCGCCGCTCATGCGCGACATGTGGGTAACGGATGCCGCCACCGGGATTCGGCTGCGCAGGCGCGCCGGACTCTCGCCGACCTCGCTGCCGGCGAGTTGCGGCGCCACTTGATGACCGCCGACAGCGATGCCCTCGACAAGTTGTGCCAGGAATTTCGATCAGGACGAATCGATGGCGCCGCGGCGGCAGCGATGGCACTGCACGTCGTTGCCGGAATCTGTGCGGCATCAACGCAACTGTCTACGGACAAATCGGTGGCGGCCAACAACTAGGGGACGCTAGGCCATACCGGTCTGCGCGACCTTCGCGCAGGGCCACCAACATCTCCTCACATCGGTGGCATCTTGGGAAAGCGCGGGATCGCATCGGGGATAACCGCCCAAGGTTGCGCGCTATCGCAGAAGATGCTCATGCCGGGTGTTATCCCACTTGGATCATCCAGGGTACCGGCTTTGATAATAAGCAAGTCCGGTATGCCATTGGGCACACTCCACAGATTTGAGCCGCATTGACTGCAAAAATATCGCGTAACCGTATTGCCGCTATCCGCCTTGGTATCAAAGCAGGTTGCCTTTCCCTTTACCACGCTGAATGCTGGCTTGGGTACGAGGACGTTCGTGCTCGCTTGGGCACCGCTGGTCTTTTGGCAATCGGTGCAGTAGCAATGCGCAACGGCAAGGGGTTCTGCGTGACACTCATAACGGATAAGTCCACATGCGCAACCGCCGGTGAAAGGAATGACCATAATAACTCCTTGTATTGTATATGACTAAAATGGGCTAACGCCTATTCGAATCTTGATGGGCAAATCCGGCCCTCGTGATCGGTGCAAACATTAGGAAGCAATTGATCTGCCCAGTTAGAAAAAATGCGGCTCGCTGGCCAACGAGGAGAGCAAAGCCGCAAGGAGGAGACCTTTTGGCAACCAGCGGCACAAGTGCGGCCGCCGATTACCTTTTTTCGTAAATTCCGGTTAGCGTCCCGCCGCCTCAAGCGCACCCAGCGAAACTTCACTGGACTTGAATCCGATCGGATTGGTTTTCCATTTTGAGGTATCTACCAGGAATACCGTCGCATGATTGCGCAAGAAGTCTATGATGGCCCCTCCGGCGGTGCGAACATCCATGAAACCGTTATCCGCCTTGGCCTGGAAGGAGTGAAATTCCATGAACTTCCAGAATTCGCCCTTGTGGTTGTAAGCCTCGGCGTAGTAGATGCGCGGATACTTGACATCGGCAAACAGCACCTTCTTGCTGTACGGATGCTCGTTCGGCGGCGTGGCCTCAATGACATAAACCTCGCGCGGTTCGAAGCGATCGTTGTTCATGTTCCAGTATGGAGCTGCATTTTCCAGGACGGGATAGCGTTCTGCGTACGCCTTGCCGTTGGGATTCCACAGCTGTTGCTTGCTGTTCGCCACGGCCAGTACCCAACGTTTGCCCAGCATTTTGTAGCCGGTATACCAGGAAGGACGCGCATTGAAGATTTCCAGGTCGTCCTGCAACTGATCGGAACTGCCAACCGGATCCATCCAGGCCCCGCCAGAAAGCCGGCGAATTCGCCGCAGGGCCGGAATATAGACCCACGAGTCATTCACCTGAGCAGAGTCATACATTATGGTGAAGGTACCGACACCTTTCATGTCGGCGGGCGCCGTGAAGAACAGAATCTGCCGGCCCAACTCCTTGCCGTCGCCCTCGGTCGATTTGCTGCCGCTCAAGCGACCTTTGCTGGAGTAGCGGATGAATGAAGCCAGGGGCTCAGCGTGAATGCCTTTGTTGCCATCGATCGCCAATTGTGTCCAAACCGGCGCCGCCGCGACGTCGCCCTTCAACTGGCCGAGGTGCCAATTCCAGATCACTTTCTCCGCGACTTGCGGGTCGGCCATGCTGACATTCGGGAATGGCTCTCCGGCCTCCCATCCTTCGACCTGGCGTGTCTGCGGGTTGATCTTGGCCCGTCCGACGTTGGCTTGCGAAGCCTTGACCCATTTCGGGTCCAGAACAATTTCCCTGGAATGGTAGATTGGCAGTTTCCAGCCGGAGTTGCGGATGCGCCATTCCATCTTTTCAGTCAGCATGCTGCCGATGGTGTGGCCTTCGAACGTGTCGCTCTTGAGCTTGTCGATATTGGCGGCGGAAATCACCGTCCCTTCGGGCACCTCGGCCGACCAGGCGACTTGGCCGGTTCCCGCGATCGATAGAGCAACGCAGATGCCGAATAATTTAAGTTTCGCAGTCATTGGGTATTCTCCTTGTCTCAGAATTGGTAGGTGAGTCTTGCGTAAAGCTGGTTGTTGTTGGCAAAGTAGCCGAACAACGCAGTTTCAGATTGCTGATCGCTGAGAGTTTTGATATTGCGATGCCAGAAATAATCGTACTCAAGCTTCAGGCGCCAGTTCTTGCCATGCTGGAGCTCCACGCCGGGCACGATGAACCCCCCTCCGTAGGCCAAGTCGGCACCCGCCACCAGTGACGGGGTAACCACGCCATTCATATAGCTGGTATTGAGAATCATCGTCAGCAGCGGCGAATGCTCCTTCATGTGCTGACCAAACGAGGTGAAATTGACAATGTTGTCGCTCTCATTGAAGTCCTGGATCCAGGTGTCGAACAACTGCAGCGAGAAGAAGGCCGGCTTCTCCGTTCCGAGCAGTGTCTGCGTTATCGGCAGATTCTTGTCCATGCGCAACATCGACCGTATGACATCCTTGCCCATGATGCCGGCGAAACCGGCACCACCAAATACCTGTTGCCACACATTTGTCGGATCGTTTCCGAAGTTGAACGCGTAATCACGGATGTAGGCAGCTTCGGCGCTGAATACCGCGTCCGCCGCAGCCGAGTAACCGGAAAGCGAGAGGCCGAACAGCTCAATCTTCGGATAGATGATCTCGCCGATGATACCTGCCGGGGTGGTGCCGTTAAACGGCGTGGCGCCAGACGGCACGAAAGGCACTCCAGGAGGAAGCGCGCCAACAGCCGTCAGAAACGGCGCCGCGTTGTCGGTCATGTTGAATACCGGGGCCTGATTGAATGTTTTCAGGTAAGAGACCGAGTAGTTGATCTCATTCGCGATGCCGCTCCAGCGCAAACCCCAGGTGTCTTCGCGCTCGTCGGCACCATTCTGTCTGTAGTTGTATGGCAACGTGGCCCTGAAGTCGATGCCTTTGTATGGATTCACCGCCCAGCGACCGCCGATAAAGTCGAGGGTGTTGCCGATCGAATCGAGCCGATTCATCGAACCGGGGCGGAACAAGGCCTGGAGCTTGCCGTCGATTTCGGGAAACATCAGAGTGACGTTGGCCATTACCGAGGGTTTGCGCAGGTCTTCGGGCGCTTCGAGGAAGCTGCGCCACGTGAAGTCGTAGCCCTGTACTATGTCCATGGCCTGGAAGAAATCCGACTCGCCCCACACCACCTGCTGCTTGCCGAGGCGAAGCAGCAGATTGTCGATGGGCTTGATGTCGGCATACAACTCGCGTAGCTCGCCACCGCTGTAGTAGCGCGACAGGTTATTGTGACCGGTGATGTCGGCACCGTTTACCCCAATTGCGGGATTCCTGAGATCTTGCAAATTTTCCAGGTAGTTGATACCAACGTCACTAACAAAGCGTACTTTCGTTACGAAGGACAGATTTTCGTTGACCGTGGTGTCGGCGTTAAGCTTCAGCGTGTAGCGCTCCATCGACAACTTGTGCTTGGTATCCGGCGTGTTGACATAATTGTCTTTTAACGTGTTTTGCACGTTCCACGAAAACGCTGCGCTCGCATCGCCATAGAAATTGGTATCGGCTGCTTGCGCGATCCCTGAACAAAATGGGGTCGCCGCCACGATTACACATGACATGCAGCTGATGGTGCGCCGCAGTCCTCTCTTGGGTTTATTCATGACACCTCCTGAAAAGTTAGTTGTACTGTTTGCCCTAAAAACCTGGAACTGCTGCAAAAGTCACTTACTTCGGAATTCCTCCCTGGAGCTACTTCGCGGAATTCCTCCCTGGATCTACTTCGCTACTCCCAAATCCAGTCTTTCCAACGCGCGAGCTGCGCTCGCGTCAACACCGTTGTCCATTGCTCCATCTTTCTTGCCAAATACAAACTCCGGCTGGAATACGTAGAGAATCGAAGGCATCAGCAGCAGTGCCGAGAGTGTCGATACCGCCAGCCAGATGCTCATCAGCATTGCCATTTCCGCTTGAAAGCGCAGCGATGATACGGACCAAAGCATGACGCTGATGATGAGGACCAGAGCCGTCACGAGAACGCCGGTACCGGTGCTGTGCAATGCAATGGTGATGGCAGTGAGCGCATCCTTGCCAAGCGCCAGTTCCTCCTTGATCCGGTCAGCGATGTAAAAGGAATAATCCACGCCCAGCCCAATGCCCAGGGCGGCCACCGGCACGGTATTGATATTCATGCCGATCCCCATCCATGCCATGACGCTGAAAGTAATGGTGTTGGAGAGAATGACCGGGATCATGAAAACCATGCCCGAAACCGACGAGCGATAGGTCAATGTGCAAAGCAGCACCAGCACGACCAGCGCCAGGGCAATGGCTTCGATCTGCCCCGAAAGGATGATCTCGTTAACCGCGGCCATGACACCGATCACGCCGCCCGCGAGTTGATAAGTCCCTTCGGCCAATGGATTCTTGGCAACGAACTCCTTGATGCGGGCGACCGCGGTGCGTATGGTTTCGCCTTGGCGGTCACGGAAGAACAGCGTCACGGCGCCATTTTTATACTGGTTGTCGACGTAGCGATCAAGGTCGCCGGGTTCGGAAACGGACTCGAACAGGAACATCAGCGATCCGTTGATGGTTTCGGTGGCGCCTAACTCCTGGTAACGCGGGTTGCCTTCGTGAATGATGCGATTGATCGCCGGCACCACGTCGGCTACCGACAGCGTAGCGCCGATCTCCGGCTGTGCGCTCATGAAGCGCTGAAAGCGATTCATGTTGTCCATGACTTCCGCCTTTTTCAGCAGCCCGAGATTTTCGCCGCTGACCACGACGAACATCCGATCGACGCCCTGAAACTTGCTATTGATTGCGGCCGAATCCTGGTTGTAGGCTGAATCCGGCCACAGGATCGGTGATCCCGGATTGGCATCCCCCACTTTAAGCTTGAATGCGTAGAGCCCCGAGACGACGAAGATCAATGCCGCAGCCGCGAGTACGCCATAACGCGCCCGACTCGTGACGATTCTTGCGCATAGCCCGAGGAATGCATGCAGGATCGGTGCAACATTCAGCGGATGGGCGAATCCCTTCGGATGCCGTCCCCAGGACAACAACACAGGGGTCAGCACCACGGCGCTCACCGACAAGGTAAACACCCATACCACCGACAAGACTGTCAGCTTCTGCAACAACGGGATCGGACTCAACGCCACCACCGCCATGCAACCCGCATCGGCAATAACGCCGAGCATGCCCGGCCGAAACATGTCGGATAGCGCCCGGCAGGCTGCCGTCTCGCTACTCTCGTGCCCCGACTCGATGGCTTCCACTTCCTCGTCGAAGCGGTTCACGATCTGCACCGAATGCGATACCGCCCGCGCACTGATGAGCACCGCCACCACAATGACAAGCGGCTCAAAATGGATACCGAACAACTTGGTTACCCCCAGAGCCCAGATCGCGCTGACCAGGCCCGCAATCAGTGGCAGTAGGGTATTGCGCCAGGTCCGATTGAACAGAAACAACAGCGCCACCACCAACAGCAAGGTGGCCAGCACCAGATGCATCGTTTCCGGGAGGAAGTAGTTTACCCAACCATACAGGATGGGGTCGCCAACGATACGAATCTTCACCTTGTCGTCGCGCACCTGGTCGACGAGATGATTGATTTCTCCGAACACCGTTTTGTAGTCGACCTGACGATCGTAAAAGTCGACCGTAATCAGGGTCGCCTTGAGATCCGAGGAGACATAGCTGCCATAAACGAGCGGGTTGCGCAGAACCGCATCGCGCAAGGCGTCGATTTCCTGCTGGTCTTTGGGCAGATCCGGCCACATCAGCGGCTTCGTCTCAATTCCGTCCGTGGACGACTTGATCTCCTTCAGTTTTTTGGATGCCAGGGAAATGATCTGGAACGGGTTGACCGCCGATACCGTGCGCAGCCCGAGGGTCAGCGTACGCACCTTTTCCAGCACCGCCGGCTGGAATATGTCGCCATCCTCGACTTCCACCATGATGGTGACGATATTCGATCCGCCAAACGTATCCTTGAAGCGCTCATGTACTTTCACGTACGGATGCGACGACGGAAGCATGTCGGCAAAGACGGTCTTCACTTCGATATTCACCGCGAAGTAGGTGAGCACCGCAGTGGCAATCGCCAATAAGGAAACTATCCATATCCGCCGCCGAATACAGAATGCCGCAAATTTTTTGACCCAGCCTGACTCAATCATGCATTATCCCTTGCTCTTGAATGCGCGCCAGACGCGCTTATCCCATGCCCCCACACTGGCGCCGGCCATGTAGGTCTGGCCATTCGCTACGATTAGCCGGGTGTGCCAGGCCAGGTTGCGCGCGTCGATGCGCCCCGCCTCCCAGACCTCCGCATTCTTGTCGCCCTGTACCCAGACACCCTGGTTGCCAATTGCCAGCCAGATTTGCTGCGCCTCGTCCCATGCGATATCGAATAGATGCTCGCCCGCTTCTTCAGGGACACGCAGCTTCCCAGAGCCTGCCGCTGAATTGGCGACGTCTCCAGGCGACAGGGTGGCAGGGACCCGTTTCGCCCGGGGCAGCAGTTCCCACGTATTGCCGCCGTTGTGCGTTGCCAGCAGCGATCCTTCCAAACCCACCGCCACACCGTTGGCGGCATCGCGAAACGCTACCGCCATCAGACTGACCTTGACTGGACTCGCCACAGGCTGCCAGGTCTTGCCGCCGTCCGTGGTTTTCATGATCCGCCCGGCTTCGCCCATCAGCCAGCCGTTGTTGGCATCGAGGAACAGCACATCATTCCAGGCAGCGTCCTCCTCATCGCGACGACGCTCCCAGGTCTTTCCATAATCAGTGGTTTCCAGGAGGGCGCCCATTTCACCCACGGCCCAGGCCCGGCCCTCGGGCAGGGCTTTTACCCGCAGCAACTTGTTGGAAATCCTGGAAAGAGGAGCGCTTACCTCGGTCCAGGTGGCGCCACCATCGGCGGTAATGATGACGACGCCCTTGTTGCCGACCGCCACGGCTCGCTTGCTGTCCCAGCTCGCAATGTCCTGCAGATGCTGCCGGGTCGGCGTCGTTTGCAATACCCAGTTCAACCCGTCGTCTTCGCTGCGCACGACCTTCCCGTTGTTGCCGGCAATCCACAGCACCCCTTTGGCCGGCGATGCAATGCCGTAAAACGAGTCGGTGCGCTCGATCGATGGCGGCTGCATCGTCGTGCCCACCGGCTGCGGCTTGATAAACAATCCCACCCATAACAGCGCGGCGATGATCAACCAGGGAATGATCGATAAACCAAACTTGACGAGTTTCTCCCTGGAACTGCTTGTCCTGGGATGGGTTGCAAGGAGGGTCAGGTTCAAATCGCGTTTCATGAAATGGCTATCTTCGTTTTGCATGTTCAGGCGGGCTCGCGTCTTGCGCTTGGGTTGGGGCGGCACCTTGTGCCTCGCGCAAGCAATTCTTGTCGATCTTGCCGACGCAAGTCTTGGGTAGTTCGTTTAACAGGGTGATTGCCATCGGCCACTTGTATTTGGCGAGATTGGTGTGGCAATGCGTCGCCAATTGTTCTTCTGTCACACCGCTATTCTGATGCGGTACCACAAAGGCCTTGACTACCTCGCCGCGGTAGGCGTCGGGTACCGCCACTACGGCAGCCTCGCGCACCGATGGATGCTGATATAGCACTTCCTCGATTTCCCGAGGGAACACATTGAATCCGGATACCTTGGCCATCTCTTTCTTGCGATCCCGGATATAAAGATAGCCATCAGCATCGAACTCACCAATATCTCCCGTATATACCCAGCCGTCGCGCAAGGTCTCAGCAGTTTCCATGGGCAAGTTGCGGTAGCCCGACATCAGTTGCGGTCCGCGCACGCGGATCTCGCCTTTTTCACCAAGGCCCAGCACGCGCGTGCCTTGTTCGAGATCGACGATCTCGATTATGGTATCGGGCAGAGGCAGACCGACCGAGCCGTATTTTCGCTCTCCATGCAGCGGATTGAAGCTCAATACCGGCCCCGTTTCCGACTGGCCGTAGCCTTCCAACACCGGCGCGTTCGTTGCATCCTGCCAGCGTCGCAGCAACTCTTCCGGCAGGGCAGCCGAGCCCGAGTACGAAAGGTAGAGGCTGGAAAAATCCGCCTGAGCGAAGCCGGGATGCGCCAACAATCCGACGAACAGGGTAGGACTGCCCGCAAAGATAGTGATGCGCTCGCGTCGTACGATATCGAATACCGCTGTCACCGCATAACGCGGCAGGATCACCAGGGTTCCGCGCGCATAGGCCATGTTATGCAAACACATGGCGGCAGCATAAATATGAGACATCGGCATGACGCACAGCAACCGTTCCTGATCTTTCCGCGTGGGCAGTATTGCCTCGCGCTGGCTAATATTGAAGGCCACCGCACGATGAGTGAGGTTGACTCCCTTGGCGCGACCGGTGGTACCCCCGGTGTATTGCAATGTCGCGAGATCGTCGGCACTGGGCAGTGGTAGCGGCAGTCTGAGGTCTTCCTCAGCACGCCACTGTGTGAAGCGACGAGCACCGGCGCCGACACGAATGCGCGAGGGGATGCCTAGTTCGTCGGCCAGCGCTTCGACGACAGCGCGTTTGTCGTCGGCGTAGATGACCACTTGAAGATCGGCGTCCTGGAAGATATGCCGCAATTCCCGCTCGGTGTACGCCGGGTTGATGGGGACAGCTTGCGCCCGTGCCGCATGGATCGCGAACATGGCAATGCAGATGTCCATGGAGTTGCCCAAGACAATGCCAATGCGTCCGCCGATTGCGCCGAGTCCGATCAACTCGTGGGCAAAACCGGCCACGCAGCGCAAGTATTCGCGGTAGTTCAACCTTTCGGTCTCGCATACCAGCGCCTCGCGCTCCGGAGCCTGCAATGCAGCTTCATCAAGCATGTGCACCACGGTCGGGTACACATGTGGCAATTTACTCATGCCGTCTTTCTCCCGTCGCCGTGAGAATACTCCACCGGTCATATCTGGCAAGCCGCTCTATAGGCAGCATGGACGGCGTCATAAACCTTGCCCGTGCGCACACGGTCACCTATCTCGAATACCATCATGCCGCTCTTGGCCCGCAACTGGTCGGCCAACTCATCCTTGACCGGCACATAGCCGAGGGCGGTGATGACGGAATCCGCCTCGAAATATGACGTCTTGCCGTGCTTGTCCGTCGCCGTGACGCGGCCTTTTTTGACCTCCGTCACCTGCAGGCCAGTAACCACCTTCACGGCAGATCTGGCCAGCATCTCGCTGTAGGAAATCTTGTCGGTAATGGTGCAATCCCGCGCCATGAGTTCTCGACGATGGAGGAGGGTGACATGGTGGCCCGCCTGCTCCAGGTACAACGCCACTTCGACCGCGGTCTCGCCGCCGCCGAGAACCACAACCTGCTTACCCGCCTTGGCCTGGCCGTTGAAGATGTTGATGGCATCGAGGACCTCCGGCCCATTCAAACCGGGAATGGCCGGCATTGCGGACTTTCCACCGGTCGCGACAACCACGGCATCGAACTGGCCGGTTTTGATGTCGTCGGCCTTAGCCTCTTTGCTTACGATCTCGACGCCGAGTTTCTTCATTTGCGTGGCCAGATACTCGCTGTAGAAGCCCAGATCGGACTTGAAATCCGCCACCGAGCCTTCAAAGAGCACGCCGCCCAGACTGCGCTTTTCGAACAGCGTCACGCTGTGTCCGCGCAGCGTGGCTACCCGCGCCGCTTCCATGCCTGCCGGACCGCCGCCCACCACCGCCACTTTCTTGCGCTGCAAGGCCGGCGTGATCTGCAAATCGCCTTCGCGACCGATCTCAGGATTAACTGAACAGCCCACTGCCTGGAAGTGGAAGAAGGTGCGATCCAGGCAACCGTCGTTGCAGCGTATGCACGGTCGGATATCTTCCTGGCGCCCATCGCGTGCCTTGTTGGTCCATTCCGGATCGGCCCACAGCGGCCGGCCAAGAGAAATAAAATCCCCTTTACCTTCGACGAGTATGGCTTCCGCAAATTCCGGCAGAGTGATCGAACCCGAGGCTATTACCGGAATACCGACGGCCTTGCGCACCGCCTCGGCTGCCCACACGTTGTGCATGCGCGGAATGGACATTGGGCTGACCTGGTGGATCATCTGATGATGATCGCCACCGGAAACATGAATGGCATCGAGACCGAGCTTTTCACACATCTTGGCCACTTCAATGGTCTCGTCGACGCCGAAGCCGTCGGGCTCGTAATCCGAGCCGCTCAAGCGCACGGTAAGTGGAAACTCGCGGCCGACTTTACCGCGGGCGTTCTGGATGATTTCACTGAGCAGCCGCATGCGGTTTTCCAGCGTGCCGCCGTAGCGGTCCGTGCGCTTGTTGGTATGCGGCGAGAGGAAGTTGGTGATCAGATAGCCGTGTGCGCCGTGGATTTCCACCAGGTCGAAGTCCGCCATGACCGCCCGTTTCACCGAGTCCCCGAAGGCCTCGACGATCTGCTCGATCTCCTCGATGGACAATACCTCGGGTATCGCCTTGTCACCGCTGCGCGCTTTCAGCGCCAGCCAGGGCACCGCGGAGGCGGACTTGATCGGCGGCGTGCCAAGAAATTTCTGGCGACCGCAATGCTCCAGCTGGATGCCGGCGCGAGCGCCCTGCTCCTTGATGGTCGCCGCCAGCAGCGCCAGTCCGGGAATATGTTCGTCGCTGCAGATGCCGAGCTGGCAATGCGCCGACTTGCTGGCGATGTTGTCGACAAAGGCATATTCGGCAATGATCAGGCCCGTGCCGCCGCGAGCTACTTCGCGGTAGTGACGGATCAATCGATCCGACACTGTGCCGTCCATGTTGCTCATGGCGGTGGAAGTCGGCGCCTTGACGACGCGGTTGGGCAGCGTCAGGCTGCCAATGCGGCCGGGCGCAAATAGTTTCGGATATTTCATGGACATGTCATCCTCTTAAAGTTAGGAGCGCCCATCCTGCGGGTTGCGGTGCGCACTCGTTGTTGTAAAACAGCAAATCATCCGGTCAGTGTCTCGGCATCGAGACTGTCCAGACAGGCGGCGCCGACCATGACGCGACATTCGAGCGTGCGCACCTCGGGCAGCAGGTAATCGATATAGAACTTTGCCACGGCGCGCTTGGCCCTGTGCTGCGCGCTGCCGCCGTTGGCGGCAGCAGCCATGCGCAACCACATCCAGCCACCGGCGACCACACCGACCAGGGCAAGATAGGCGGCGGCCCCGGCCTCTACATCGCGTGGCGCCTTGGATAATCCGGCGACGACGGCCCGGGTGCAGGCATCGAGCCGGTTCAGCGCATCCTCCAGCGCCCGGCCGAGCGCGGCCAGCGGCGCCTGGCCGCGGCAGCGCGTGAGATCGGCGCGGATGCGGGCGGTGAACAGTTCGTAACGGCCGCCTTCGCCCAGCTTGCGCGTGACCAGGTCGAGCGCCTGGATGCCGTTGGCGCCCTCGTAGATGGACATCACGCGGCTGTCTCGCACGTATTGTTCGACGCCTGCATCGGCGACATAACCATGGCCGCCCAGCACTTGCACGGCGAGATTGGCCACTTCAAAGCCAGCCTCGGAACCGCAGGCCTTGCACACCGGCAGCAGCCATTCGGCCAGGGCCAGGGCGCCGGCGCGGTCATCGACGGCGCCAGCCTGGGCGATATCGAGCTGGTAAGCCGTCTCCAGCACCAGGGCGCGCATCGCCTCGGTACGCGCGCGCATGATGTACAGCATGCGCCGCACGTCAGCGTGTTCGACGATCAGCGTCGGGCGGGCGGTGGGCGGGCCGCCCTGCGGCCGCTCGGCGGCGTAGCGCAGCGCCTTGACGCTGGCCGCGCCGGCCACCGCCACGCCCTGCACGGCAACTTCCAGGCGCATGGTGTTGACCATGGTGAACATCGCCTTAAGACCCGCGTTCTCGCGCCCGATCAGCACGCCTTCGGCGCCCTCGAGGTTGAGCACGCAGGTGGGTGAAGCCTTGAGTCCCATCTTGTGCTCGACCCGGCTGACGTTCACCGCATTGGCCGCACCCGGCCGGCCGTCGGCGCCGAGCAGCCGGCTCGGCACCAGGAACAAGCTCAGTCCACGCGTCCCCGCCGGCGCATCGGGCAGGCGCGCCAGCACCATGTGCACGATTTGCTCGGTGTAGTCCTGGTCGCCGTAGGTGATGAAAATCTTGCTGCCGCTGAGCGTGTAGCGGCCGTCGCCGCGCGGCTGGGCGCGGGTGCTGATGCGGCCGACGTCGGAACCGGCCTGGGCCTCAGAAATGCAGATGGTCGCCCCCCACTTGCCCGCGACCAAGTCGGGGGCGTAGGCGGCGACGATGTCCCTGGGCGCGTGCGCCAGGAGCAGGCGCGTCGCCGCCCGCTCCATCAGCGGCAGCATGCCGAAGGAGACGCAGGCGCCGTTGACCATCTCCGCGCAAGCGGCCTGCAAAGTCAGGGGCAGCGCCTGGCCGCCAAACTCCAGTGGCAAGTCGAGCGCCGGCCAGCCACCTTCGACGTATTTCCAGTAGGCATCGCGGAATCCGGGCGGGGTCTTGACCCGGCCGTTCTCGAGGCGGCTGCCGATCTCGTCGCCTATGCTGTTTAACGGTCCCAGCACTTCCTCATTGAAGCGTGCCGACTCGTTGAGCACGGCGCCGGCCAGTTTGACGTCGGCATGCTCATAGGCAGGCAGGCTGAACAGACGTTGATAATCGAGCACCTCATTGAGGACAAAATTCAGGTCGTCCAGCGGCGCCATGTAATGTTCGCTCATAGACTCTTCCGCAGTTCGCGCTTCAGGATTTTTCCGCTCGGGTTCTTCGGCAGCTCGGCGACGAATTTCACCAGTTTCGGCTTCTTGTAGCTGGCCAGCTGCGCCTTGCAATGCTCGATGACCTGCTCTTCGCTGAGCGACGCGCCTGGCCGCACCACCGCCACCACCGTCACTACCTCGCCCCACTGGTCGTCGGGCAAGCCGATCACCGCCGCCTCCAGCACCGCCGGATGGGTGTAGAGCACCGCCTCGATTTCCTTGGTGTAAATGTTCACGCCGCCGCTGATTACCATGTCCTTGACGCGATCGACCAGGAACAGGTAGCGCTCTTCGTCGAGATAGCCGAGGTCGCCGGTGTAGAACCAGCCATCACGTATAGTATTGGCTGTCTCTTCCGGCATGCCCCAGTAGCCGCTGATCACCGACTTGCTCTTCACCAGCACTTCGCCGATCTCGCCCGGGCCGAGGTCGCGGCTGTCGGCATCGACAATGCGGATCTCGGCATCGACCGCCTCGCGTCCGGCGGAGGCCAGGCGCTTCTGCTGCTTCTCGTCGCCGTCGAGAACATGGTCGGAGGCGACGAGGAAGCTCGCCTCCAGGGTCTCGGTCAGGCCGTAGCCCTGGGTGAAACTGCAGCGCAGCTTGTCCAGTGCGCGGCGCAGCACGGCCGGCGGCATGGGGCCGCCGCCGTAAAAGATCAGGCGCAGGCTGGAGAGGTCGTGCTCGCCCAGGCTGGCGCAGTTGAGCACGGAATTGATCATGGTCGGCACCAGAAGGGCGACGCTGCAGCGGCGCCGCGCCAGCGTCCGCAGCCACTGGTCGGCATCGAAGGCCTCGAGGATGACCTGGGTGCAGCCCAGCATCATGTAGGTGACGGCCATGAACACCGCACCCATGTGGTACAGCGGCGTCCCCACCAGATTGATGTCGGTGCGCACGCTGCCGTCGGCGACGAACTGGTTGAAGCCGTTGGCGGAAAGGTTCAAGTGCGACACCATCGCCCCCTTGGGCAGGCCGGTGGTGCCGCTGGTGAAGAAGATGGCGAAGGTGTCGGTCTCGGCTGCCGGTGAGCGCACCGGCGTATCGGCCGCGGCGGCGAGCATCTGCTCGTAGCGCGGCGCGTCCGCCAGCGCGGCCTCACCGATCACCCATCGCCTGAGCCCGGGCAGCAGCGGCTCCAGATCGCGCGCCTTATCGACGTAGGCGGCGGCGACGATGAGCAGCGCCGGTCTGGCGTGGCCGAGGATCTGCGCCAGTTCGTTGGCCGTCAGCCGATAGTTCACCGGCACGGCGATCAGGCCGGCGCGCGCCAGGCCAAAGTAGATCTCGATGAACTCGGGCGCGTTGGCCGAGAGCACAGCGACGAAATCACCGCGCTTCAGACCTTGCGTCAGGAGCGCGTTAGCCAGGCGGTCGACGCGCGTGTCGAGCGCCTTCCAGGACAGCTCGCGCTCGCCCATGATCAGCGCGGGCTTGGTCGGGAAGCGCAGGCCGTTGCGGCGGCAGATCTCGTCGAGCGTCATATCAATCACTCATCAAGAGCGGGGCTTCTTGTAGATGCTGGCGATGCAGGGCGCGTCGATGGGTTGGCCCTGCTCGTCGAACTGGCGGCCGAAGCTGGACTCGAACACGTCCCAGCCCCATTCGCGCGGCATGATGTCCATCCACAGCGCCGAGTGCACGCAGTAGGAGGAGATCGGCTGGTTGAAGGTCCAGTCGGCCTTGGTCTGCATCACCGCGATATTGATCGGACTGCGCTGCGAGTCCTCATTCTTGCCGTCGCGCATCAGCATGCCGCCGCTGGCGCAGAAATGCATGATGAAAGAGGTCTTCTCGTCATCCTCGACGACGGTGAAGCGGTGGCCGTGGGCGCGCAGGAACTGCGCATAGACGATCACCAGCAGTTCGGTCGAGCCGGTCTGCTTCATCTGCTCGAGCAGGGGCCGCCACAGCTGCTCACCGATGTAGCGCCAGACCTCTTCCACCGCTTTCTCGCCCAGCTTGTCGCGGATGAAGGTGCAGAACAGGCCCGACATGTCGACGTAGAGGTCATGCAGCGGCCGCCACTCGTCCCAGATCGCCTGCGCCTGCTTCTTTGCTTCCGCGCGGTCGCCGCACTCGATCGCGGCGTGGCACTTCTCCAGCGCCGTCTTCGCCAGTTCCGGCAGTTCTCTTCCCTTCATCGCCATGCCCCCGTGCTCACTTCGATTTCTTGCCGGACTTCTTCGCCTTGGCCTGCATCTTCTCCGCCCGGCGCAGGCCTTCCTCGACGCTCTGGCCGAGGGCGGCGACCTGCACCTTGCCGTGCTGGTAGGCGGAGAGGAACATCACTTCCATGATCTCCTCCACCGTGGCGCCGGCATGCACTGCGCCCTGGATGTGGAAAATCAGGCCGGGACCGCACTGCATTGCCGCGAGGATGCCCAGGATCACCAGCTCGCGCGTCTTGGGGTCGAGCGTGCCGCGCTCGATCGACTCGATCAGCGGCGTCTGCGTGTAGTGCTCGAGCAGGGTCGGCATCTTCTCGGCGAACACCTGAAACACACGCTTGATGTCGTCGATTTCGCCGTTGCCGACCAGTTCCTGCCAGGAGTCCAGCATTTCCTGGCCCGTCTTTGCCTTCTTCATCGTTACCATCGTCGTCTCCTCAGTAGGGCACCGCTGGCAGGCTCTGCGCCAGGAAGCGCTTGAGCAAGTCATTGGTGCCGTCGTAGATCGGGTAGAGCATTGCATCGCGCACGTACTTCTCGGCCGGGAAGTCGCGCATGTAGCCGGTGCCGCCGCAGATATCCATGGCCGCGGCCGTCACTTCGCGCACCATCGCCGAGGGATAGATCTTGGCCATGGTGCCGAGCTTGTTGAGGCCGTCGGCCTGGTCCGGGTTCTCCGCCGCCCAGGCAATTTTCCAGACCAGGGCGCGCGCCGCTTCGATCTTCATGCGCATCTCGGCAAGCTTGGCCGCCACCGACTCGTGCTGGATGATGGGCTGGCCCCAGACGATGCGCGTCTGCGCGTAGTCGAGTGCCATTTCGTAGGCGGCGCGCGCCAGCCCCAGCGCGCCCGAGCCGACGCCGACGCCGTTGCCCTCGTAACAGTCGATGAGGATGGCGAAGCCGGCGCCCTCGGCACCCAGGCGCTGCTCTGCCGGAACGCGCACCTGGTCGAAGAACACTTCGCGCACCGAAGACAGGCGGTGCCCCATCTTGTCCTCGTACTTGCCGAAGGACAGTCCGGGGGTGCCCGCCGGCACCAGGAAAATGCTGCAGCCGGCGAAGTTCGACACCGTCTTGTCGGTGCGGGCGAGGACGATGTAGAGATCGGCGACGCCGCCGTTGGTGATGAAGCACTTGCCGCCGCTGATCAGGTAGTCGTCACCGTCGCGGACAGCCGCGGTGCGCACGCCCATGGCGGGGTCGGGCAGCGGGCAGAAGATCTCCGAGCCGCCTGAAGGTTCGGTCATGGCGCCGCCGATGATGTAGCCTCGCTCCGCTTTCGCCATCGCCCCAAGCCAGCGCTGCTTTTGCGCTTCACTGCCGGCGCGGCCGATCAGGCGGGAGAGCGAAATGTTGACCAGGAACAGGTCGGCGATGCCGGCGTCGCCCCAGGCCAGTTCCTCGACGATCAGGCTGTAGTCGAGCAGCGTGCCGCCGTAGCCGCCGCAGGCTTCCGGGATCAGCGCGTTGCCCAAGCCCAGGGCCAGGCCCTGGCGCACCAGGGCGTCGGGGAAGCAGTCCTGCGGCGAGACGGCGGCGTCGCGCCTGACCGCCTCCGGCCTGATTGCCTCTCGGGCGAAGCGGCGCGCCGTGTCCTGCAGCGCACGCTGTTCCGGTGTCAATGCAAAATCGACCATGCCCCTCCTCCTCTCCGTCGCGGCGACGCCGCCTCCTGCCTAAGCCGCAATTTTCAGCACGTCGCCGACTCGGCGCTTCACCTCGTCGGAGAGCGTGCCGGGTATCATCACTTCGGCAACGCCCATGGCTTTCAGCTGTTGTGCATCGTCGTCGGGGATGACGCCGCCGCAGAACACCGGCACGTTGAGGCCGGCCTTCTTCATCTGCTCCATCAGCAGGCGCATTTGCGTCATGTGCTGGCCAGAGAGGAAGCTGATGCCGATGGCATCGACGTCCTCTTCCAGCGCCACCTTCACCACCTTGTCGGCGAAGTTGTGCAGGCCCAGGTAGATGACTTCGTAGCCGGCATCGCGCAGCAGGTAGGCGACGGTGACGATGCCGGTGTCGTGACAGTCGAGGCCCATCTTCGCCAACAGTATGCGTTTCTTCATGACTCTCTCCTCAGCGGAAGGACCAGCTCTGGGCTTTGCGCATGGCTTCGTGGCACTCGCCCATGGTCACCTTGTTCTGCAGCGCCTGCATCAGCACCGGCACCATGTTTTCCCCGGATTTCCATGCGCTGTCGATGCGCGCCATGAATTCCGCCCACTTGCCCTGGTCGCGCTCGGCGCGGTACTTGCGCAGATACTCGCCGCGCCGCGCACCCCAGACGTCGGCCTGGATCTTGTGGATGTGGATGGGCGTCTCTTCCTCGCGCGGAATCTGGAAGCGGTTGACGCCAACCAGGTTCTTGCGCCCGCTGTCGATATCGAGCTGGTTTTTGATGCGCTGCTCGTTGATCTGCGTCTCGAGCTGACCCTTCTTGATGTAGTCGATCATGCCGCCGCTCTGGTCGACTTCGGCCAGCTTGTCGGAGATCGCTTTCTCCATCGTGTTGGTCAAGGTTTCGACGTAGTAGGAGCCACCGAGCGGATCGATGCTCTTGGTGATGCCGCTTTCGTAGGCGATGACCTGCTGCGTGCGCAGAGCGATGCGTGAGGACTCTTCGGTGGGCAGGCCGTGCGCCTCGTCGTAGGAGCAGAGGTGGATGGACTGGGCACCGCCGAATACTGCCGCCATGGCTTCCACCGAGGCGCGGATGATGTTCACCTGCGGCTGCTGCCGGGTCAGCGTGTTGCCTGCCGACTGTACCGAGAAGCGCAGACGCCAGCACTCGGGGTTGGTGGCGCCGAATTCGTCACGCATGGTCTTGGCATAGAGCCGGCGCATGGCGCGGAATTTGGCGATCTCCTCGAAAAAATCGATCGAGCAGGAGAGGAAGAACGAGGCCCGGCGCGGGAACAGATTGACGTCGAGGCCGCGCGCCTTGGCGCGACGGAAGATGTCGAAGGCGTGGCCCAGACTGAAGGCACCGTCCTGGATGGCGTTGATGCCGGTTTCGCGCAGGTTGTAGCCGTTGGTCACCATCCAGTTCAGGCGCGGCATGTTCTTCGAGATGAACTCGATATTGTCCACGCACAGGCGCAGCGTGCCGTCAAGCGGGAAGAACTGGGTGACGGTCTGCAGCGGCCCACCGCTCATCTGGTAGAAGGGATCGTTCTGCTGCGTGCCGATTACCTTCTCGAAGGGCACGTTCTTCATCTGCGCTACCGAGGCCAGCATCGCCAGCGTCACCGAGGACACCGGCGGCCGGATCGACAGGGCATAGGAGACGGCGTCGGGACCGAAGCCGTCGTACAGGGTCTCCATGTCCTCCAGGGTGCTGATCGGCACACCGGTGACTCCCACTTCGCCTTCGCAGATGGGATCGTCGGAGTCGAAGCCATAGGAAGTCGGCAGGTCGATGGTGATGACGAAGCCGTTGGCACCCTGACCGTGCAGGTACTTGATGCGCTCGTTGGTTTCCTGCGGCGAGCCGAAGCCGACCTGGAAGCGGCGCGTCCAGATGCGCTCCCGGTACATGCCCGGATAGGGACCGCGCGTGAAGGGAAACTCACCCGGTTCACCCAGATCGCGCGCGCTGTCGAAGTCACCCATGTCGTCCGGGCGGTAGATGTCCTGGATGTCGATGCCGGCGCCGGTCTCGAAGAGCTGCTCTTCGTGGTCGCGCGCAGTGCCCCCCTGCTTCGTTGCCTGGCTCATGCTGCCTTCTTTCTTAGGGCTTCCGTGCCCTTGACGTCGAGTTCGAGCGTCTTCGCGTCGACGGCGACGCCATAGTTCTTGCGCGCGCTCTCGGCCGAGACGTAGTTGTAACGGACTTCGCGCGCCACCTGTTCGGCCGGACGCTTCTTCGGATCGCCGTAACCGCCACCGCCGCCGGCCACCTGGTACCAGCGCGTACCCTTGGGGATGCCCGCCACCACTTCCTTGCTCTTGCAGTGGTGCACCTTGCCGTCCGGATAGCGCAGCTGGCCGATGTTGAGAATGGCCTCGCCGCCGCCGAGGATACCCTTGGCCTGCGAGCCGGCGTCGATGCCGTCGCCGAAGGCGCTGACCAGGTTGCCGTCATTGAGGAACTCCATCTCCATCTCGACGCCGAGACCGCCGCGCCATTGGCCCGGACCGGCCGAGTCTGGCATGTACTCGAATTTGTGCAGGAAGAGCGGGTCCTTCATTTCGAACATTTCCGGGTCCTGCGCCAGCAGGCCGCCGCCGCAGGCGATCAGGCCGATATGGTCGTAGCCGTCGGCGCCCTTGGTGCCGCCGCCGCCGCCCTTCAGTCCGTTGAAGAGGATGTCCACGAAAGGCTGGCTGGTGCGGTTGTTGAAGCCTACGGCAGCGATCGCAAACAAGGGGTTCCAGGGTGCTGTGACGCGCTCTGGCAGCGCTTGCGAGAGCGCGTCGAAGATCGCCGCCGAGATCTGGTCGGAGAGATGGTTGCCGAAGGTGGAGGCCGCGGGGAAGCGCGGATTGACCATCGAGCCCTCAGGCATCTGCGTCGTGATCGGCCGGATCATGCCGGCGTTCTGCGGGATGTTGGAATCCTTCAGGCACATCAGCAGGGTCAGGATCACCGAGGTGATGGAGGAGCCCAGTGGCGCGTTGACGTAACCCGGCGTCTGCGGCGCAGTACCGGCAAAGTCGAAGTCGATCTTGTCGCCGGCGATCTTGACCGCGACCTTGATGTCCATGGTCGAGTTGGGATCGAAGCCGTCGTAGTAGCAGCGCGACTGGCCGTGGTAGGTGCCATCGGGGATGGCCGTGATCTCGGCGCGCATCTGCTGCTCGGTGGCGTCGTACAGGTGTTGCAGGTGGGCGTCAAAGCGATCCCAGCCGTAGCGCTCAACCAGCTTGACCAGTTCGCGCTCGCCGACGGCGCAGCCGCCCATGGCCGCCTGGATGTCTTCCTGCACGATGGGGAAGCGGATATTGCCGAAGATCAGGTCCCAGACATCCTTGCGCTTCTTGCCCTTCTCGAACAGTTTGACCGGCGTGATGCGTAGCGCTTCCTGCCATATCTCGGTGGCGCCCGGGTTGTAGGCGCCGGCGACGGCACCGCCGACGTCGGCTTGGTGACCGTTGATGGCAGAAAAGCCGATCAGCTTGTCCTTGACGAAGATGGGCCGGACGATCTTGACATCGGCCGGCTGGTTGCCGCCGGTGAAGGGATCGTTGTGGATGATGACGTCACCCGGATACAGTTCGTCGCCGAAATATTCGACCATGTACTTGATGCCCAGCGGCACGGCGAAAGCCAGGATGGGGATATAGGCGGTCTGCTCCATCATCTGGCCCTTGGCGTCATAGAGGCCAGTGACGAAGTCGCGCGCTTCGGAAAGGATGGGCGAGCGCGCGGTGCGCAGCATCACCAAGCCCATTTCTTCGGTAATGGCCTTGAGACGGCGCTGAATCACCGTTACCAGGATCGGGTCGATAGTCTGATTCGTGCTCATGCGAATACCCTCTTTAAATAAGTGTGGGCGTGCTCTTTCAGATATAGGCTGAAGGTGCCGGCGCGGTCGACCACGAAATCGTACTCGGGCGGCACGAAGGTGGTCGTTGTGATCTGCTCGATCAGGCAGGGACCGTAGCCGATGTTGCCGAATTGCAAGGTCTCGCCGTCGTAGATCGGGATGTCCTGAAACTGTCGGGCGCTGGGGATGTACACCTTGCGTGTGCCCTTCTTGTACGGGCTGGCGTCCTCGTCGCTGCGCGTCATGAACTTCATGGCGGGCTTTTCGGTGATGCCCAGCACGGTAACGCGCAGGTTGACGATTTCGACCTCAGTGGCCGTGCCCTTGAGCGAATAGCCGAAGAGGTGGTCATGCTCGGCGTGCAGCACCTCGCGCAAGTAGTCGACGCCCTGCTCCTCGAACTTGATAATGTCGAAGTCGCAGGTGATTTCGTTGTGCTGGCCCAGGTAGCGCATGTCTGCGGCGTATTCGACGCGCACGCGCTTGTGGTCCTCAACCTTTTCCCGGTGCAGCACGGCACGGCCTTCCTTCTCCATCTCGCCGTAGTACTGCGCCATCAACTTGGTATTGGCAGCGGCGGCCAGGGAGTGGTAGGTGCGTACGTAGCTGTGCTTGAAGTCGGAGCGGAGCATGCCCGAGGCGCAGAAGATCGATGACTCCCTGGGCACCAGGACGATGGGGATTTCCAGCTCGGTGGCGATCATGGCACCGTGCACGGGGCCGGCGCCGCCGGCCACCACCAGCGGATACTCGCGCGGGTCGATGCCGCGGCTGACGGTGATCTCACGCAGGCCGGCGGCCATGTTGACGTTCATCATGTGGAACATGCCGGCCGCCGCCTCTTCCAGCGACAGCTTCAGCGGCTTGGCGATGTACGTCTCGATCGCCGTCTTCGACGCTTCAAGGTCGAGCTTCATGCGGCCGCCGAGGAAGTACTTGGCGTCGAGATAACCCAGCACCAGATTGGCATCGGTGCAGGTCGGCAGCTTGCCGCCGCGGCCGTAGCAGGCCGGGCCGGGGTCGGCGCCAGCGCTCTGGGGACCCATGCGCAGCAGGCCGCCGTCGTCGATCCAGCCGATCGAGCCACCGCCGGCACCGATGGTGTGGATGTCGAGCATGGGCAGCGCCAGACGCTGGCGGTTGATCCAGCCTTCGCTGCGCAGCAGGGGCACGCCCTTCTGCACCACGGCGGCGTCGAATGAGGTACCGCCCATGTCCACCGTCATGCAGTTGTCGAAGCCCTGCACCGAGGCGAAGGTGATGCCGGCGGTGGGTCCCGAGGCCGGGCCGGAGAGCAGGGTCATCACCGCTGTCTCGGCGGTCGACTCGGGTGTGGCCACGCCTCCGTTCGATTGCATGATCAGCAGCACGCCGGTGAAGCCGATATTCTTCAGGTTCTGCTGCAGGGCGGTCAGATAGCGCTTGAGGATCGGGCCGATGTAGCAGTTCAAGGCGGCGGTCGACACGCGCTCGTATATGCGCGCCTGCGGCAGCAGGTCGGAGGACACCGTCAGGTAGACGTTGGGCAGGGCCTCGGCCACCACCTGCTTTGCTGCCTGCTCGTGCGCCTGGTTGGCGTAACTGTGCATGAAGCAGATGGCGACGGCGTCGACGTTCTGCTTCTTCAGTTCTTCGACGGCGGCCTTGAGCGAGGCCTGATCCAGCGGCGTCACCTCCTGGCCGGCGGCGTTCATGCGCTCTGTCACCGGCAGGCGACGGTCGCGCGGCACCAGCGGCGGTGGCGGCGTCAGCTTGTTGTTGTAGATCTCCTCACGATAGCCGCGGCGCATCTCGAGGATGTCGCGGAAGCCCTCGGTGGTGATGAGGCCGGTCTTGACGCCGTTGCCGGTGAGTACCGCATTGGTGGTGACTGTCGTGCCGTGCACGATCAGGTCCACCTTGGCGGCGAACTCCTTGATGGAAAGGCCAACGGCGTCGGCCATCTCTTTCAGGCCGTTCAAGACGCCGATCGACGGATCCTTGGGCGTGCTCGAGGTCTTGAAGACGCTCGAGTTACCCTGCCCGTCGATGAGCAGGAAGTCCGTGAATGTGCCGCCCACATCCACGCCGATGCGATAGTTCATGCCGTGTTCTCCTTAATGTGTTCTGTAGTCCGTATACTCGTCGGTAGCGCGGCGACTCAGCGGTCGCCCACATGCAAGACGACGGCCATCGCCGTATCGCCCGCGGCGCAGCCGGTGAACAGCCCGTAGCCACCGCCCCGGAGGACCAGTTCCTCGATGACTTCGATAACCGACCGCGTGCCCATGGGCGCCTGCGGATGGCCCCAGACCAGCGAGCAGCCCCAGTTGTTCATGGTCTCGATGTCGCCCCCGGTCTCCTTGGCGAAGATAATGTCGTTGAGGGCGAACGGGTTGTGGGTCTTGATTGCGTTCATCTTGGCGATGGACAATCCGGCCTGATCAAGGGCGCGCAGTGCCGCCGGCACGGTGGCCTCGGGCATGAAGGCCAGCGGCACGCGGGCCTGACCAAAACCCAGCAGGCGCACCGCAATGGAGGGGTTGGCCGAAAGCTCTTGCGCGCGAGCGGCATCGGCGACGATGATCCCGGCGTTGCCGTCGGCCGGATGGGTCTGGCCGCCGAAAGTGACAGTCCCGTCCTGCATGACCGGCTTTAGTTTTGCCAGACCGTCCGCTGTCGACTGATTGATCCCTTCGTCGCCGTCGAGAGTAACTGCGGTTTTGCGGAAATTGGGCGTCGGCACTTCGAAGGGGAGAGTCATGAAGCGTTTGAGGAAAGCTGAGTCGTCCTTCAGCGCCTCCCGGTATTGCGCCTCGCGCCTCAGTACCACCTCATGCTGCTGTGCTGTGGACACTCCGTGCTTCCTGGCGACGTTCTCGGCGGTGGCGAGCATTGTATGGCCGCCCAGCGGATCAAAATTGAAGTTGCTCATCACCCAGTCTTCGCTCGCTCCAGTACCACCCGGCCCCTGAGGATTGGGGTAATAGACGTGCGGTCCATTTGAGGTGCGGTCACAGGTGACGGCCAAGGCTGCGCTGGCCATGCCCATTTCGATCTCCTGCGTCGCAGCGAGTAGGCAGCGCACGCTGGTGGCGCAGGCCTGCATCAGCGTGGGCCCGCCAATCTGCGTCACGCCAGCCATTCCCGCGAGCCAGGGCAAGCCGTAGAAGGCGTGTTTCTGCGGCACAGACAAACCCAATACACCGTAATCGAAAGTCTCGGCGGGAATGCCGCGCTTTGAAAGTTCGCGCTTCACCACATGGGCGGCGAACTCGATGCTATGCAGGCCGGCAAAGCTGCCCTGCCACCGGGCAAACGGCGTACTCCAGTATGCGCCATAGGGTATTTCGGCTTTGTATGCCACCAGTTTTCTCCTTCCAATTTTATGTCGATCTCTTGTCAATTTGGCCACTCCAGCCCGAGAACGAACGAAGTAACCGATGAACCGATGATCAACTTTTTTAATCTACGGTCAGGCTTGTTGCGAACATTAGTTGACTATCGATGGAAAGTCTACTGATTTTCTATTTATTAATGAAATATTTTTTGACTGCATTCGGAGGGGCAAAAAATTGAGTCCATCAACTGCCGCAGCGCTCAAGGACCGACGCCCGGGACAACGTTGTCGCGCAAGGCAAATCGATGGGGCGGTGGAAACATCTCGCTGATGACTGCCAGTCACACCCCTACAGCCCTCGCGCGCCGTCGAAGCCTGCAACTGGAGCAGAATTACACTAACGATTCGTTTTACTGTTATTTTCCATTGATGTTACATTGATATTTACGTGTTGTTCGATATCATGTGCGCTTTCGAACATCCCTTCAATTTATGACACTTCCACGATCGCTAACTGACTATGCCATCAGTATTGGACGGTTGTCGCGGTACCGCACCTCATGACTAGGCACATTGAAAACTCGAATAAAGGAAAAGTGATAATGACTACTGGTTACTTGAATCCCCTGCTCGTCTCCCCGCCCCGTCCGCTGCCGCGCGTGGTCGCTGTTATTGGCGCTGGCACCATCGGGCCGGATATTGGCTACTACCTCAAGAGTGCGTTGCCGGGCATCCGGCTTTACCTTGTCGATATTTCCCAGACTGCCGTGGACCGCGCGATTCAGCGCTTTCATGACTACGCAGCCAAGGCGGTAGCGAAAGGCAAGATGAGTGCGGAAGAAGCCAAGGCGACGACCAGCAATCTGGTGGGTACCCTTGACTACAATGACATTGCCGAGGCCGACTGGGTACTTGAAGCGGCCACCGAAAACATCGACTTGAAACGGAAAATCTTCGCCGCAATCGAAGCGGTAGTAGGTCCGGACGCACTGATCACGTCGAACACCAGTTCATTACCTGCAGCCGAAATATTCTCAAAGCTGAAGCATCCCGGACGCGCTACGGTCACGCATTTTTTTGCCCCCGCCTGGCGCAATCCGGTAGTCGAAGTCATCCGCTGGCGACGTGCCGCTCCGGCAACCGTGGAATATCTGCGTTGGTTCTTCTGTAGCACCGGCAAGGTACCTTTGGTCACGGACGACGTGCCGTGTTTCATGCTTGACCGGATTTTCGACAATTGGTGCAACGAATCCGCGCTACTGCTTGACAAGGCGACTGCGGCCGAAATCGACAGCGTCGCCAATGAGTTCGTTCATGCCGGCCCCTTCTTCGTACTCAATCTGGCAAACGGCAACCCAATCATCGTTGAGACCAATACACTGCAAGCTGAAACAGAAGGCGAACACTATCGGCCGGCGTCGATTTTCGGTTCAGTGGATCGCTGGATCACTGTTTCGCCCGGCAAATCGGTCCCCGTGGCGGCGGCGAAAAGTTCTGCGGTGCGTGAACGGTTGATGGGCATCCTGTTCTCCCAAAGCGTTGATATCCTCGATCGCTGCATCGGTGAACCCGCTGACCTCGATTTCGGTTGCCGCCAGGCACTGGGCTTCAAACGCGGGCCGCTCGATCTGATGCGAGATCTCGGCGAAAAAGTCACCGGACTCGCGCTGATGCGTCTGCGCACCGAACGCGCCGGAATGCCGATGCCGAAGAGGCCTTTCGCGGCCTATCAGAACTTCCTGCGTCACATTCTCGTCGATGACCTGGATGGTGTGAAGGTGATCACGCTGCGCCGCCCGGAAGCTCTCAATGCTCTGCACGATGAAATGACCGACGAAATCCTCTCCGTCATCCGTCGCTTCGAGAAGGATAGCCGAGTTATCGGATTCGTTCTCGTAGGCTACGGCAATCGCGCCTTCTGTGCCGGCGCCGATATCGGGCGCTTCGTCGATATGCTGGGCGATGGACCAGCGTCGACGCAATATGCCCGCGATTGTTCGCGGCTGCTCGTTCATCTCGATCGAATGAAGAAGCCCGTTGTCGCCGCGCTGAACGGCATGGCCCTCGGTGGCGGATTCGAACTGGCGATGCGTTGCCACGGTATCGTGGCCCTGCGCAGTGCCTGGATGCAAATGCCCGAGATAACTCTCGGCATAGTCCACGGCATTGGCGCGATGGTCGTGCCGTATCGGCGTTGGCCAAAGGCATCCGCAGAATTCCATGACATGTTGCGCCAGGCCAAACGGCTAAAAGCAGACCGTGCCTTCGAACTCGGAGTTATTGATGACCTCGCCGAAGATTACCCGGATCTGATTCGGACTGCGATCGCTCGCGTCAAGTCGCTGACGGGTGGGGTCGTCGGAATTCCAGATGGTCCGGTAGCGATTGCAGAACTTGATCCAATTGCGCCAGTATCGGCCAGCGGGCAACCGCTGAGCGCCGAGGTGATTCGCATCCTCGAAAACGCGATACGTACGGCCGCAGTCGCGCCGACCTTTGCAGAGGCGCTCGAAGTTGGATATCTGGCTTGGGGCGATAGCGCGTGTACTGCGGCCGCACGTGAGGGAATTACAGCCTTCAAGGACAAACGGAAGCCCGATTTCAGCAAGGTTGCATGACGACATACCCCTCTCCGTCGCGGGAGGGTAGTTATGCTCCATTGCTCTTGCGAATTATGCTCGGCGGCTCGGCTTCACGCCGCAGGGGGGGTGTCGCATTAATCATCGACCATGACAAGCGTGTTCTTTGCTGAGGCACACGTCATGCCCTGGACGCACTTATGCCGCGAGTGCATAAAATTGATCGACAGAAGATAGCGGCACGCCTTTCGTCACGATCCTCTGACCCTTACGGATCATGTGCATCAGTTCAATTCCAGCCAAAACATTGCAAGTGGTGTAGAAGGATTTGAAACCCAACATCGGCTTCGTGATTCGTTTCACTGAGCGGCTGTCTTGCTCAATCATGTTGTTCAGATATTTGTTCTGACGAACCTCGATCGACACTTCGCGATCTGGTTGATCTCATCCATGGCGGCTTCATTGGATCTGCTCTTGTCAATCGTGGCCTTCTCCGGATCGCCATTCGCGCGCATCGCTTTCTCGAAGAACCTGAGCGTATTAGAAAACTTACTTACCCTTCGATGCTCGTGAGGCAGCCTGTGACTGGATAGTGAGATGTCCCTTCAGTTTGTCCAACTGATCGGTAAGCTGGTGAAGTTCCGCTTGATGCAGGTCACTGAGAAGCGATGTAACCCATCGCTTGTGCGCAATGGCCATTTTTTCGAAGAGATGCTTTCCTTTGGGAGTCAAGCTGACATAGTAGGCGCGACGATCCTTAGGATCGTCAAGCCGCAGGATCAAACCGTCCTCGACGAGCCGATCGGTCAGTGCGGTGATGTTTCCACAACTTACCATCAACAGTCGCGACAAGTCCTTCATCTTGACCCCTTCCGGATAGCGATAGAGTTGGGACATCAGGTCGAAGCGCGGCAGGGTAGTCTCAAAGTTATTGCGCAACTCTGTACGCAACCGGGTTTCCATGAGGTGATAGCAGGTAAGCAAGCGTACCCACATGCGCAGGGGAGTGTGGTCGTCGTCACTGGACGTGGGGTTGGGCAGTCCGTCAGATGTTGGCTTGCTGGTGGCCGCTCGAATGCGTTTGGACATAGGCTTTGTCAATCTTGGCTAATTCAAATCGGAGCCGGGGATCGGCGTGACCGAAGGTTTATGCGATATTGTAACTCGGCTGCGATACCTGAATTATTTATGCATGAACGAGTAGGTGCCTGTTTGGTCGCATCCTCGCACTCTTCATAGGTCAACCTGATTGAAGGCGGCCATATCACACGGCTATCGTGCATTGAAGCAGAGGACAGCAGCGCGGCGACTGGCACGCCGTAATCTGCGGTGTCGATGGGTAGCGATTCATTTCGCGGGCGTTATGATGTTGGCGTGAAAACCTCATCAAGCCAGAAATGGCCGCCAGCACCCTTCAATTTCGCTTTTTGCAACGGAATAATCAGCCAAACAATCGATGTTTTGCAAGAGGCTCTCACTTGTTCGGAATGATTCTCCGCTCGATGAGGTCATCCTTGACGTACGACAACTCGAACTTGTCCAGAGTCTCGGCCGTTGGAATGCCATCGTAGTTCCAGCCCTTGAATTCGTAATAGGCGTCGAGCAATTGCTTCTCGGCCTCGGGGTCGCGATGCTTCCAGTGGTCGGCGGGTGGCGCCTCATCGGCTCGTCGCAAGCCCCGGCGGATATTGATGGCGCGGATAAGGTTGCGGTTGCGGGCGGCGATTTTCCACAGTTCGTCCGAGTCGATGGACAAGCCCGTGGCCAGCGAAATCAATTCGGGCAGGTTGTAGATGTGATACGGCGCCCTGCCGCCGAACTGGCCCCGGAACGACGACAGGAAGGCGCAGGTGCCGATGGCATCATCCACGTAGTGCATGGTCTCGTTCCAGTCGCAGATATGGACGGACGCTTCGATAGTCGGATGCGTGCGCGGCTCCCATTCCAGCAGCCATTTCTTGAAGCGCTCCGGCGCTGCCTCCCAGCCGGCGACGTAGGCTTCGCGCTCGGCACGGTCGGCAATCGGTGTCTGCGGAAAGGAGCCTTCGATCTGGTTGATGGCCATTTTCTCGCCAGTGGCATACATCAGGAAGTAGGGATAGTTGACCATCGACAGCTTGATCGGCACCTGCTCGAACTTCTTCATGGTGTTGTGGTCATACACCTCGGCCCCCTTACCGATCTGACGGGCGGCGTGATAAACGCCATTGGCGAGCACGTCGCCTATCCCTTCGCGGCGAACAATTTTTTCCACGAGATAGAAGAAACGGCCCGCGCCGTCTTTCGGGAAATCCGGCAAATCGTCGTCGGTCAGAATCCCGGCCTCATAGAGCTCGATGGCGAAGGCCATCACTTGCGGCGTCGAATACGCATCCAGGCCGTATTCCTGGGTCAGCCCGATGATGTCGTAGTCGAATTCCAGATCTTCCATGGCCGCCATCGCGTAGGTCAGCTTGCTGTAGCACTTCTGGAAATAGGGGCGCCGACCGGGATATTTGATCGCCTGATGGCAATCCTTGGGGCAGTTGTAGCAGCCGGTCCAGCGTACCCTCAGCTTCTCCTCCAGGGCAACCCAGGCCTGCTCACGCTCCTTGCTCCAGAAATTCTTCCTCCGCGCACGTGCGTTGCCCCAAGCGAAATTATCGACGTGGAACTCATCGCCCTCCCCATGTGCCATCGTGTCGCCGGCGTGGGGGTTGTCATAAATTTCCCTAACCATGCGGTTACAGACCTGAAACAATTCGGCCGGCTTGGCCGTGTTGGTGTCCCTGGTGCCGCGAACCGCGATCGCCTTGAGCCGCTTGTCACCCATGATGACGCCAACCCCGCGCGACGCGCTGGAGTTACCGTGCTCAATGGAGGCCATGTAGACCCTGTTTTCGCCGGCCAGGCCGATGGCGGCCACCTGGATCCTTGAGTCATTCAATTCGGCCTGAATCATCTCCGCTGTTTCGGATGCACCCTTGCCCTGGAGATGGGTGGCATCGCGAATTTCTACCTTGTCGTTGTTGATGTACAGGTAGACCAGGCTGGAAGCCTTGCCTTGAATTACTATTTTGTCGTATCCAGCGTGCTTGAGTTCGGGCCCGAAAAACCCGCCGAAGATCGAATGGGAATAGCGATCGGTCTGCGGCGAAATGGTATTCACCACGGTTCGATTGGCGCCGATCACCGGCGTGCCATGCAGCAAACCCGTGCTGAAAATAAGCAGATTGTCCGGGGAAAATGCATCCACCTCAGGCGGCACCCTGTCCCAAAGTATCTTGGCGGCCGTGCCTTGTCCGCCAAGATGAAGTTCCATCATTTTCGAGTCGGTTTCCACCCGTTCAATGTTGCCTGTCGCCAGGTCAATTTCCAAGTTGTAGCCAGCCTCTGCATATTTCATTCTGTTGCCCCTTTCATGTTCATCTTGAACAGGTTTTTCTCTTGCATGCGGCCTAAGCCGTCACAGGGACCGGGGTGATGGGAATCACCGCTGGTTTAGCCTTGTGTGCCTTGGCATCATGGACTGCCGTCTTGACCAATCCTGGGAATGCAAGCGCTTCGGTCAGCATATAGGCAGCTTGCGCATAGGAAGTCGGGCACAGGGCGAAGCATTCCTGGCAATCCCAGCATTCCGTCTTGGCGACTTCCGGAATGAAGGCGATCTGGCGCACGGCGCCGTTATCGAAGAAGCTGACGGCGTTCTTGTGCTTGACCTCATCGCAGTAACGCACGCACAGACCGCACAGGATGCAGAACGACGCCTCCCGCTCGAAGCGGTTGCGGTCGGCCCCATACTCCTCGGCCAGCTTCACCAGTTCCGGCGCGTCCGGCGCATGGGCCATCAACTCCTCGACCAGCACCTTGCGGATCTTGTCGACCTTTTCCGAGCGGGTACGCACGACGATGTCCTTCGCCACCGGATACAGGCAGGAGACGACGTAGCTGGTCCAGCCGCGCGATTCGACTTCCACCATGCACAGGCGGCAGCCACCGAAGGCCTCCAGCTTTTCGTGGTGGCACACCGTAGGGATGTGGATGCCCGCCTGCTGCGCCGCCTGGAGGACGGTCATGCCGGCCTTGGCCGTGACTTCCTTGCCATCAATCGTCAGGACGATTTCACTCATTTCGTATCTCCACTACCGGCGGCGATGCGCGCTTCATACTCGGGCTTGAAATAGCGGAACATGCTCTTCAGCGGATCGCCCGAGGTCTTGCCCAAGGCGCACAGGCTGGCGACGTTGGTCACCTCGATCAGGTCCTGCAGGCGCTCGATGTCGCCCGGCTTGCCGCGGCCTTCGGTGATGCGGGTGAGGATCTGCAGCATCTGCTGCATGCCCTCGCGGCAGGGCACGCACTTGCCGCAGGATTCCTTGGTGAGGAAGTCCATCAGGTAGCGCGCCACTTCGACCATGTCGGTATCTTCGTCCATGAGCAGCAGGCCGCCGGCGCCGATCGGTGCGCCGAGCTTGGACATGCCGTCGAAATCGAGCGGGGCATCGATCAGATCGGCCGGGATGGAGCCGCCCATGGCGCCGCCGAAGTGGATGGCCTTGAGCGTCTTGCCATCGCACACGCCGCCGCCGATGTCGAACACCAGGGTGCGCAACGGTGTGCCCATCGGCACTTCCACGACGCCGCTATTCACGACATTGCCCGACAACGAAATCAGCTTGGTGCCCTTGCTCTTCTCGGAGCCGATGCTGGTGAACCACTCGGCACCCTTGGCGATGATCTGCGGCACGTTGGCCCAGGTCTCGACGTTGTTGAGATTGCTGGGCTTGTCCCAGATGCCGGACACCGAGGTGCGGATGTACTTCGGCCGCGGCTCGGGCGGATTGCCTTCGATGGAGCGCATCAGGGCCGACGACTCGCCGGAGACGAAGATGCCGACGTCGAAATGCAATTCGCATTCAAAGTCAAAGCCGCTGCCGAGGATGTTCTTGCCGAGCAGGCCGTATTCGGCGGCCTGGGCCAGGGCGTTGCGGACATGTTTTTCCAGCAGCGGCATGTCGTGGCGCGTGTACATGAAGCCCTTCTGCGCGCCGATGGCGTAGGCGCCGATGATCAGGCCTTCGAGGATCTTGTGCGGATTGCCGGTGAGCATGGCCCGGTCCATGAAGGCGGCCGACTCGCCTTCGTGGCCGTTGACGATGACATACTTGATCTTCTCCGGCGCGTTCCTGGTGGTCTCCCACTTCGAACCGGCCGGGAAGCCGCCGCCGCCGCGGCCGCGCAGGTTGGCCTTCTTGACTTCGTCGAGCACCTGTTCCGGACTCATCGTGGTCAGGGCCTTGACCAGCGCCGCGTAACCGCCGACCGCCAGATAATCCTCGATGCGCATCGGATCGATCTTCGGGTTGTCGCCGATGAGCAGCCGCGTCTGGTGCTTGTAGAACGGCACCTCTTGCATATGCACGGCCTTGGCGCCGGTGTTCGGATCCTGGTACACCAGGCGCTCGACCACTTCGCCTTTCAACGTGGCGGCGATGATCTCCGGCACGTCCGTGGGCCGGACCTCGAAGTAGCAGATGTCGCCGGGAGTGACGACGACGTTGGGTCCCTTCTCGCAGTAGCCGTGACAGCCGGTGGTCCTGACTTCAAGCTTGTCGCCCAACTTGTTCTGGTCGACATGGGCCAGGAAGGCGGCGGCAACCGCCGCCGAATCCATGCCGTCGCAGGCCGCGCCGGCGCAGACGGCGATGCAGGGTTTGGCGGGATCGCGCTGGGCGAGGATTTCGGCGCGGAATTTTTCCAGTTCAGCCGCTGATTGGAGCCTGGGCATGATGTCTTCCTACTCGTAACTGTTGAGAACGGCTTCGGCCTTGTCAGGCGTCATCCTGCCGTAGTGCTTGCCGTCGACGATGAGTTCCGGCCCGATGCTGCAACTGCCGAGGCAGGCGCCGGTCTCGACGGTGAATTTGGATTCGGCATCCGTCTCGCCGGCCTTGAGACCGGTAAGTTCTTCCACCTTCTTCAGCAGCTTGGCTGCACCGCGCAGGTGACAGGTCATGCCGGAGCACACATGCACCTTATGACGACCCTTCGGGGTCAGGCTGAAGGTCTTGTAGAAGCTGGCGATCTGCATCACCTGGGCGAAGGGCACTTCCAGCGCATCGGCAATGCGGTGCATCACTTCCCTGGGCAGCCAGTGGTTCTCGTGCTGGATCTCCACCAGCGCGTGAATCAGGGAACCCGGCTGGCCGCGGTATTTTTCGATGATGGCGTCGATTTTCTTTTCACACATTTTGCATATCCCGTATGAGTGATTCGCTTCAGGCGGCGATCGCGGCCCGCACGTGGCTGCCGTCGATCTTGACCACGCCCTGCTGCGACAGCAGGTGCATGTGGCGGGCGACCTCGGCCGGCTCCAGGCCCAGCTTCTGCGCCACTTCCTCGGTCGATGCCAGGCCCTGGCGCAAAGCACCCATGATGCGGCTCATGGCCAGCTTGTCCAGCACCAGGTCCTTGAACAGGACGTTGTAGTCCTCGCGCGCGAAGAATTCGCGGTAGCCGTCTTCCGTCCGCTTCGGCACGCGGAAGCGTTCGCGCTCGACCAGCTTGATGTAGGGCACCATCTGCGTGGCCGCTTCGAGGCCGTCCTGCAGGTCGGCGACGTCGCGGCCTTCGGAGTAACCAAAGAGTCCGAGGGCTTTGATCTTGGCGCCGAACTCGTTCATGATTTCGGCGAAACGGATACCTTCTCCGGCAGATACCCATTCCAGCCGCAGCCGGTCGGGATTGACGCCGACGTTTTCGAGGATGCGCTTGGCGACCATGCTGTTGCCCAGCGCGTCGTAGTTGCCTTCGGGGTTGTAGTGGCAGTCGCCAAGATGGCAGCCGCCAATGAACACGCCGTCGGCCTTCTTGGCGAAGGCGCGGAAGATGAACTCGAGGTCGACGCGGCCCGAGCACATCAGCCGGATCACGCGCAGGTAGGGCGGATACTGGAAGCGCGAGACGCCGCACAGATCCGCGCCGCCGTAGCAGCACCAGTTGCAGAGAAAGCCGACAATGATCGGTTTGAAATCGGAGGGGGCAGCCATACTCAGTCCCTTATCAGTTGCGTTGTCATGTCGGCGCGCCTCAGACCAGTTCCAGCGCGGCGTCGATCTGGTTGCACACTTCGTCGTTGGTGTAGTGCGAGAGGCTGATGGCCGCGGTCGGACACTTCGCCACGCATAGCCCATCGCCCTTGCACAGCACCGCATTGACCACCGCCTTCTTGCCGCGCGGCGTTTCCTCGAAGTCGATGGCACCGTAGGTGCACACCGAGAGGCAGGCGCCGCAGGAGATGCAGTCGGTCGTGCTCACCGAGGTGACCGCGCCCGAGGCGACAACGGTGTCTTTGGACAACATGGTGAGAGCCCGCCCGGCCGCGGCATACGCCTGGCTGATGGTCTCCGACAGATGCTTCGGGTAGTGCGCCGTGCCGCAGAGGTACACGCCCTCGGCGGCAAAATCCACTGGCCGCAACTTGACGTGCGCTTCCTGGAAGAAACCGTCCGGCGATAGCGGCACCTTGAAGTAACGGGCGATATCCTTTGCGTCTGCCGGGGGAATGACCGCAGCGGAAAGTACCAGCTTGTCGACATCGATCTGCAGTTTCTTGCCGAGCACGAGATCGGTGGCCGTGACACGGATGTAGTCGCGTCCGCCTTCCTGGATGGCCTCGACCGTGGGTTTGTCGTCTGGCTGGTAGCGGATGAATTGAACGCCCTTGTTGGCGGCCTCACGGTAATAGTCTTCCTTGAAACCATAGGTGCGCATGTCGCGGAAGAGCACGTAGATCTCGGCCTTCGGCCTCAACGCCCGCATCTTCAGCGCGTTCTTCATGGCGCCGCTGCAGCAGACGCGCGCACAGTAGTTGCGGTCTTCCTGGCGACAGCCGACGCATTGGATCATGACGAGGCGTTCAACGCTGTTCAGACTCTCGTCCTGCGCGCCGATTTTCTCTTCCAGTTCGAGCTGGGTGATCACGCGCTCATTCTTGCCGTACAGGTACTCGATCGGCTTCAACTCTTGCGCACCGACGGCGATGATGGCGATGCCGTGCTTGATGTTGCGCATCCGGTGCTTGGCCTTGACCGTGGTCTCGAAATTGCCGACGTAGCCGTCGACCGCCATGATTTCGGCATCGGTGATCACGTGGATGTCCCGGTGCTTGTAGACCTTCTCCTTCAGATCGGCGAGAAATGGCTGTACCGCCATGCCCTCGACCGTGTAGTGCAGACGTCGCGCAATGCCACCCAGCTCGGAGGACTTCTCCAGCAGATAGGTTTCGTGCCCCTGATTGGCCAGGGTCAGGGCGCTGGTCATGCCCGCTACGCCGCCGCCAATCACCAGGGCGACCTTGTCGATCGGCAACTGGTACTCACCCAGCGGTTGGAGCACCCCGGCCCGCGCCACCGACATGCGCACAATGTCCTTGGCCTTCGCCGTTGCAGCCTCCGGCTCCTTGGAGTGCACCCACGAGCAGTGCTCGCGGATGTTGGCCATGTCGAAGTAGTACTGGTTGACGCCTGCTTCACGCAGCGTGTCGCGGAACAGCGGCTCATGTGATTTCGGCGTACAGGCGGCGATCACCACCCGGTTCAGGCCCTTGTCGCGGATGGTGTCGGAGATCGCCTTGGCGGTGTTGGTGGCGCAGGCAAACAGGCTTTCCTCGACGTGCACTACGTTCTCCAGCCCCTTGGCATAATCGACGACGCCCGGCACATCGACCACGCGGCCGATGTTGGCGCCGCAGCGGCAGACGAAGACGCCGACCTTGGGTTCTTCCTGGGTGGTATCGCGCTCGGCAGGGTAGACCCGTTCCGTCGACAGGCGGCCGCGCTGCGATTTCAGCAGTTGCCCCATCTGTGCGCTGGCGGCACTGGCGGTGTAGACCGCCTCGGGAATGTCCATCGGCCCCATAAAGGCGCCGCTGGTGAATATACCGGGGCGACTGGTCTGCAGCGGGTTGAAAGGGTCGGTCTTGCAGAAACCGTGGGCATTCAGCTCGATGCCGAAAATCCGCGCGAATTTCTGCGCATCCTTGGGTGGGTTGATGCCCACCGAGAGCACCACCAGTTCGAACTCCTCTTCCTTCACGCCGTCGTCGGTCGCGTAGCGAATGGTGACGTTCTTGGTGACTGGATCTTCGCCACCCACCGAGACGTAGCTGCGAATAAACTGGACTCCGGGCAGTCGCTCGGCGCGCTGGTAGAAGCGCTCGAAATCCTTACTGTAGGCGCGGATGTCGTTGTGGAAGACGCGAGCTTCCAGATCGGGAACGTGATCCTTGGCCAGGATCACCTGCTTTTGCGTGTAGGCGCAGCAGACGGCGGAACAATAGCTGTTGCCGCCGACCGGATTGACCTGGCGCGAGCCTACGCAGTGCAGCCAGGCTACCTTGTGCGGATGCTTCTTGTCCGAGGGGCGCAGTATTTGCCCCTCATGTGGGCCGGTGGCAGCGAGCAGGCGTTCGAAGTCGAGACTGGTGACGACGTTCTCAATGGTGCCATAGCCGTAGTCGCCGCGAATCTTCGGATCGAAGGTCTCGTAGCCAGGCGACAAGACAATCGCGCCAACCTTGAGCTTTACTTTCTCTTGCGTCTGGTTGAAATCGATGGCGCCCTTCTCGCAAACGTTCTGGCAAATCGTGCAAGACTTGTTTTTGAGGTAAAGACAGCTATCGTCGATGTAGGTGACCAGAGGCACGGCCTGCGAAAAATAGATGTGCACCGCCTTGTTGAGCGACTGGTCCTCGTTGAACGGATCAGGCACCTTGACGGGGCAATATTCGGTGCAAGCTCCGCAACCGGTACAAGAGTCGGCGATGACATAACGCGGCTTCTTGAGCAAGGTGACCGTGAAATCGCCGGCCGTCCCTTCGAGGGCATCGACCTCCGTATAGGTCATGATCTCGATGTTCGGGTGACGGTCACACTCGATGAACTTGGGCGACTCGATGCACATCGAGCAATCGATGGTCGGGTAGGTCTTGTCGAGTTGCGCCATCTTGCCGCCGATGGTCGGCGCCTTGTCGACCAGATAGACCTTGAAGCCCGCGGTGGCCATGTCCAGCGCCGCCTGAATGCCGCTGATGCCGCCGCCCAGGACCAGCACGTCGCCCAGGCAGTTGTCATCGTGGCGCTGGCTGCGCTGCCTCAGCATTTGTTGAATGTCCATGTTCGTCTCCTTGCCTAAAGAGCGTCGCGGATGATCTCGGTGATGTCTTTCACCTCAATGCTGGCGCCACCGTCGGGCCGGCCGAGTCGGCTGTCTTCGAAATTGGTGATGCAGTACGGGCAGCAGGTGGCGATCACCTCGGCGCCGATTTCCACCGCTTGCTTCAGGCGGATATCGGAGAAGCGCTCGCTCTTGGGCGTTTCCATCCAGATGCGGCCACCACCACCACCACAGCACATACTGTTCATGCGCGACTCGGCCATCTCGTTCAATTTGAGGCCAGGTACACTCTTCAGCGCTTCGCGCGGCTGGTCGAAAACGCCGTTATGACGTCCGAGATAGCATGGGTCGTGATAAGTCACCGTCTTTGAGATGGGTTTTGACAACTTGAGCCGCCCCTCCTGAATCAACTGGAAAATGAATTCGGAGATGTGCATGACATCGAAGTGCACATTGAACTCGGGGTACTCGTTCTTGAAACTGTGATAGCAGTGCGGCGAAGAGACCAGTATCTTTTTGACGCCGTTGTTGATGAATTCGTTGATGTTGCGCCGCGCAAGGCTCTTGAAGAGTGCCTCGTCACCGGTCTTGCGGATGCTTTCGCCACAGCAACTTTCTTCCTTGCCGAGTATGCCGAAATCGACACCGGCAGCTTGCAGGATCTGCACCGTTGCAGTGGCGATCTTCTTGGCGCGCGGATCGTAACTAAGATAGCAGCCGGGCGAATAGAGAATTTCCATGCCCTCGGCGAAGCGCTTGACATTAAGGTCTTTGGCCCAGTCGGCGCGCTTGTCGCGTTCCTCGCCAAAAGGATTGCCCTCGGCCCGAAGGTTCGCCGCCACACCTGGAATCGGCGCGGCCGCGCCTGCGAAGACGTTGAACTCGGTGGCAACTCGGCGCAGAGCGATGCCGGACTCGATCTGCTGGACGTCGCGCGGACAAACTTGCGGACATTTGCCGCAGGTCGTACAGCGCCAGATGTCCTCGTTATCGATTTCGGTCAGGCCAAGCGCCGCCTCCCGTACGAGCTTGCGCATGCTGAACTTGCCCACCCGGTTCCAGGGGCAGACCGTATCGCACATGCCGCATTGATAGCAGTTCTGGAAGGCTCCGCCGCCGTAATTCTTGATGACGTCGATGATTTCTTGCTGGGGCGTTACAGTTTCCATGCTCTGGCACCTGTCCCGTTAGGAATCCTGGAGCTTCGCCGCCTTGGCGACTGTTGCCAGCACCTTCTCCAGACCATACTTGTTGATCATCGCGTCGATACCGGTTTCAACCTCGCCAAGCTGCGGTTGCTGTTCTTCGACTTCCTCCTCGCGCTCTTCATAGATTAACGCTCCGTTTGGGCACCACTCGACGCACTTCGGCATCTTCAACGGGGGGATGTCCTCGCACATGTCGCACTTCAGGGGCAGACCGGAGTCGGGTTCCTTGAACAAGTCGCGAGACGGGCACGATGCACGGCAGAAGTCGCAATTGCTGTATTCCTTGCCATCGATGATGTACTTGTTCTTGCCGGCGCATTCGGCCGCTGTATATTCGCCAGCATAGACGGGCAGATAGATATCCTTTAGCGGATCACGGACAATTTGGATCCGTGCGCGCTTAGGATTGCAGCTGCTGTAGCGCGGCCTGGCGTGGAAAGCCGAACAAGCAAGTTCGCACGCCCGACAGCCGATGCAGTTGTTGGCGTTGATTGTGATGAACTTGCGGATCTTCTTAATCTTGGCCATTGCTATATCCCTTTAAAGGATGGGAGCCTGGAGTCGTGTCAGGGATTGCCGGAGGATTTCGATACCTCAAGCTCGCGCCATTTGTAGTCGATGACCTCGAGCAGCACGCCGTTCATTTTCTTCGGGTGCACAAATGCGAATTCGCAGTCGCGAAACTGCCGCAAGCCGCCGATCATTGGATAGTCCATGGCCTTAATTTCGTCGACGGCTTCGCGGGTGCTATCGACGTTGACACTGATCAACATCACCCCTTCGCCCCGCTTCTCGATGAACTTCGCCACGTCGCCGTCCGGTGTGGTTGACTCCATCAATTCGAAGCCGACGTCCCCCAGCCAATAGCGCGCTACACGGATCTTCTCCGGTTCATCGACATACGCGTCATCCGGGGCTGTCTTGCCAAGCATTGGCTCCCAAATCTTGCGGGCCTCATCAAGATTACGAACAGCGATGCAAATGTGATCGAGCTTGTTGACCTTCATTGTCATATCCTTTTATGTTATGGGTGGGTGGAACTACGAGGGTTGATCGACTTCCTCATCTACAATCACATCCGCGCGCCTTGGCACCGAGCTGAATCTCGTCATGAAGACTGCCAACCCAGCTCTGATCTGCCGCCAGCTTCTGGCACAACAGCACGAAATCAATTTCCCGGTCTTCCTTCGTGCCCTCGTTGAAGACGATAAAACCGGAGCGGGCCTCGGTCATCATGTTCAGCGCCAGCCACGCACGCGAATTTTCCTTGTTGAGATTCCAGGCATCGAGCTTTGGCTTGCGCAGTTCTTCCAGCGTCTGGGTGGTGCAGTCTGGAAATGTCATTAGCAGACGCGTCAGACGCTTCTCATAGCGCACACCGGGCTTGGCGATATCGTCGACCAGATCGTGGTTCTTCAATTCGCGCAGGGCGTTCGGGGTGCTCAAGTTGACTTCTCTTTAAATAGGGGCGTTGCGGGTCAAGTCGTCTTGGTGATATTTACAGTATGAAATGTTTAAAGTAGTAAATATTATATGGTCAACATTTAAGCTGTCAACAACAAAATGCCGGGGCAGACAGCAAATTGGTGGATGGTCATTGCGTGAGGTGGGCGGTCTGTGTGCCGTGACCAGCGAATGAAAAACTGCTTTGAGAGGGAATTGCGTTACACCAACATCCAAACCAAAAAATTACTTTTAAAATGTAGAATGTTCAGGCATATACTATTCATATGGTTGTTGTTTGCTGGTACCACTTAACAAGATAGGCACCATGGTACTCAGCAAAACCATATAAGCCACCCAGATAGAGGAGACGCAACGATGAGCTACAAGACCCTGCAGCCTGAGGACTGGATCCCCCCCAAAGGATATGCCAACGGCGTAGAGGCACGGGGGCGGCAAATCTACGTCGGCGGCCAGATCGGCTGGAATGCGCAATGCAAGTTCGAGACGGATGATCTGGTCGCGCAGATCAAACAGGCCCTGATGAACTGTGTGGCCGTCGTAGGCGCGGCCAACGGCGGCCCCGAGCATATCGTGCGCATGACCTGGTATCTCAGGAACAAGAAGGAGTATGTCGCCCGCTTGAAGGAAATCGGAGCCGCCTATCGCGTGGTCATGGGCCGCAACTATCCGGCGATGAGCGCCGTCCAGATCGCCGATCTTGTCGAGGACGAGGCTAAAGTCGAGATCGAAGTCACCGCCGTCATTCCTGACTGAGTTTCGCGATGACCGACCAATCCGCCGCGCGAGCGCACAAAATGATGAACACGAGAAATTGCAGTGTGCCCCTATCTTGGAGGTTTTCGTCATGACCGCCACCGTTGACGCAATCGATGACTGCCACACCACGAGGTTCGTTACTACCCACTCAGTGCATTTTGAGGACTGCGATCCGTCGGGAATTATTTTCTTTCCTAATTACTTCATCATGATAAATCGCACTGTGGAAGACTGGTTGGCTCATATCGGGAAGCCCTTGACCTCACTAATTCTGGAACGCCGTATGGGAATACCGACAGTGCAAATCGATACAACGTTTGTCGCACCTTCTTTTTTTGGTGACAAGCTCGAATTCCGAATGTCGCCTGTGAAGCTCGGCACATCGTCTTTGTCATTGCAGCACATAGTCCATGGCCATGACGGTTCGGTGCGCATGCGCACGAATCAATTGCTGGTGGCGACATCACTGCAAACTCATCGCTCCATTCCCTGGCCGGAAGATATTCGCGCCGCCATCAGTTGCTTTAAAGAGAAGACGTGTGAATAAAAAAGTCTAAAGCCCGAACATTGGGCAAAACCGTAACCAACCCCATCCCAATGGAGAAACACTATGCGTATCGTTTGTCTTGGTGGCGGCCCCGCGGGCCTGTATTTTTCGATACTGATGAAAAAGGCCAATCCGGCCTGTGACATCACCGTGATCGAACGCAATCAACCGGATAGCACCTTTGGCTGGGGAATCGTTTTTTCCGACAAGACCATGGACGGCTTTCGCCAAAATGATCAGAAAGTGGTCGATGAAATAGAACGCAACTTCCATCATTGGGACAACTGCGACGTCTTCTTCAAGGATCGACGGATCGTCTCCGGCGGCCACGGTTTCTGTGGCATCGGGCGACTGAAACTTCTGCAGATATTTCAGGCCCGTGCAAAAGATCTCGGCGTGAACCTGAAATTCGCGACCGAATTCAAGGATCCGGACGACTATGCACAGGATTACGACCTGGTTATCGGCTCCGACGGTGTCAATTCGATCACGCGAACCAAGTACGAAAGCCATTTCAATCCGCGCATTGACGTGCGCAAGTGTCGATTCATCTGGCTCGGTACCAAAAAGAAGCTGGATGCCTTCACCTTTGCGTTCAAGGAAACCCCTTGGGGCTGGTTCAACCTGCATGCCTACCAGTTCAACGAGGAGTGGGCGACTTTCATTGTCGAAACTCCAGAAGAAACCTGGCTCAAGGCCGGCATCGACAAGATGGAGCCTGATCAGTCGATCGCCTTTTGCGAGGAACTGTTTGCCGACATGCTCGATGGCAATCGCTTGATTTCCAATGCTCGTCATCTTCGCGGATCGGCCGTCTGGCTGAAATTCAATCGCGTTCTGTGCGAACGTTGGTTTAAAGACAACATCGTATTGCTCGGCGATGCGGCTCACACGGCGCACTTCACCATTGGTTCTGGCACCAAGCTGGCGATGGAAGACGCGGCGGCGCTGGTCAAGGTGCTGAACAGCACCGAAGGTGACATACCGGCACGACTTGCCCGCTATCAGTCCGAGCGCGAGATTGAGGCGCTCAAGTTGCAAAGCGCCGCGCGCAATCGGATGACCTGGTTTGAGAATGTCGAGCGTTACGTCGGTATGGAGCCGGACCAGTTTGCCTTCGCCGTGCTCACAGGCAGCCAGCGCGTCGGCCATGCCAATCAGAAGTTGCGTGACAAGACATACACCGACGATTTCGACCGATGGTTCGCTGCTCGCTGTGGTGTGTCAACGTCTGCCGGGACCGAACCGGTCCCGCCGATGTTCACACCCTTCAAGTTGCGCGGACTGACGCTTGCCAATCGCGTGGTGATGTCGCCGATGTGCATGTATTCAGCCGAGGAAGGTGTGCCGACGGATTTTCATCTGGTCCATTACGGCAGTCGTGGCATGGGCGGTGCGGCATTGATCGTGACCGAGATGACCTGCGTATCACCCTACGCGCGCATTACGCCTGGATGTACCGGCATCTGGAATGACGAGCAAGAACTGGCATGGAAACGCATCGTCGATTACATTCACGCCAATGGCGATAGCAAAGTTTCGCTGCAAATCGGTCATGCAGGACGCAAGGGATCGACCCGCCTGGCTTGGGATGCCATCGACATTCCACTGCAATCCGGTGGATGGCCGTTGTTAGCACCATCGCCACTGCCATATATCCCTGGAACCTCGCAGGTGCCAAAACCGATGGATCGGGCCGACATGGATCACGTCAAGGCGGATTTCATCGCCGCTACGCACCGTGCCATCAAAGCCAACTTCGACATCATCGAGTTTCATGCCGCCCACGGCTACTTGATGTCGTCCTTTATTTCACCGCTGACCAATCAGCGCCAGGATGAGTATGGCGGCAGTCTGGAAAATCGCTGCCGCTATCCACTGGAAGTGTTCCGTGCAATGCGCGCGGTCTGGCCCAAGCAAAAACCCATGTCGGTGCGCATTTCAGCCCACGACTGGGTGGCCGGCGGTGTGACTCCGGATGATTCGGTGGATGTCGCCAGGCTGTTCAAGGACGCCGGCGCCGACATTATCCATGTCTCGTCGGGTCAGGTCAGCAAGGAAGAATCCCCCGTCTATGGCCGCATGTTCCAGGTGCCGTTTTCCGATCAGATTCGCAACGAACTTCATGTGCCGACGATTGCCGTCGGAAATATTTTCGAGGCCGACCATGTCAATACGATTATCGCCGCTGGCCGTGCCGATCTTTGCGCACTGGCGCGTCCGCATCTCGCCGATCCGACCTGGACGCTGCATGCCGCTGCCGAGCAAGGTTTCAAGGACATTCTCTGGCCAAAGCAGTATCAAGGCGGCAAGACTCAACTCGAACGCAATCTGGAACGCGCGGCGCAACTCGCGCTGAATGCGTGATGAGCGGCGCTCACGTGGCTGAACGGCATGCGCTGGTGACCGATGGCGGACGCGACATGGCCTTGTCGCATTAACGTCCGCGAACCACAGGGAGCGGTCGGCGGCACCGTGATAACCGTAACCAGCAGGGACTCCACTCAAGAAATCCGAAATCCTGTCCAACTAACCGAGCGAACCTCTGCGCAACTTTGCAAAAGCTCTTATTCAGTACAAAAACAGCCTCCAATCTCAACAATAGTTCATAAATTACTGCTTATCTTATGTCCTACCCCTGTATCAATAACGCATAGGATGCACTAAATGTGTTTTTAAACGTCGATGCTATTAAACACATGGTTGGAATTTTTATTGGCCCAAGAATTTTGTGGCGCACTATGAAAACTCAAATCCCATCGCCTGCCAAATCTTCAGCGTCCCTTAATCTGAAAACGGTCGTGCCAATCAGGCCACTGGATTGCATTCACGTTCCCGCTGAACTTGACGGCCACCAGGGTGAAAACCGCGCCGACAAAGCCCGTCTACAGATCCAAGCTGACAATGATGTCGAGGCGATCCGATGTTTTCTTGCCGAATATGACCGATCGCCCGGCACATTGCGGATTTATCAGCGTGAAACCGAGCGTCTTTTGTTGTGGGCTCTGATCGAATGCGGGAAACCACTCTCAAGCTTGAATCGGCAAGACTTCGAGGGCTATCTAAATTTTCTGGTCGACCCGCAGCCATCGCGGCTGTGGTGTGGCCCAAGGATTGAGCGGGCGTCAGAGGCTTGGCACCCATTTGTTGGCCCATTGAGCGAGAGCGCGGTTCTTACCGCCATGGCTGCAATCAATTCCCTGATGCGCTACCTGACCGACGCTGGATATCTTGCCGGCAACCCCCTCGGCCTGATCCGACAACGCCGGCGCAAAACGGCCATTGAAGCCGCCGGATCACCTTTAGCGGTTTCGACGACAGATGAAACCGAGAAGGTCGAACGCTTTCTTGACGAGGAAATGTGGGCTGCGGTTACTAAAGCAATTGAAAACATGCCCCGTTCCAATGATCAGGAATGCGCCGAATATGAACGGGCCCGCTTCATCGGCGCGGTGCTGTATATGCTGGCGCCTCGTGCCGGGGAACTGGAATCCCACCGCATGAACAGTTTTCGCGAAGAACGCGGTCGCTGGTGGTGGCATGTCGTCGGCAAGGGAGGAAAAAAAGCGAAAGTTCCAATCGCCGACGACATGGTGCAGGCCCTGATGCGGTACCGGAAATTCCTCGGCTTGACGGCGGTTCCTAAGCGAACGGATATCACGCCGATCCTGGTGTCGCTCAAGGATCGCAGTCCGATCACGGCACGGCGCCTGAACCAGATTCTGAAGCGCATCTTCTTTGCCGCCGCCGAACTGTTGCCACCAGAGTCCGATTACAAGAAGGAAAAGCTTCGCGCAGCCTCAGCCCATTGGGGACGCCATACCGGTATTACCGCCAAGATCGACAGCGGCATCAACGAGCGCTACGTCCAGAAGGATGCGCGCCATAGTGACGCCCGGACGACGCAGCGCTATATACATGAAGAAGAAGAGCACTGGCATGACGAAGCGCAGAAACAACATTTGCCTTGGGAAAAGGAATCAGGCAAGTAAAAAGCTTTGCCAGAAATTGCACGGACAGGTGACCTGACCTCAGGCAACCCTGCGCTGCATTCTCGTGTCCTTGATTTGGACTGTGTAAATACTTCTTGACAGCCCAATTTATATTGTCTAAATTAGCTTTGTACTGTCTAATTTATTGTTTTATTGTGTTCAAATAATAGAGCAGGTAGCCATGCTATCAAGCAAAGAAGTAATAGATAAAACAGGTATTTCAAGGGCAACATTAAATAATTACATTAATCTTGGAATACTGTCCAAACCGATTGTCACCAATCCTGGCCAACCAGAAGGACCCAGGCAGCTCGGCTACTTTCCGGATGACGCTATCGAGCGCATACGCCAGGTACAGCAACTCAAGCAAGAGGGAGTGAATATGACCGAAATCGTTTCCCGAATGAGGAATGGCGGTGCCCAGTCTGCCACCCCAACGGTGAATCCACCGACATCACCAGCGGAAGTTGTTCCACTGCCATCGTCCGGTCTGCGCGTCACTCTGGACGAAATTCACCACCCCGCCTACATGATCAACTACAACTTTGAGCTGGTATGGATCAACGAGAGCGGCAAAGCGGAATTGTTTGGCGGTTTGCAACAGTTGCCTGCCTTAATCGAGGAGCGGAACATCTTCAGTCTGATGGCGAGCAAGAGCCTGCTTGACGAAGCAGGGGACGTAATCAACCTGCATCTCTCGCTGGCCAAGGGACGTATCTCGGCAGATGGCTTTCGGGCAAGTTGCCAAGGTTTGTTGTCGGCCCATGACTGGGGCTGTCTGGAAAAGCGCTTTAATGAAGTTCAGCCGCTCTCTGACCGTCCGGTGTCGGAATCCCGTGTGTATTTCAAAAACCAGAACCGCAACTACAAGGCCTACGCCTGTTTTTTCCGCGAAGGAATTTTCGTTGTCTACGCCAGCGATTCCAGAGCACAGGAGTCGCTGCTGGAGCTGCTTTCCCACCGCGACGAGATGATCCGCAATCTGCTCCGCCAGCGTCTCCCGGTGCTGACTTCGCTGGCCGTGTTGGTGGCCGACCTGCAAAACTCGGTAAAGATATGCTCTGAACTGCCGCCCGAAGAATATTTCGAGTTGATCAACGAAATCTGGGCAACGATGGGCACAATTTTCCGTAAATACCACGCCACTTGCGGCAAGCATGTCGGGGACGGCATGCTGTACTACTTCTTCCCTCAGCCAGAGAGTAATTACCTCATGAATGCCCTTTGCTGTGCCCAGGAAATACGGCAGGAGATGCAACGCCTGAGCAAGTCTTGGCAGTTGCGCAAGAACTGGTTGAACGAGTTGTACCTGAATACCGGCATTACAGAAGGCCAGGAGTGGCTTGGCACTTTTCAGACTCCGACCAGCGTCGAGTTTGTCGTGCTGGGCGACTCCATCAATCAGGCGGCGCGGATATCCGATTTTGCGCGCCACGGCGCCGTGTGGGCTACCAAAAGCCTGATCAGCAAACTGCCGGCCGCTGAACGAACACGCCTGCGTTATGGCGTTACCCGCCAAGCGCCTGGCGGTCAGAACCTGTTCGTGGCATCGAGTTTTTCGCAGTTGTCTTCATTGTTGGAACGGGATGGTGTGTACAGCGAAAAGTTGCGTGATATCGCCACCCTGCCGATTACCGAAGTCGTCGAGATCAGCGCCTAGCGGACTTTAGGTGTCCGTAATCCGGCGCAACAACACCGCGATTAAGTATGCGCGTCTTTGAACAGTCCAAAAAAATTTCTTGTCGTCGCTTGGGCAAGTGCGGAATACTCAATTTCCCGTAATTTGGCGATTTCCTCTGCCACATGTCGCACATAGGCCGGCTCATTCCGTTTGCCCCGATGCGGTACCGGGGCAAGATAAGGCGAGTCGGTCTCGACCAGCAATCTATCCAGTGGAATAACACGAGCCATTTCCTTTAATGCGACAGCATTCTTGAACGTGACAATGCCGGAAAAGGAAATGTAGAAGCCGAGATCAAGTGCTTGTTGCGCTACTTTGGCCGATTCGGTAAAGCAGTGGAACACCCCGCCGACGCTGTCCGCCCCCTCCTCCCGCAATATCTTGATCGTGTCTTCTGTCGATGATCTGGTATGAATAATCAATGGCTTGCCGCAATCCTTGGCGGCGTGGATATGGCGACGAAAGCGGTCACGCTGCCATTCTAGATCGCCGGTCAGTCGGTAATAATCGAGCCCGGTCTCGCCGATGGCGACAACTTTGGGATGCGTCGCCAGCGATAGCAGTTCATTGACCGTTGGATCGCACCCTTCCTGGTGATCGGGATGAACACCGACACCGGCAAACAGATTGTCGTGCGCTTCGACCATGGCCAGCATGGCTGGGAAACGTTCCAGAGTTACGCCGGCGCAAAGCGCCCAACCCACGCCGTTTTCTGCCATGGCTGCCAACAACCGGGGCTGTTCGTTGGCATAGTCCGGGAAATCAAGGTGGCAGTGCGAGTCGACTAGCAGGGCATTCATCAGGATCGAGGCAGGGACAACGCTGCTGCGCAACGTGCCGCCAGGTCTTCCAGAAACAGCAGTTCGTTAAGGGGATGGCGGGCGGTGGCACGAATCTTCAGCAAATCAGCGTAACAGCGGTTCAGCCGCGCGACCGAGATTTTCGGGGCAACAGTCAACAATTCTTTTTGCGAATCAGGTAAATAGCGCGGCGTGCTGCCATTGCGAACACGAGTCAAGTCATAAAGCCACTTTTGAACTGCATCGATCAAGTGTTCAAGCAGGAAGCCTGGATTTTTTTTACGCAATGCTTCCCAATGCGCGGCCAACGCAATCGGTTCGAGCGGCGGACGATACAGGGGTTCGATGGCCTCATCGACGACCGCAGCACTACCTTCTTCCTTCAGCGCTAGCGCTTTAAGCGGCGCTCCACCGGCCAAACCGAGAAGTTGTTCGGGTTCGCGGACGCCCTCCGCTTTCAGCCAAGCACTGGCGACGACAACATTGGGAATGCCGAACAGCATTTGCCGGCAACGGCTTCGCAAGGTGGGTAACAAGCGCTTTGAGTTTGATGAAACCAATAAAAAATATACACTTGATGGTGGTTCTTCAAGTATTTTAAGAAGTGAATTCGTGGCTGCAACATTCATGGCATCGGCCGGATTGATCACGACAACCCGCTTGCCCTGGCGATGGCTACCGACAAACACGAAGTCTTCGAGTGCACGAATCTGGTCAATTTTGATTTGCATTGCTGGGGCGGCAGATTTCTTTTTCGATTTGGCAGTCGATTTTTCGGCCCCCTCCTCCTCTTCAACGTCGCTTTCGAGGGTAATTTTGCGGAAATCGGGGTGGTTGTCCGTAGCAAGCAAGTGACAGCCGTCGCAGATGCCACAGGCGGGCTGGCTCCCTTGCGCGGATTCACAGAGCAAACGGGCGGCCAATTGGTCAGCAAACAGGCCCTTGCCGGTACCAGCCGGGCCAATAAACAACATGGCGTGCGGCAAGTTGGCAGGCTGGGCAAGCAAACTTTCCCAAATTGATTCCTGCCAACTAAATATTTTATTAACAATCACTTAATATTATATTTTCAAGTAATTTATGAGTCTCAGCGATGCTCAGACTGGCATCGATGACGCGAAATCTAAGTGGAAATTCTTTGGCTCTGTCAAGGTAGGCCTGCCGAACGCGCTCAAAGAAATCCGCCTTTTCCTGTTCAAAACGATCCGCAGACTGTCCCGTACCTTGCAGCCGTTTTGTGGCTGTGGCGACGTCGAGGTCGAACAGAAAAGTCAGGTTTGGTTGCAGATCTTCCTGCACCCAGATTTCAAGTTGCTGTAGTTTGGTCTTGGCCAACCCCCGCCCACCTCCCTGGTAAGCAAAAGAAGCATCAGTGAAGCGGTCGGATACCACCCATTGCCCAGTTGCCAGCGCCGGTTCGATCACCTTGACGATATGTTCCCGCCGCGCGGCAAACATCAACATCGCCTCGGTCTCCAAGTCCATGCTCTCGGACAATAACAGGCCACGCAGTTTTTCGCCAAGTGGAGTGCCGCCGGGTTCGCGCGTTGAAACAACATCGTGTCCCTTCGCACGCAGGTACTCGACCATCCAGGTGTGATGGGTACTTTTGCCGGCACCGTCAATACCTTCGAAGGTAATGAAGCGCCCCCTCATCCCGGGTTTTCCTTTCGTTTCTGGTAGCGGGCCACCGCTCGGTTGTGTTCTTCGAGCGTACGCGAAAAAACGCTGCTGCCATCGCCTCGCGCCACAAAGTAGTAATTGTCGTTTACTGCGGGGTGCAATGCCGCATGCAGGGAAGATTGCCCAGGTAACGCGATCGGGGTCGGCGGCAGACCAGATCGCAGGTAGGTGTTATAGGGAGTGTCAGCCTGTAAATCCTTCTTATGGAGATTGCCGTCGAACTGGTGCAAGCCATAAATTACCGTCGGGTCGGTTTGCAACAGCATGCCGGAACGCAAGCGATTTATAAATACGGCAGCGATTTGTTCGCGGTCGTTGGCAAGACCGGTTTCCTTCTCGATGATCGATGCCATGATCAACGCTTCATAGGAGCTGCGGTAAGGCAAATCTGCTGCGCGGCTGTTCCATTCTGCTTCCAGGCGGCGACTGAGTACAAGATGGGCGCGCCGGTAAATGTCAAGATCGGAGGCATTTTTCGGGAACAGATAGGTATCGGGGAAGAACAACCCTTCCGGGTGGGGCACGTCGATGCCGAGTTTGGCCAGTAATTCGGCATTGCGCATGCCTGCGCTCTCATGACGAATATCTGGGTGATTATCGAGCAACTGCCTGAAGTCGGCAAAGGTCTTGCCCTCGATCAATACCACCTCGCCCTGGTTGATATCGCCACGGGTGAGCTTTTGCAACAATTGCCAGGGAGTTACCCCGGCCTCGACTTCATAGCTCCCAGCCTTGATTTGCGAGGCTCTGCCCAGCACCCGGCCGAACCAGGCGAATTGCCACGCCGGCATATCGATACCGGCATCCACCATTTGTCGTGAGGCGCCGTGCAGGCCAACGCCCAAGGTGATCTCAAAGTCGAGCGGAGATGTTTTCAGACCGACCGGCCGGGTCGCGAACAGATAAGTCAATGCGGCGAAACAAACAGCGCCAAGCACCATCAAATAGAGTAATTGTCTCAGCACGCGCAGCAAGGAGTTCAGGTCAAAATGAACCTCTATAATAGCCTAACCCCCAAGTAAGAATCTCTGGAAAATCTATGGTTAATGACTGGCTTGAATCCTTGCGTACGACAGGCTTCGATGCGGATTTTGAATCAACCGGCAACCCTGGCGTCGACGCCCAGCGCGTCGCCAATGGAACCGTAATCGCACCGCTTTCCCATCTTGGCATTATTCAGGTGCAAGGGGGCGATGCGATTGAATTCCTGCACAATCTTCTTTCCAACGATGTCAGTAGTCTCGGCGAGAAAGAGTTGCGCCGCGCCGCCCTTTGCAATCCCAAGGGCCGCATACTGGCCAATTTTCTGCTCTGGCGCGATGCTGACGTTATCACGCTGCAGCTCTCGGCCGACTTGCTGCCCATAATCCAGAAAAAGCTGTCGATGTATGTGCTGCGCTCAAAGGTGAAGCTCGGCGATGCTGGCGAATCTCTGGCGTGCATCGGTCTGGCCGGCCCGCAGGCTGCCGTGCTGCTCCAACAACAGGGCTTCCCGCAACCCGGCCCAATGCAACAGCAAGCCTTCGAAAATGGAACTGTCCTTGGCCTTGGTGACCGGCGCTTCGAGATCGTGATCGCTGCTGGTAAAGCCGCCGCACTGTGGCAGACTTTGTGTGTAGCCGCACAACCGGTGGGCATCGCGGCATGGCGCGGGCTGGATATCGCGGCAGGCATGCCGCTCATCACTGCCGCAACCATGGAAGAATTTGTACCGCAGATGGTGAATTACGAACTGATTGGCGGCGTCAGTTTCAAGAAGGGTTGCTATCCGGGCCAGGAAATCGTCGCCCGCACGCAGCACTTGGGCAAAATCAAACGCCGCATGTACCGTGCCCATACCGTAATGGACAAACTGGCAGACGGTACCGCAGTCTATGCGTCAGAGACGGGCGAGCAGGCTTGTGGCGCCGTGGTGATGAGCGCGCCATCAGTGCAGGGCGGACTTGATCTGCTGCTGGTGGCTCAATCGAGTTGTGTCGCTGCGGGCGAGATTCATCTGGGCAACCCGTCCGGCCCCGTACCGCGGATACTGCCCCTGCCCTACGTGGTTGAATGACGCCGCGTTGATGCCATGTGCCTGATCCTCGCCGCGTGGCAGGCCCACCCGCAATACCCACTGGTAATTGCCGCCAACCGTGACGAATTTTTCGCCCGCCCTACCCGTTCTGCCTTCTTCTGGCCGGAAGCGCCGAACCTGTTGGCTGGACGCGATTTGTCGGCAGGTGGCACCTGGCTGGGCATCACTCGTGGCGGCCGTTTTGCCGCGTTGACCAATTTTCGCGACCCGACACAAGTGAAACAACTCGCCACTTCGCGCGGCTCTCTGGTAACCGCCTTCCTGCAAGGCACGGCAAAGGCACTCGACTATCTGGCGGACGTCAAGCTCATCGGCGACCGCTACAACGGTTTCAATCTGCTGGTTTGCGATGGCGATACGCTGGCCTGCTATAACAATATTGAAAATCAGGCGCGCAACCTGAACGCGGGAGTCCACGGCTTGTCCAATCATGTCATCAACACGCCCTGGCCCAAGGTAACCACGGCGACTCACGCACTCGAGAAGTCACTGCATGATTTGCCGGATACCGATGGTTTGTTCCACTTCCTGCGCGACACAGCCATTGCCGATGATATCGATTTACCGGATACTGGCGTCCCGCTCGAATGGGAACGGCGTCTTTCCGCCATCTTCGTGCGCGCCACCGCAGACTCGGCTTACGGCACCCGTAGTTCGACGGTGCTTGTGGTCGGGCAGAATAACGAGGTATTCTTCGACGAACAGGAATGGAACGCCGACGCCGCCCAGAGCCACCGACAGCGTTTCAGATTCACACTAGACCAACCCGACCATGGACGCCCCACTCGTTAAAACTCCCGCTCTCATAGATCGTCTGCAACGGCCATTGCGCGACTTGCGCATTTCGGTCACGGATCGTTGCAACTTCCGCTGCGTCTACTGCATGCCGAAAGAAAGTTTTGGCGGGGGTCATCAGTTCATGCGTCGCAGCGAGTTGCTCAGTTTCGAGGAAATTCATCGCCTGGCGAGCATTTTTGCCGATCAGGGCGTGCACAAGATTCGGCTTACCGGTGGCGAACCTCTGTTGCGCGAGCGCCTTGAATTGCTGGTCGAGAAACTCGCCGGGATCGGCAAACTCGAACTGACCATGACGACCAACGGCTCGCTGCTGACCAGGAAGGCGCAGGCCCTGCGATCTGCCGGCCTCAATCGCCTGACGGTGAGCCTCGACGCCATCGACGATGCAACCTTTCGCGCCATGAACGACGTCGGTTTTTTGGTAAAGGACGTGCTTGACGGCATCGAAGCCGCCAGTCGTGCCGGCTTCGGCCCGATCAAGATCAACATGGTGGTCAAGCGCGGCCTCAATGACCATGCCATTCTGCCCATGGCGCGCCACTTCAGGGGCAGCGGCCACATCCTGCGCTTCATCGAGTACATGGATGTCGGCGCCAGCAACGGCTGGCGCATGGATGACGTTGTGTCTGCCGACGAAATCGTGGACAAGATCAATACCGAATTTCTTCTTGAGCCGTTGCCTGGCAATTACGTCGGCGAAGTGGCGCGGCGTTGGCGCTATGCAGACGGCAATGGCGAAATCGGCGTCATTGCTTCAGTGACGCAAGCTTTCTGCGCCGACTGCAACCGCCTGCGCCTATCGACCGATGGCAAGCTTTTCACCTGCCTGTTCGCGACGCAGGGCCACGATCTGCGTGAGATGCTGCGCTCCGGCGCCTCCGATGATGCCATCGCCTCGCGCATAGCTGCAATCTGGCAGGCGCGCGAAGACCGCTATTCCGAAATTCGTACTGCGGCAACTGTCAACCTCAAGAAGATAGAGATGTCCTACATTGGTGGCTAACTCGACTGATATTACTGGCCTGATTCTCGCCGGGGGGAAATCCACTCGCATGGGTGGGCTCGACAAAGCATTACTACCCCTAAATGGCAGGCCGATGATCGAATGGGTGATTGATCGTTTTCGCCCGCAAGTCGATAGCCTGATACTTAATTGCAACAGTCACGAAGCGGCACTTGCGGCCCTGGGTTACCCGATCATTATTGATGTGATTGCCGGCTACCCCGGCCCGCTGGCCGGTTTGCATGCAGGAATAACCTGCGCCAATACAGAGCTGCTGGCCTGCGTTCCATGTGATGTTCCCCTGTTGCCGAGTGACATGGTTGTGCGTTTGCATCAGGCACTAACTACTACCAAGGCCGATATCGCAGTAGCTCGCACGTCAAGCGGTCTGCAACCCACCTTTCTGCTCTGCCGCTGCACGCTCGGGCCGTCGATCGAGGATTTTCTTGCCGGTGGCAGGCGGGTGTTTTGGCATTGGCTAACACGGCAACGCTACGTTGAAGTCGCCTTCGCCGACGAGGCCGCTTTCAGCAACATCAATACGCCACAGGATATGGAGCGAATCGCATTTAGCCTGACAGCCTGCCGGACTTGAATTGAACCACAAACCGGTTATCGATTCCGCAAGTGATCGATAGCCTGTTCCATGCGATCAATTGCTGTCACTTCGATACCAGGAATCGGTTGGCGCGGAGCGTTGCCCTTGGGGATAAGGGCGTGGGTAAAGCCAAGTTTGGCGGCCTCACGCAAGCGTTCCTGGCCGCGTGGTGCAGGGCGGATTTCACCGGTCAATCCAACTTCACCAAATACTATAAGTTTATTATTCAACGGATTGTTTAATAAAGAAGAAACAATAGATAACAACACTGCAAGGTCGGCTGCCGGCTCCTGAATCCGCACCCCGCCGACGGCATTGACAAACACATCCTGATCAAAACAGACGATGCCCGCATGACGATGCAAAACCGCCAACAGCATCGCCAATCGGCTTGACTCAAGTCCGACGGACAAACGCCTTGGATTGGGCGAATGGGCAGCATCAACCAAAGCCTGAATCTCGACCAGCAGGGGTCGCGTTCCCTCCTGCGTCACCATCACACAGCGCCCCGCCACCTCGCCACCCTGCTGGGAGAGAAACAACGCCGAAGGGTTGGAGACGCCGCGCAGGCCCTTGTCGGTCATGGCAAAGACGCCGAGCTCATTGACCGCACCGAAACGGTTCTTGAAGGCGCGCACCAGACGGAAGCTCGAATGCGTGTCGCCCTCGAAATAAAGTACGGTATCCACCATGTGCTCCAGCACGCGCGGCCCGGCCAGCGTCCCTTCCTTGGTGACATGGCCAACGAAAATCACCGTCGTGCCGCTCTGCTTGGCCATACGTGTCAGTTGCGCCGCACATTCGCGCACCTGGGCCACCGAGCCCGGGGCCGATTGCAGTGCGTCCGAATAAACCGTCTGGATCGAGTCGATTACCGCCACGACAGGTTTTTCGCGATTCAGTACGCGGAGGATTTTCTCGAGGTTGATCTCGGCCAGCAGTTGCATGTCGCCCGCGCCGAGGTGCAAGCGCCGTGCGCGCAAGGCAACCTGCTCGCCGGATTCCTCGCCCGAGACATACAACACCGGTAAACCGGCATCCGCCAGCCTTGAGAGCGCTTGCAACAATAGTGTGCTCTTGCCGATGCCGGGGTCGCCACCGATCAGCACCACGCCGCCGGCGACCAGTCCGCCGCCCAGCACGCGGTCGAATTCCTCGATGCCGGTCGCTTGGCGCGGTTCTTCGGTTGGATTGATCTCGGACAGTTTTTGCAGCCGGGCTTCACCACTGAGTGAAGAATAGCGATTACCTGCGCCCGCAGCCACTGGCTCGGCAACGGTTTCGACCAAAGTATTCCACTGGCCGCAACCGGGACATTGGCCCTGCCATTTCGGCGCACTGGCACCGCATTCGGTGCAGGAGTAAATCGTCTTGACCTTGGCCATCAGCCCTGCTCCACCACGGGTACACGTGCAGCCAGGGCACAGAACAGTTCATAGCTCACCGTGCCGGCGCTGGCCGCCACCTCATCAGAACTCAGCCCCTCGCTCCACAGGATTACCGGGCTCCCTACCCTGGCAGCGGCGATGTCAGTGAGGTCTACGCAGATCTTGTCCATCGAGACTCTTCCGACCGTGCGAGTACGCTGCCCGTTCACCAGGATGGGCGTGCCGGTTGGGGCGTGGCGCGGATAGCCATCGCCATAGCCACAGGCCACGATGCCGATTGTCATCCTGTGCTCGGCAACAAATGCGCCGCCATAGCCCACACGGTCGCCAGGCTGCAAGTCGCGCACCGCGATGAGTTCGCTCGTCAGCGTCATCACCGGCCGCAGTCCAATCTCGGCGGCACTTTTCATCCACGGGAAAGGTGATGCGCCATAAAGCATGATGCCCGGCCTTACCCAATCGCCCAAGGCTTCGGGAAAGCGCAGCAGCGCCGCCGAATTCGCCAGACAAAGCGGGTAATCACGCCCTCTATGCATTTTTTTAAGACATTGCATTTGATCGTCGATACCCAGCCCCTCGTCGGCATCGGAAAAGTGGGTCATCAGGGTAATCTCGTAACCGCGCAGCAAATCGAGTGCGGCTGCCAGTTCGTCAACATTCAGTCCGAGGCGATTCATGCCGGTATTGAGCTTCAGATAAACCGGCAGCGAAAAATCGCTGCGCACCAGTGCTTCGGCCTGATCGAGACGATGTACCACGGGGATCAAATGTTGCTGCGCGAAGGCCTGCAATTCGTCGGTATTGTAGAAACCTTCCAGTAACAGCAGCGGTTGGCGAATTCCCTGCGCACGAAGTGCGAGCGCCGTATCGAGTTCAAGGAGAGCGAAGCCATCGGCCACCTGTTCCAGACCTCGCGCAATGCGCAGCGCGCCATGTCCATAGCCATTGGCCTTGATGACCGACCACATCCGCGCCTTGCCGGCATGGCGACGGGCCAGCGCATGGTTATGGCGCAGGGCTGCAATATCGATATGGGCTTGGATCGGACGCGTCACAGGTTGGTCAACTGCTTCAGGCATATAACGCGAGTTTCTCACAGGTCGCCTGACATACACTCGAAACAAGCTTTCTTTCCCTGATCTTCACGGCCTTGAGTAGCGCGCCCTATGTGATATAAAACGCCCTCAAAATGAATCTAGGCTTCTACCTGATACTGGCCGCCCAGTTTTTTTCCGCGCTGGCCGACAATGTGCTGTTGATCGCTGCGATTGCAATATTGCAGGGCATGGACGCCCCCATCGCGTATGAGCCACTGCTGAAGACCGTGTTTACCCTGTCTTACGTGGTACTTGCGGCCTTCGTCGGCGCATTCGCCGATTCGATGCCCAAGCGCCGCGTCATGTTCATCAGCAACGGCATCAAGATTTTTGGTTGCAGTCTGCTCTTCTTCCATGTGCATCCTCTTGCAGCCTACGCGGTAGTCGGCCTCGGCGCCGCTGCCTATTCGCCGGCAAAATACGGCATCATTACCGAATACTTGCCGCCGCGTCTGCTGGTTGTCGCCAACGGCTGGATCGAAGGACTCACCGTGGCCGCAATCATTCTCGGCATGGGGCTGGGCGGCCTGTTGATCAAACCGGATATCGCGGCCAATCTGCTTTCCTTCGATTTTCCGCTTATCGATACCGGTATCGACACTGTCCCAGAAATGAATATTGCGTTCGTAGGCGCGATCTACCTGGCTGCTGCACTGATCAATCTTTATTTGCCCGATACAGGAGTCGACCACAAGCCGCTGAAATCCAACCCCCTCTATCTGGTTCATGAGTTCAACCATTGCCTGCGTCTGCTCTGGCGCGACCGCCTGGGCCAGATTTCGCTTGGCGTCACTACCTTGTTCTGGGGCGCTGGCGCAACGCTGCAGTTTGTCGTGCTGGAATGGGCCAAGGCAGCCTTGGGAATGAATCTTTCCGCAGCCACCATCATGCAGGTAACCGTGGCAGCCGGCGTCGCTCTGGGCGCTATCATTGCCGCGAGATACGTCACTCTGCGTAAATCGGTCAGAGTAATTCCGCTTGGTATCGCCATGGGAGTGGTGGTGATGGGCATGACGCTGGTTCACCATGAAGGGATCGCGCTGCTCATGATGATCGCGCTCGGCATGCTCTCCGGCATGTTCGTGGTACCGATGAATGCCCTGCTCCAGCATCGCGGCCATGTATTGATGGGAGCCGGTCATTCGATTGCCGTCCAGAACTTCAACGAGAACCTCTCCATCCTCGCCATGACCGGTATTTACGCCGGCCTGCTGTGGATGGGCCTGTCGATCAATGCAGTGATCATTCTGTTCGGCAGTTTCGTCATCACCATCATGTGGCTGCTGCAAAAACGCCATGAAGCCAACCAGCGCATTCAGGACGACGTTAGTCTGCTTGACGACAGGCCCTAGATCACTACAGCATCAGCGGCCGGTCAGGCAACTCATTGTGACCCCCGCCCGATGAGGGGAAATGCAGCGCCAGCAACTGACTGGCACGACCGATGGCGGCGAGCGTACCGCCGCGATAATCGCCGCGCTTGAAGGCGGCTTCCATGCTACGGCAGACGGCATTCCACTCGGCCTGCGGTACGCGCGCGGCGATGCCGCGGTCGGCCAGTATCTCGACCGCGTGGTCCACCCATTGCACGTAGATCAGGATGCCGCTGTTCTGATCCGTATCCCACACGCGCAATTGCGAAAACAGGTCGACGGCGCGCTGGCGTGCCGAATGGCCATGCCATAACTCATACAGTGGCATGCCACCCTCCACCACAAAACGCAGTTCGCCGCTATGTTGTTTTTCCGAAGCGGCAATCGTCCGCTCGATGGCCGTCAATGCCGGCTTCGGGAAGGCGCGTCTCACCACCCAATGCGGCACGAACAAATGCTTGATCACTCTGAATACATTCATTACCACCTCCCCGAAGCGCCGCCGCCGCCGAAGCCGCCACCACCCCCGGAAAACCCGCCGCCGCCACCAAAGCCACCTCCGCCGAAGCCGCCCATGCCGGGACCACCGAAGCGGCCGCCACCGGCAAGGGTAAAAACAAAGGCAATCAGGGCAACGATGATGGCCACGAACAACGACCCCAGCAGCAGCCATGCGCCAAAGAACGCGATTACGCCGCCGACGCTCGCGCCGGCGGCACGTCCGAGTACCGCGCGCAAAACGCCACCGATGACAAAAACAAAAATCATCGCCACGGGAATGATGTTGTCGGAAAGGTTGAAACCATTGACACCACGGCGCTGGCGGGGTTCCGGCAAGGCTTCGCCGTTGATGATCTTGCCGATCGCATCCACCGCGCTTTGCAGTCCGCCGTAAAAATCGCCCTGCTTGAAACGCGGCGCCATCACGTCGCTGACAATGCGCTTGGCGATGGCATCGGGAATCGCGCCTTCGAGTCCATAACCAACCTCAATGCGCATATGGTGATCGTCCTTGGCGACGATCACGATCACACCGTCATCCACGCCCTTGCGTCCGACTTTCCAGGCATCGGCAAGACGAATGCCGAACTGCTCAATGGTCTCCGGTTGCGTGGTTGGCAACATGAGTATCGCCACCTGCGCACCCTTGGCCGCCTCTACCTGCGCCAGCGCGTTTTCCAGTTGAACTTTCTGCTCCGGGGTCAACGTGCCGGTAAGGTCGGTAACGCGCGCTGCAAGCGGCGGAATCGCGACTTCATCGGCAGCAAAAACCAAGCCGATAGATAAGACAAAAGCCAAAAACAATCTGGCCACAGAGTTCACAGAGAACACAGAGGAAAACAGTGATTTGCTTCTAACTCTGTGCACTCTGTGTCCTCTGTGGCTTAAATGCATTTACTTGGCTGGTGCCGGTGCGGTATTGAAATTCACCTTCGGCGGTTCGCTGATCGCTTTTTCATCCTCGACTGTGAAGCTGGGCTTGGGCTTGTAGCCGAATGCCATCGCCGTCAGGTTGTTGGGAAAGGTGCGCACCGCGACGTTGTAAGTCTCGACGGCCTTGATGTAACGGTTGCGCGCGACTGTGATGCGGTTTTCCGTGCCTTCGAGCTGCGCCTGCAGGTCGCGGAAATTCGCATCCGCCTTCAACTGCGGGTAGTTTTCCGCCACCACCAGCAGGCGCGACAGCGCTCCGGTAAGCTGGCTCTGCGCCTGCTGGAATTTGGCGAAAGCCTCTGGATCATTCACCAGCTCCGGCGTGGCATTGATGCCGCCCACGCTGGCGCGCGCCTGAGTCACTTGCGTTAGCACATCCTTTTCGTGTGAAGCATAGCCCTGCACTACTTGCACGAGATTGGGCACCAGATCGGCGCGGCGCTTGTACTGATTCAGCACTTCGGCCCAGGAAGCTTTAACTGATTCGTCATTGGTCTGGAAAGTGTTGTAACCGCAGCCTGAGAGCAGCGAGGCGATGAGGACAATCACCGCGAAGAGACGGAAACGCATGGAAGACCTCCAAAGGAAGGGACAATGGTGTGCAATATGGGGCCGGCAGGCAGAAAACTCAAGTCTCAACCTAAGCGTCGACGCTGACGGGGACAAACCCCTTTCAGCGCTTAAAGGCTGATCGGCGGGTGTTGGCGCTGATCTTCAAAGAATTGAGGTCTCATCTGGCAACAGTTATTCCAGAACTCGCAAACGCAAGACCAAAAACCCAGGAGCCACCGGTCTTGCGAAGGTTTCTGCCTTATGGCCTGATCAGCATCTTCATTGCGCCATCGGCCTTGTTATGGAAGGTCGAAAAGGCCTTGTCCACGTCCGACAACGAGAAAGTGTGGGAAAAGTACTCCTGCGGATTAAGCACGCCCCGTTCCACTAGGCGCAGGGATTGCCACATAAAAGGCTGAACATTGGCAAAGCCGTTCATGTGCAAGGTGATGTCGCGCAGGAACACGTCGGCAAGATTGAGATTGAACGTGTTGTCGCAGAATACCCCCAACGCGGCAATGGTTCCGCCGCAGCGGACAAGATCGAGAGACATCTGCAGCGTTTCGGGAGCGCCCACCATTTCGATCACCTTGTCGAAACCGCGGCCAACGGTAAGCTGCAAGGCCTTTTCCTTCCAGCCCTCTTCCGCTGGATTGATGGTGACAGCGCCCTTGCTCGCAGCGGCCGCCAGGCGATGCGGCACTTTGTCGAAGGCGACGACACATCCGGGGCCGCCATGCAGCGCTATATCCAGGGCCATCAATCCACTCGGGCCGCAGCCGACGACCGCGAGGTTTTCGCCGGCCTGAATATCGGCCAGGCGATTGGCGATCAGGGCCGCTGGCAGGTTGCATGAGAGTGTCAATGCGGCGCCATCGGGTATTTCGTGCGGCACCTTGATCGCGTGGCTGTCGGCGTAAGGCAGGACTATCGTTTCGGCGTGGGTGCCGTTAAGGTTGCCAAACGGGATGCCGAAGCCGTACACCGCCTTCTGCGTTGTTTCGCAATGGGCCGTCTGGCCCACCGCGCACATGTAGCAGTGCCCGCACGAGACGGAGTAACCCATGCTGATGCGGTCGCCGCGCTTGAACCGTGCCACCGATTTGCCTGTATCCAATACTTCGCCGACGAGTTCGTGACCGGTTTGCGATTTTCCCTTTTTCATGATGGGATCGAGTGCGCCGCGATACAAGTGCAAATCGGAACCGCAGATCGACGTCGCGCTGACTTTCACCAGTACGTCGTGGTCGGCACGAAGGACCGAATCGGGGATGTTGATACAACGAATGTCCTGAGGACCAAAATAGACCGCTGCTTTCATTTACGCGTCCTTACTCCATCCAATGAACAAAAGTGTTTCGCCATATTTTATGCTTGCGATATTTCCATACTAGCGAAACAAATTAATCAGACTGTCTTTAATTTCAACTCGCGCATCGATTTGCGTGCAAATACCAGGTCTTCCCATGCCTTGGCCTTGTCCGACAGATTGCGCAGCAAATAGGCCGGATGATAGGTGACTATCAGAGGAATGCCCTGGTGCTCGAACCGACGGCCGCGCGAAGCGCCGATTTTTACTTCGACGCCGAGCAGCGTCTGCGCCGCGGGACGGCCGAGGGCAACGATCAGTTTCGGTTGAATCAGTGCGATCTGGCGTTGCAGATAGGGCCAGCAGGCAGCCGTCTCTTCAGGTTCCGGCGTGCGGTTGTTGGGCGGACGGCATTTCACCGCGTTGGCGATGTAGACGTCCTTGCCGCGCTTGATGTCGATGGCGGCGAGCATGGCGTCGAGCAGCTTGCCGGCCTGGCCGACGAAAGGTTCGCCGCGCTCATCCTCTTCTGCGCCCGGCCCTTCGCCGACGAAAAGCCAGTCGGCATTCACATCGCCGACGCCGAGCACGGCCTGCTTGCGCGCTTGGCACAAGCCACAGGTGCGGCATGCGGCGACAGATTGCCTGAGTTCCTCCCAGTCCATGCGGGCGATTCGTGATGCTCGATCCCCCTGCCCTTCGACAGGCTCAGGGTGAACGGCTATCGGTGCTTCGACAGGCCTGTCCTGAGCAGTGACGAAGGGCTCATCAGCACGAACAGTTTCGGTTTTGTTGCGCAGCCTCCAGATCGGGCCGAGGCCCATTTCGCAGAGAATGGCATCGCGCTTTTGGGTCATGACTGAGTCATCTCAGGCGGCCTTGCCGGCGACGAGTGCCGTCCGGCCGATATCGCAGGTCATCACGATGGCATCTTCGCGGCCATTGGCGGCCGGATAGTAGCCGCGCCGCTCGCCGATGACGACGAAACCGAAACGGCGGTACATCTCCAGTGCATTGATATTGCTGGGCCTTACTTCGAGAAACATGAATTTGCAACCTCGCTCGTCTGCATCGGCGAGGAGGTGGGTCAGCATGGTTCCACCGAACCCCTGGCCCTGCCGCTCGGGCACGACGGTGATGTTGAGCAAATGCACTTCGTCGAGTACCACCATCATCAACGCATAAGCGATGATTACTTCCTTCTCGCGCGCTACCCAGGCGCGGTAGCCAGCAGCCAGCGAGTCGACAAACACGCCATGGGTCCAGGGAAAGGGATAGCTGCGCTGTTCCACCGCGACGACCTGGTCGAGGTCGGCAGCGGTCATCGGCTGGAACTCGAGCGTCATTTGCTACCGCCCCGGGCGAGGCGTTCCTGCGTGGTGAGGGCCACCTTGTTGCGTACGTAAAACGGCACGGCTTGCGCAGGTGGCAGCGCCCCCCTGCTCTGGCGCAATTGCCTTGCGGCGAGCCGTACGACGGCAGGCGCCAGCGCCGGCACTTGCGGATCAATGGACAACAGCGCATCACCCAAACGCACAGCGAGGGTATCCGCATAACTGGCAAAACCATCGCCGCAACCCATCCATTCCCTGCCAGGAGGCAAGGGCAACAGTTCCGGCGGGCATACCAAAGGCGCGAGGACTTCTTCCACCTTGTCGCCATTCACTTCATAAGCAGCGCAATAGACCTCATTCATACGCGCATCGAGACAGGACAGCATGCGGCCGGGTCCCTGCGCCAAGGCCAGTGCGGCAAGTGTAACGATGGGAATCACGGGCAGATTGGCGCCATAAGCCAGCCCCTGCGCCACGCCGCAGGCCATGCGCAAGCCGGTGAAGCTGCCGGGGCCGGCGCCGAAGGCGATGGCGTCGAGTTGTTGCAATGAAACACCGGCTTCGGCCAGCACCTGCTGCACCCAGGGCAGCAGCCGATCCGACCCGCCATTTACGCAAAATTCGGCGCGCTCGATCAGGCTGTCGTCTATCGACAACGCGACGGACAACATGTGCGTGGAGGTTTCGAGCGCAAGGAGTTTCACGCTGCGGATTTTACCCGATGGATAATGCAGCCCTTTTCCAAAACTTTCTCTTTCATGCAAGCATTGATCTCTCCAGCACCAGCTACATCTTACAGCCCTGCCGTGCAGCGCAAAGTAGCGTTGGCTGCCTGCTTCGGCAGCTTTCTCGAGTGGTATGACTTCCTCACTTTCGCCTCGCTGGCGACGGTGTTTGGCGAGCTGTTCTTTCCCGGCGACGATCCGACCGTGCGCCTGCTGCAAAGCCTCGCCACCTTTGGTGTTGGCATGGTGGTGCGGCCGCTGGGCGCTGCCTTGTTCGGTTCGCTTGGCGATCGCTATGGACGGCGCATCGTCTTCATCGCCACCATCGTCTTGATGGGCGTGGCGACCTTCGCCGTCGGACTGTTGCCAGTGCATGCCGATGTGGGGTTTGTCGCACCGCTGCTGCTGGTATGCCTGCGCCTGTTGCAAGGGCTGGCGATGGGTGGCGAAATCGGCGGCGCCATCGTCTACCTCACCGAGCATGCGCCGCTGGAACGGCGCGGTACGACCACCAGCGTGCTGCAATTGATGGGGCCGCTCGGGGTAATGACATCGACCTTTCAGATCGTGCTCTTGCAACGCTGGCTCAGTGAGAGTGAATTCCTCTCATGGGGCTGGCGCGTGCCATTCCTGCTCTCGGCCCTGTTGCTGGCGGTTTCAATGAAAAGTCGCATGGCCCTGCATGAATCGCCGGTGTTCAAGAGCCTGAGCGACAACCGCCAGGTAGCGAAGACGCCGCTGCGCGACTGTCTGGCCGACCCGCTCACGCGCAAACGCATGGTGTTGCTGTTCTTCTGCATTTCCTCGGGCGGCTCGCTGCTGTTCTTCTCGTCGCAGGTCTATGCGCCGGTGTTTCTCAAGACCGTGGCAGGCATGAACAGCACACTGGTCGGCGAGTTGACCATCGCGGCGACATTGCTGCTGTTTCCGTTCACGATCCTGGCCGGCTGGCTCTCGGACCGCATTGGTCGGCGGCCGGTATTGTTGGCCGGATTACTGCTAGGTGCGGCAGGCGTAATGCCGGTGTATTGGGGGCTGATGAACTTCGGCGGCGCACAGGTCGATAGCCTCGCGGTTGTTGGCCTGCTGTTGGTACTGGTGACTGCGGTGGCATTGATCACGGGGCCGCAGACCGCATTCCTCGCTGAACTTTTTCCGGCGCGCACGCGCTACTCAGCAGTGGGCCTGCCGCACAACCTCGCCGCCGGCTGGATCGGCGGCATGTCGCCTTTCATGGTGACCTTGATCGCAAAGCAGACCGACAGCCCGTTGGCGGGATTGCTCTATCCCACGCTGCTGCTGGTCGTGGCTTTCACCGTGGGCTGGTTCTTCCTGCCCGAAACTCGCGGCAAAAACCTCAACGATTAATCAACTGGTTGCGGCGATGCTCAGACTTTCGGCAATCGGCTTGCCGGGATAGTGAAAGGCCACTGGGCCGTCCGCCTTGGCGTCGAGGAACTGGCGCACGAAGGGATCGTCGGACGTCTTGATTTCCTCGGTTGGCCCCTCGGCGACGACCTTGCCTCCTGATATGAAATACAGGTAATCGACCACCTTGATCGACTCGCTCACGTCGTAAGTCACGACGATCGAGGTCAGGCCCAGCGCATCGTTGAGACGGCGAATCAATGATGCGATCACATTGAGCGAAATCGGGTCGAGGCCGGCGAACGGTTCGTCGTACATCAGCAGATCAGGATCGAGGGCAATGGCGCGCGCCAGCGCGACGCGGCGCGCCATGCCGCCGGAGAGCTCTCCCGGCATCAGGGCATGGGCGCCGCGCAGACCAACCGAGTGCAGTTTCATCAACACCAGATCGTGGATCAGTTCCTCGGGCAGGTCGGTATGCTCGCGCATCGGGAAGGCGATATTGTCGAACACCGACATGTCGCTGAACAGGCCGCCCTTCTGCAGCATCATGCCGATCTTCTTGCGCAACGTGTAAAGCGCATCGCCATGCATTGCGCTGATCGTTTCGCCCATCACTTTGACCACGCCCCGGTCCGGACGCTGTTGCGCGCCAAGCATGCGCAACAGGGTCGATTTGCCGCAGCCGCTGGCGCCCAGAATGGCGACCACTTTGCCGCGCGGAATATTCAGGTTGATACCCTGTAGAACCTTGGTGTCACCGAAGGCAAAATGGACGTCTGAGACTTCTACGATGTTGTCTTGCATGGAGGCTGGCGGACGGGTTATTTGGCAACGGTCGCCAGTATAGTGAAATTGTCGCTGCAAGAATGCGGGGGGCGTCGCCGCTTACAAGCGGGGAGGAGACGATGGCAATCAGCTCACTGCGGCGGGCCACCCCCGCGTATGCGCATCCAATGATGAAACTCCAGGCGTTGATCCGGCGAGAGACGCGGGGGACAATATTCCTGCCGGCCAGCACTGTTCTGGGACGGTTCGATCCTTTGCTGATTCAGGGAGGAGTGCGCCTGGCGCATTTGTTCACGCTGCTCGGGCGACATGCGCTGCCAGTGTTCGAGCACCTGTCTGTGCAACAGATCGCGCTGCTCGGGAGAAAGTGCCGCCCACTGCAGCTTCAGCCATTGCCGCTTTTGCTCGAGCTCCGGCGCGGATGCCCGAGCCAGTTCTTCATCGAAGCCACGGAATGTTTCATCGCGCTGATCCGGCGACATATGCTGCAACTCGCCGATCAACTGCAGCAAGGGTTCGTTGCCCATCGGCATCCCGCTGACAGCAAAGGAGGACGCACCCCAGCCACAGGCTGTGGCAAACAACAAAAGGTGGAGAATGCGAAGCGGTGTCAAAAGTATTTCCCGCACAATCGAACGGTGTCTATTGTGCGCGAAACACGGAGCTTTCCCATCGTGATTCGGCGCCAAATTGTTACGGTATGTAAACCCCTCTGCAGCAGGCACAGAAGGCGTATTTTCTGGGTTATGCTGTGACCATGAAAGAAGATCAGATGGACAAGATACTCATCGTCGATGACGATTTGCGTTTGCGCCAACTGCTGGAGCGTTATCTGCACGATCAGGGCTTCGGCGCCCGTGCCGTCGAGGGTGCGGAGGCAATGGATCGCGTCATGGCGCGAGAGCATTATGATCTGCTGGTACTCGACCTGATGATGCCGGGCGAAGATGGCCTGGCGATCTGCCGACGCTTGCGCGGCGCCAAGTCGGATATTCCCATCATCATGTTGACGGCCAAGGGCGACGATGTTGATCGTATCGCGGGACTGGAACTCGGCGCCGACGACTACCTGCCCAAACCCTTCAACCCGCGCGAGTTGGTGGCGCGCATCCATGCTGTGTTGCGCAGACGCGTAGCATCAATCCCCGGCGCCCCGGCGGAAGTCCCTGAGCTGGTCAGCTTCGGCGAGTGCGTGGTAGATCTCGGCATGCGCACACTGAGTCGCAACGGCGTCGAACATGCGCTGACCACGGGCGAATTTGCCTTGTTGAAAGCGCTGGTGACGCGGCCACGCCAACCCTTGAGCCGCGATCACCTTTCCGAGATGGCCCGCGGCCGCGAATATGAAGTGTTCGACCGCGCCATCGACGTGCAAGTGTCGCGCCTGCGCAAGTTGGTCGAAACCGATCCCGCCAAACCGCGCCATATCCAGACCGTGCGCGGCTTCGGCTACGTCTTCGTGCCGAGCGACGAAGCGGTGGAATGAACTTCACCAACAGGTTGTTGCCGCGGCTGTTTTTGCTGTTGACGGTGATGATGACCGTCTCGGCACTAAGTTGGGCTGCGCTGTTTGTGTATGCGGAACAGGCGCCACGGGCACGCAACTTTGCCCAGGTTCTTACCAGTATCGTCAATCTGACCCGCGCTGCGCTCGTCGCCGCAGCGCCTGAACGGCGTGGCGATTTGCTGCTAGATCTCGGTCAGCAGGAAGGCGTACGCATCTATGCCGCGGAAAAAAACGAAGCGGCGGTCGGTGAACCTGACGATTCCTTTCTGCGCGACGTACTGGGCAATCTGCGCAATTCGCTGGGTCCCGATACGAAACTAACCACCGAGCATTACGGCAACTCCGGGGTGTTCGTTCTGGTCGATATCGAAGGCGACCACTATTGGATTGGTCTGCCGCGTGGAAGATTCGACCGATCGCGCTCATTGCAGTGGCTCGGTTGGGGCGTGCTGGGCGCGCTGGTTGCGCTGCTCACGGCTGCCGCCTTCGTTTCCCGATTGACGCGGCCCTTGAAGCGGCTGGTGGCAGCGGCGCGCATGGTTGGCGAAGGTCGCTATCCCGAGCCTCTGCCCAAAGACGGGCCCGAAGAACTGTCTGCGGTTGCCACCGCTTTCAACCAGATGACGGCTGACCTTGATCGCCTTGACCAGGATCGGGCGCTTATCCTGGCCGGCATCTCACACGATCTGCGTACGCCGCTCACTCGCTTGCGCATGGGCATTGAAATGACAACCTCCGATGAGGCAACCCGCGATGGCATGGTCGCCGATGTCGAGGAAATGGATCGCACCATCGGCCAGTTCCTTGATTTCGCCCGCAGCAATGAAACGATGGCGCATCAGAGCGAAAATCTGCGTGCCCTGCTGGAGGAAATAGCCGAACAATACCGCCGTCGCGGCATCGAACTCGGACTTGATCTTGCCGATGTCGGGCGGATATCCGTTAACCGCGCGACGCTGCGCCGTGCTGTCGGCAACTTGCTCGACAATGCCACTCGTTATGCCGGGAACGGCCGCCAGTCCGGCACGATCGATCTGGCCCTGTATGACGATACGGAGTCTGTGACGATTGAAGTTCGCGACCGCGGCCCCGGCATCCCGATGCAGGAAACCGATCGTCTGCTGCGGCCCTTTACCCGATTGGACGATGCGCGCAGCAACCCTGGCGGAGCTGGATTGGGGCTGGCCATCGTCGATCGCATAGCGCGCCAGCATTCAGGCCGCGTTGAACTGGCGCCACGCGATGGCGGCGGGCTTGTCGCACGCATAATCCTGCCGCGCCGGTAGAATGCACCTCCATTGAATGGGGGGCCGGATGCCTGAATTGCTGTTTTACCGCCGGATCGTAGCCCTCGACAAGGATAAACACCGGCAACTGCGCGTCGGCGAAATCCGCAAATACGATTTCGCGCAGCAGATCAATTCCGTTCCCCTCACCGCCGTTGAATTCTTCGAGACCGCGCGCGAATATCCCATCGTGTTTGCCCAGGCGAACACAGCGGAGCATATGCCCGTCGCCCTGCTCGGCCTGCGCGACAAAGAGAATCTGTTCGTCGATCGCAATGGCCACTGGGATGCCCGCTACATTCCTGCATTCGTGCGGCGTTATCCCTTTGCCCACGCCGAAGGCGACGAGCAGTTGCTGACCTGCATCGACGAAGGCCACCCTGCCGTCGGCGCCGCCGACGGGCAATTGCTGTTTGCCTCCAACGGCTCGCCGACGCCGTTTCTCGACAAGGCGATCGCCTTCTTGCGCGACTATCAGGCAGAAGCGGTGCGTACGCGCGATTTCGTAAAGCGACTGTCCGAACTCGATCTATTTACCGGCGTGACGGCACGCGCGGAACTGCGCTGTGGCGGCGTCTACCAGCTTGGGGGCGCATCCGTGATCAGCGAAACCAGATACCGCGCGCTCAATAAGGAAGTAGTCGAGGAATTGTTCCGCAAGGGCTGGCTGGCACTGATTGATGCCCACTTGCTGTCGCTTGGCAATTTGGGCAGATTGATTGACCGGCTGGCAAATAGCGACAAGAAAAAGACCGGCTGAATTCTTCTGACTTGCCAATTCGGCAAAACCGGGTTTTAATTGCAGGAAATCTGCTTGGGGGAATAATATGTTGTTCGTGATTTATTACATTGTTGCCATCGCCGTTCTCGTTTTGCATTTCACCGGCGTGTTGGCGCGCTACAACATGGAATGGCTGGTTCTGGCGCTTGCCGTTACCGTATTCCCAGCCGTCATCTATCTCTAGCGCAATAGTTACCCGCAAATTCGGGCGATATATTCCTTGATCGCCCGGACGTCAGCCGCCATCACTTCCACCCGCTGCGGCAGGTTCTCTATCCCCTCCAGATCAGCCGGCCTCATCGGTTCGCGGCCGAGCGCCTCGATGATGGTTTCCGAAAATTTGACTGCCTGCGCAGTCTCCAGCACGATCATCGGTACGGCGGGCTGAAGGTATTCGCGTGCGACTTTCAATCCATCGGCAGTGTGCGTGTCGATCATCACGCCATAGCGCTGCCAGGCATCGCGGACGGTGTCGATGCGGTCGCGATGCGTGCTGCGGCCCGACACAAAGGCATACCCCGGCAACGACTGGAAATGCGGCGTACCCGCCAGATCGAACGAACCGCCGGAATCGACCGCTTGCCATAGCCGGCTTACTATTGCCGGGTCACGCCCCACAAGGTCGAACACGAAGCGTTCGAAATTCGATGCCTTGGAAATGTCCATTGACGGACTCGACGTCACCAGTGTTTCAGCCGTCGCACGCGGGCGATAGCAGCCGGTTTTGAAGAACTCGTCAAGGACGTCATTTTCATTGGTCGCCAGCACCAGGCGCTCAACCGGCAGACCCATCATGCGCGCGATGTGCCCGGCGCAGATATTGCCAAAATTGCCAGAGGGGACTGCGAACGCAACACGCTCGTCATTCGACTTCGTGGCCTCGAAATAACCCTTGAAGTAATACACGACCTGCGCCGCGATGCGCGCCCAGTTGATCGAATTGACGGCGCCGATCTTGTAGCGCGCCTTGAAGCCAGCGTCGTTGGAAACCGCTTTGACAATGTCCTGCGCATCGTCAAACATGCCAACCACGGCAATATTGAAAATGTTCGCGTCCTGCAGCGAATACATCTGCGCGCGCTGGAAAGCCGACATCTTGCCGTGCGGCGACAGCATGAACACGCGCACGCCCTTCTTGCCGCGCATCGCGTACTCGGCGGCCGAACCGGTGTCGCCCGAGGTGGCGCCGAGGATGTTGATGGTCTCGCCGCGTTTTTCCAGCACATATTCGAACAGGTTGCCGAGCAACTGCATCGCCATGTCCTTGAACGCCAGGGTCGGCCCGTTCGAGAGTTCGAGCAGGTGCAGCCCGGGTTCCAGCGTGGTCAGCGGTGTGATGTCGGTGGCACGGCGGCCAGTGCGGCAGTAAGGATAGGTCTGTGCCGTATAGGTTTTTTTGACGATGGAGAGCAAATCGCCGGGCGGAATATCGGTGACGAAGCGGCGCAACACCTCATAGGCAAGCTCGGCATAGGACAGTTTGCGCCAGGCGGTCAATTCCGCGGCGCTGATCTGCGGGTAGTGATCGGGCAGGTAAAGCCCGCCATCGGGGGCGAGGCCGCCGAGCAGGATGTCACAAAAGGTTTGCGCTTCGGCGTGGCCGCGGGTACTGATGTAATGCATGGTCAGATGATTGGCTGGTAGTTGGTTTCGAGTATCGTTTCCACGGCAATTTTTCTGTATGCCTGTACCGTATGCGCCGGGGTTCAGTACGTCCTCAACCGCTGGATATCGTCGCCCCGGGTTTCCTTGATTTCCTTGATGGCCTTGCGAAAAAACGGCTGTAGGGTTTTCTTCAGATGCAGTTCGACTTCCGCATCCTGAATGTCTTTCAGAACACAAAAGATCGCCAGGGCATAGACGAATTCACCCTCGGTCAGGTATCCGAGTTTCTGCACCGGCGCGCAGCCCGAGCAGCCGCCACGGCAAGCCGTCATCGCGCTGTTTGTCAGGAACAGGCCGAACCCCATGAATACCGCCAGCAAGTCCGACGCGGGTCCGCGCAAGTCCTCTCCTCCGGGGACTTCTGCCTTGATTGCCCGGCCCAGGTGGTAAGCGAGTTGCTGCGCAAATACCGCGATCAGCACCAGCGGCTTGCCGATCAGGCGCGGGTCGAATGCAATCGGGATGCTCTGCTTCTCTTCATGGATCAGCACGGTGCCCTGCGGACCCCGCGGCGTAATGCTTGAAAGGCTTGGCGGAATTGGCGGCTCCATATCGGGGACGAGCGCGGTCAATTCGCACGGCCAGCCTTGCATGCCCGCATAGTCCCTTACCCTGGCGAAGGCTGCCGAGACTTTTTGTTCCGGGGTGTCCAATGATTTATCCGGGAAATGCCGGTTGGTGGGCGTAACCAGGATAGTGTCTTGATGAAAGATTTCGCTCCCGAAATTCGCGAGAGCCCAGGCATAGGCATGGAATAACCACTCCGTGCTGCTCTCATCAAGCACGGGTTTGCTGCGAAACAAGCCGAACATGGTCGTTGATACCAATTGCAAGCGGGTATGGGCGGATAAAAGCGTGGGGGCAAAACGGGCAACACATTTAGCACCAAGGATACACCATCAATCCAGGCGCCACTGCACCCGGGGAGGTCGATGACGGGGCAAAATCCAAAGGTGATGTGTTTGCCTTTTCGTGCCACCCGGTAGCGTTGATTTTCGATACCCGCGGTCTGATGAAGGGGCAACAAAAAAGCCCGCGGTTAGCGGGCTTTCAGGATTTCGTCGGACTTTCTCGGATTCTCTTCTTCTGGTCCCCTCGCCGGGAATCGAACCTGGATCTAGCGCTTAGGAGGCACTCGTTCTATCCATTGAACTACGAGGAGCGGGCGCGATTATAGCCGAGGTGTTTTCCCCGCCAAACGCTGGCGGCGCGCTTCGAACAAACAGATGCCGCTGGCCACCGAAACATTGAGGCTTTCAACGCTGCCCTGCATCGGGATCGCCGCCAGTTCGTCGCAGGTTTCGCGCGTCAGGCGACGCAGGCCGCTGCCCTCGGCGCCGAGCACCCAGGCCACCGCCGCGCGCTGGTCGATGTCATATATTTTCCTGTTTGCTTCGCCAGCGGCACCGATGGTCCATATCTCGCGTTCCTGCAACTCGCGCAGCGTGCGGGCCAGATTGGTCACGGTGATGTAGGGCACCGTATCGGCTGCCCCGCTCGCCACCTTGATGGCGGTGGCATTGAGACCGACCGCCTTGTCCCTGGGGGCGATCACGGCATGGGCGCCGGCCGCATCGGCCACGCGCAGACAGGCGCCGAGATTGTGCGGATCCTGGACGCCATCGAGCACCAGCAGCAGGGCGGGTTCATCGATGACATCGAGCACGTCTTCGAGCGAAACATATTTCTGCCGCGCATTGACGCGGGCAATAACACCCTGATGGCGTGCGCCAGCCGCCATGCCGTCAAGCCGCTTGCCGTCGACCGGCATCACGCGCACGCCATGCAGCCCGGCCTGACGCAGCAGATCGCGCATGCGCGCATCCTGCCGGGATGAGTCAACGTAAAGTTCTTCGACTGCTTCCGGATCGTGGCGCAGTTTTGCTATGACGGCATGAAAGCCGTGAATCAATCTGGTTTCTGACATGGTGAATGATCGATGATTTCAAAATTCATGGCTGTACCCAAACCATTCCCCGTCATCCCCGCGCAGGCGAGGATCCAGTGTTTTTGTTCGCTGAACGCCGCTGGATTCCCGCCTTCGCGGGAATGACCGAACTCGGTTCGGCAGGCGCAAGCCGGAAGTCGATCTTGTTGCTGTTCATGTCGACGCGCACCAGTTGCACCCGGATGCGATCGGCCAGACGATAACGCACTCCGGTACGCTCTCCAATCATTTGGTGGTTGGTCTCGTCGAAGGTGAAATAGTCGCGTCCCAGTTCGGAAACATGCACCAGCCCTTCGACAAAGACATCATCAAGGGCGACGAAAATGCCAAAGGGCACAACCGACGAAATGCTGCCGCTGAAAATTTCGCCGACACGATCCTGCATGTAATAACACTTGAGCCAGTTCTCGACATCGCGCGTGGCTTCGTCGGCGCGCCGCTCGGTGGCCGAGCAGTGCATGCCGATCTCATCCCAGTTACCGGGCGCGTATTTGCCGCCGGCGAGCACTGCCTTGATCGCCCGATGCACGAGCAGATCGGGATAACGCCGGATCGGCGAGGTGAAGTGGGCGTAGCTCTCGTAAGCCAGGCCGAAGTGGCCGACATTGTCCGGACTGTAAATGGCTTGTTGCAGCGAGCGCAACATCACGGTCTGCAACAGCAGCTTGTCGGGACGGCCGTCCAGCTTTTCCAGCAGCTTGGCGTAATCCTTGGCGTGCGGAGTGTCGCCCCCGCCCAATTGCAAGCCAAAGGTGGCGAGGAAGTCGCGCAATTTGGCCACCTTCTCTTCCTTCGGCTCCGGATGGGTGCGATACAGCACCGCCTGTTCGTGGTCGCGCAGGAATTCCGACGCGCAGACATTGGCCGCCAGCATGCATTCCTCGATCAGGCGGTGCGCATCGTTGCGCTCATAGGGCTCGATACGGAGGATCTTGCCGTGATCGTCGAACACCATGATGGTCTCGGGCGTATCGAAGTCGATGGCGCCGCGTTTCGTACGCGCCTTGAGCATTACCCGGAACAGGGCATCAAGATCTTCGAGATGGGGCAACACCTTGGCCAGCTTGCGCCGGGTGTCCTTATTGCCTTCATATAAAGCTGCCGCAACTTCGGTGTATGTCAGCCGTGCCTGGGAGAACATCACGGCGCTGTAAAAGCGATAGCGCTTGATCTCGCCGGTCGCGCTGATCGACATGTCGCACACCATGGACAGGCGCTCGACTTCGGGATTGAGCGAACACAGACCATTCGACAGTTTCTCGGGCAGCATCGGAATCACGCGGCGCGGGAAGTACACCGAGTTGCCGCGCTCGTAAGCCTCCTGGTCCAGCACCGAGTCAGCCGTGACGTAATGCGACACGTCGGCGATGGCAACGACGAGGCGGTATCCCTTGCCCTGCCGTTCGCAATACACGGCGTCGTCGAAATCGCGCGCCGTCTCGCCGTCGATGGTCACCAACGGCAAGGCAGTCAGGTCTTTGCGGCTCTTCCAGTCCGTCTTGCGCACTGCATCGGGCAACTTCCTGGTCTGTTGCAAGGCCGCGCCGGAGAACTCGAACGGCAGTTCGTGCTTGCGCAAGGCGATCTCGATTTCCATGCCGGGATCAGCGTAATTGCCGAGTACCTCGACCACCTTCCCGATCGCTTGCGCGTGTTTGGACGGCTGCTCGATGATCTCGACCACCACCACCTGGCCCGACTTCAGCTTCGATTCCTGCTGCTTGGCCTTCCTGTCCTGCGCGAGCAGGATGTCCTGGGAAATGCGCTGATTTTCGGCAACGACGAACCAGACGCCATGTTCGCAATAGACGCGGCCGACAATGCGCGTGTTGGCGCGTTCGGTAACCTCGACGATCTTGCCTTCGGGGCGACCCTTGCGGTCGGTGCCGGTGACGCGAACAATCGCACGGTCGCCATGCAGCACCTTCTCCATTTCCTTGGCGGAGAGATAGATATCCTCGCCACCATCTTCAGGGATCAGAAAACCGTAACCATCGGGATGCCCTTGTACTTTGCCCGTGATCAGGTTGGCCTTGTCGGGAATCAGCCAGTTGTTGCGCCGATCCTGCATGAGCTGGCCGTCGCGCGCCATCGCGCCAAGGCGACGCAGGAAAGGTTCGCGCTCGCGCTCATCGACATCGAGCAGGCGGCAGATTTCGTCGAAAGGTAACGGCACTGCCTGCTCGGCAAGCTTGGCCAGCACATATTCGCGGCTCGGCAGCGGATGTTCGTAACTCGCTTGTTCACGTGCCAGCATCGGATCGGCACGGCGGATTTTGCTAAGTGCAGGTCTGGTTCTTTTGTTTGACAATTCGGGGTTTTCCTTTAGAATTCGCGGCTCTTTTGAAACGCACCTGCCCAGGTGGCGGAATTGGTAGACGCACTAGTTTCAGGTACTAGCGGGTAACTCCGTGGGGGTTCGAGTCCCTTCCTGGGCACCAAGGTTTCGGCGATAGCATTCACTAACATTGCTCCGCAAAAGTGATATCTGCTCCGCAAAACATCATCAGCGCATGAGCATTGTAACCGTCATTCCTGCCCTGCCGCATGTATGACAGGCCGGTGGCCTCCTTTTATTTTCCTTTCCTTGACATGATTGTGATGTCGAGTCGCGCGAACTGGCCTTTGCCACTCAGATGTCGGTTCGGGAAGGGGCGACCATTCCATTGCTTCGACATGAAGTTGCATATCGGTACCGACAGCCGGACCGGTCTGGTGCACAGCTTGCATAGTCCAATTGGCGCAGCTTCCGTGGCTGATGTCATCATTGATAAGCCTTAAGCTGGGAACTGCATAGGAAGATAATTTTTTACCGCGTCTTCAACAAGAGAATGCAGACCATGTTCATCCCCCGTTCTCGCGCTGACCCGACCGGGACTGTCGATCTGAGCAGTCCATATCAAGTACTGGCCGGCATCAAGCAGGCGATGAACCGTTTTTGGCCGGATCTTGACCAGGCTACCCTGGCATGCTGCATCGACGATGTGGCGCGCGCCTTTCGCGGCGACTATCCAGGACTGTTGCGCTGCGATACCTACTATCACGATCTGCGCCATGCGCTCGACACCGGACTGGCAATGGCTCGTCTGTTCGACGGCCATGCCAAGGCAACGCGCACCTCCGGCGGCACGGTCATCGATGCCGAGCATGCATTACTGGGCGTGATGCTGGCGTTGTGTCACGACATTGGCCTTCTGCGGCGCGAGAACGAAGCGCATCTGCAAGGCGCCTCGTTGACGCCCGTGCATGAGCGGCGCGGCGTCGGTTTTATGACCACCTATCTGGCGCATACACCGCTCGCGCATCTGGCGCAGAAAGCCGAACTCATCATGGTGACCCGGCTCGACTATCAAATACCGTACGACCTGCCACCGATCGATTTTGCCATCGCCTGTCTGCTCGGCACGGCCGACCTGATGGGCCAGCTCGCCGACCGCAGCTATCTTGAAAAATGTCGGAAGTTTCTGTTCATCGAGTTCAGTGCCATCGGGCTGGCTGGCGGCAGCGACCAGGCTTATCCGACACCCGAAATCCTGTTGCAAAAGACACCAGCCTACTACACCGGTCTGCTGCGCCAGCGTATCCACGACGAATATGGCGATGCAGACCGCTTCATGGCGGCGCACTTCGATGGCAACTGCCCCTATGCCTCTTCCATAGAGCGCAATTTCAACTATCTGCAGAAAGTATTGAGCGATGAAGATTTCACCCGCTTGCGTCGGCGGCCCGAACGCGTGATCGACGCACGCTATTCGATCACTGCGTAGTCGACATCGACGAAATCGGGCACACCCTCCTGCAAGGGGCGCCCGAAGCCGGGCCGGCCGCGGCGAGCAGTTCGCTCAAGGTGGCGAAGAAATGATTGTGTGCGGCCATGCGCTGAGCAAGCTTATTTGATTTCCGCTATTCCGCTAGGTGACTGACCACTGTTCTTGATGCCGGCTCATCCCGCGCCGGTCGACTGATGCTCCTGTCGCCTGGTGGTGCTGCCCGTTGTCGACCATAGCACCTTGTATGCCGTCAGCAATTTGGGCACCTCGTAGTCCCAGGCGAGTTTATTGACTACGCGCGCACGGCCCAGCGCCCCCATGCGGGAGCGCAAGTCGGCATCGTCCAGCAGTGACAGGATCTTGTCGGCCATATCCGTGCTGTCGTTGCGGCGCGCATACAGCGAGGCGCTGCCGGCCGAATAGCGGCCTTCGGTGAGGTCGAACTGGACGATCGGCTTGCCCAGCGCCATGTATTCCATGATCTTGTTCATCGTCGACTTGTCGTTCATGTCGTTGGCGACATCGGGATTGACGCAGACGTCCGCGGTATTCAGCATCGCCAGCATATCGGCATCGGGAATGCGTCCAGTAAAGGTGACGAATTCGGCGATGCCCAAACTCTCGGCGAGTTGCCGCATCTCATCGAGTGAGGTGCCGCCGCCGACCAGGCCGAAGTGCACATCCATGCGCTTGCTGACCTTTACGATGTGCTGCACCGCATGCAGCAGATAGTCGATGCCTTCCTGTCTTCCCATCACGCCGACGTAGCCGACGAGATAGCGACGGCCGCATTTCAGGCGCGGGTCGGACGGCAATATTTTCATGCGCTCCAGGCTGGGTCCGCTGCGCACCACGAAGACCCGCTCCGGGGCCACGCGGCCGCGCTCGAGCGCAATGCGCCGATAGGACTCGTTGGTGGAAATCACCACGTCGGCGGTGCGAAAGGTCAGGTATTCGAGCCGCAACATCAGGCGATAGAAAAAATCGCGTCGGCCGAACTTGGCCTCGTAGAGTTCGGGATTGAGGTCGTGATGGTCGAACAGGAATTTCTTGCCAAACAGTTTGAAGAAGCCGCCGATGAGAAAGAACAGGTCGGGCGGATTGCAGGCATGAATCGCATCGAAGCCGCGCGTAAACAGCACCTTGCAGACCAATGCGAAAGTCATGGCCAGGGCGATCGCATACTCGATGGCATAACCGGCGGCACCCGCCGCTTCGACTGGCAGCCGATAGCGGTAGATATGGATGCCCTGCAGCACTTCGTGGCGGAGCTCGTAACCGTGTCCGGTCGGACAGATGATCGACACCTCGTAGCCCGCTTGCCGCAGCGTCGTGGCCTCCTGCCAGACGCGGCGATCGAAGGGGCTGGGCAGGTTTTCCACCAGGATCAGGATGCGTTTCATATTCGCGTTACCAGCAGATGCCTTCGTAGACGCCGGCGACGCTGCGCGTATCGCAGATGCGGACGAAATCGATGATGTTCTGTCCATATTCCAGGTGATTGGGCACATCGTGGAACTCCGTCGCGGCATTGCCGATGATGATGGTGCGCGCATGGCCGAGCACATCGGCCACGCTGGGAACCATCAGGCGCGAGATATGCGGGATGTGGTTCAGGATGTAATTGCGGTTGGCGCCGCGAATGCTGGCGATGCTCACGTTGCGGTCGTAGATGCGCAGGTCGTAGCCCTTGCCCAATAGCCGCTCGGTCAGTTCCACCACCGGGCTTTCGCGCAGGTCGTCGGTGCCCGCCTTGAAGCTGAAACCGAGGATGCCGACCTTCTTCTGGCCCTTGGCGACGACGGCCTGCACGCCGCGCTCGATCTGCTGCCGGTTGCTGGGCAGGATCGCGTCCAGGATCGGCAGCGACAGATCGAGCATCTTGGCCTTGTACAACAGCGCGCGCAAATCCTTGGGCAGGCAAGAACCGCCGAAGGCGAATCCCGGCTTCAGGTAGTAGGGCGAAATGTTGAGCTTGGTGTCCTGGCAGAAGATGTCCATGACGCTGTGCCCGTCGACGCCCAGCCCCTTGCAGATGTTGCCGATTTCGTTGGCGAAGCCGACCTTGAGCGCATGCCAGCAATTGTCCGCGTACTTGACCATTTCGGCGGTCTCGATGTCAGTGCGGATCAGCGGGCCGGGCATGTCGGCATACAGCTTGGCCAGCACGTCGCCGCTGGCCGGGCCGATTTCGCCGATCACGGTCTTGGGCGGATGGTAATAGTCGTCAACCGCGGATCCCTCGCGCAGGAACTCGGGGTTGATGCAGACGCCGAAGTCGATGCCGGCGTGCTTGCCGGAATGGGTTTCGAGGAGGGGAATCACCACCTCGCGGATCGTGCCGGGCAGCATCGTGCTGCGCATGACGACCACCGGCGCGGCATCGTGACGACGCAGCGCGGCGCCGATCTGCTCGCAGACATTGCGCACGTGGGTCAGGTCGATGCCGCCGTTGCCCTGGCTCGGCGTTCCCACGCACACCAGGAACAGATCGCTATTGTGGCCGGCGGCGGCGAGATCGGTGGCGGCGCGCAGGCGGCCGCTGGCGACCTGTTCCTTGACGATGCCGCCAATGTCCTTTTCGACAATGGGCGACTTCCCGGCGTTGATGAGATCGACCTTGACCTGTTCCGGGTCGATGCCGACGATTTCGTGGCCCGACTGGGCGAGGCAGCCTGCCGAAACAACCCCAACGTAGCCCAGACCCATGACGCAGATTTTCATTTTGCTTCTCCTGGTAGTCGCATCGCAAGCTCGCGGGCATGGCGGTACTGCGCCGGCGTGTTGCCCGTGTCATGCATCGACTACAGGATGGGTTCATCGCGTGATGCGGGATTGATCCGCTCCAGTGATCCGCTAGTCCAATAGGATCAGCAGATGATTTCGCTGCGCAGCACGCCGCCCGGGTTCAGCCTTGATTGAAGGGGAATCAGGCCAGTTGCGGCTGACCTGGTGCGCCCGGGAAATACCGCGCTCCTGCAAGGGGCTCAAACATATAGCCACTACCGGGCTGGAACTTCGGCACGTTCGGAACTATCCGGGCCGTGAGTCCTTCTCAGCTACAAGCAAATTCCCGTCGCTCCGACGAAAAACATTCTCATAAAGGGGGAGTTCGCTATCGCTTTGACCGACAACGCTCGCTCATCAACGCCATAAACGGATAATTTAAAACGTATAGCGAACGTTGATGCTGAAGATATTGGCTTCGTAGTCGTCAAACGGCACATTTGAAGTACGTGTTTCGCGCTGGCCGGTAAGCAGGAAGGTAAGCGACTGCAACGGCTGGTAGGAAATGGTGGCCACCAGCCTATGCACATGGGCACTGCGATCAGGCGTCGTCCCGAGTACAAGTCCTGGATCACCAAGATAGTCCCTGATGGCGTAATAAGCGGTTGCCGAAAGCCTGATTTTTTCGCTCAGAATGAAGGTGGGGCGCAGCGCAAAGCTTTTTTCCAGTACGTAGCTGGTTTGTATGTCCTCGGTGGAGCTGATGTCCCGCTGCGCCACGGCGTTCAATACCAGCTTGCCGGTTGCCCGCCAATCGTAGACGACGCGATACCTCATGCCGTCGTAGTTGCGCTGGTTCAATTGGTCGAAATCACGGTGCACGCGATCGACGCGCGCAGTCAAATGCGATTTCCCGGTCAGGGTCCAGTCCGTTACGGCGCCGATGCTGCGCTGCACATAGTCGTTTTCAAACGAGAGGCTGCTGGACACCGGTTGTGCGTGGGGATAATGACCATCGTCCTGTCGCAGGCTAAGCCCGATCTTGTTGCCAGAGGGTGAGACGTAGTTTGCCGTCAAATCGGTCATCAGCAAATTGATGTCATTTACCTTGCGCAGTTCATTGTCGTTTCTTTGCGTCTGTCCCGCCAACCCTGCCTGCAGTTGCCAGCTGGGTGTCAACATGTACGTGGCGCTGCCGTATGCCCGCTTGGTTGTCAGCATGTTGGCGCTGCGGAGCCTGACCAGAAAGTCTGTAAACGATCCCAGCGTTTTGGTTTCGGTATAGCCCAATTCGCCATTCAATTGATTGCCGCCCTGCCACAACCAGAGCGCCCGTGCGTCCCGACCGACATAATCAAGATCGGAAAAGCGGTCATAACGTACGTGGTTCCAACTCGTTCCCGCCAGAAAGCGTTGACGGCTGAACGGCACGTCGAGATTGAATCCCGCCGTGGTGGTAGTGATGGTGTCGCTCTTGTCTGACGAGCCCAGGCGAGCGGCCGGATCCTCGTCGTTCGAAAGGCGGAATACGTTGGTGTCTACCGTCGCAGTTTCCGCAACGAGAAGTTCGAGCTTGTCATCCCATAGTGCTGCGGCATCAGACGCGGCCACCAGTAAACCCGCGGCGACGACCGACAGACGCAGACAAGCGATCATCCTGTCGGAACCTCCCGCCGTTACCAAACCCATGCCCTTCTCACCGCCAAAAGTCCCTGTCATATTTTTTAATTCCTCATAGCCGCTGAAAATAGCCGATAACGCAACATCGGGTAATCTCGAGAAACAGGCGATTTGCCTCTGTCAATTCTATCTCTTTGCAACGATGGACTGATACAAATCCGGATGACGTTCAGCATTTAAGAATATTCAGATTGATAGCCTTGCCTACCGCCTGTGTGCGGTTTTGCACATTCAGCCTGCGCAGGATCCCTTGTACGTGATTCTTGACCGTTAGCGGACTGATGCCGAGAATTATGCCGATTTCGATATTGCTCTTGCCTTGACACACCCATTTCAACACTTCCAGCTCGCGCAGGGTGAGCAGGTCGCGCTCACTGGGGTGGGCTTCGCTCTTGCCCGCCTTGGCGGACAGGCTGATTTTGGTGCGCACCCATGCGGCATGCAGGAACGGCGCCAACATTTCGACGCGGCGCAACAGACTGGCATCGGTGTCTTTCCCCCGGCAGGCAAACAGAAAAAGGCTAACCATCCTGGCATGACTGTCGTGTGTCCCATGCATGATGATGGTGCTGGCGCCGAGACGATTCACCGCGCGGGCCAGAGCGCTGTCGGCAAATATCGCATTTTTTTCGGCATCCAGGACGACCGGCTGGAAATTGTGCGCCTCCCATTCCTCGACGAGTTTCTCTGCCAGTGAAGCATCCTCTCGGTAGAGACGGCTGAAAAGCCCCGGATCGGCCTGCGCCGTCGAAAAGCTGTCCACCTGTGACTGCTTGTTGTCACCATTACGCAGCACACAGATCAGCAACTCGTGCCGGATCAGGTTCTGGAGCAATCCCTGGGTCCAGGTAAAGAAATGATGGTCGGTATATACCCGGAGCGAAGCTTCCAGATTAAGTTCGATCGCTTCCAATGCAATGGGGTCGAGCGTGGATCCATCGCCTGCCGCGGGATCGGCTGCTCCGATTTTGGCCCCGGCCGGCTCACGTTGCGCGATCGTTTCGATCTCTTTCGTATGCATGAGAATCTCCTGGCAAATTACCCTCACCGTCTGAATATCAGTCCCATGTGAAACCAATGTGAAACTGCTCAAAATTGTTGGCCGCGCGCCTTGACCAGGATTTCGCGCCAGGTAGGTCGACTTCGCGGCATCTAGGCCGAATGAGCTAGCGGATTAGAGAGGCTGGTTCATCAACAGAACAATCCAGCGGCCATAAATTGGCTGCATATCGGAAATCAGTCCGCCAGACATCCGGCCTCCAAGAGATTACAACCATGCTTACCGCAAATCATTCATGGCAGGGACTACCCAGCAGTTTCCTTAATACGACGACGCTCGTCCAATTGGCCATCACACCGGTGCTGGCCACGGCCACCCTGCTGCTCTCCTGTCTGGCTTTCGGCCAGCCAATAGGCGGCGCCTACCTGATTCTCGCGCTGCTGGTGTTCGCGCTGACATTCTTCGGCCACCTTCCTGCGCAGGGTGAGAGGCGTCTCGAGATTGCCGCCGACATTGTGACGAACTGGCTGGCCATCATCGCCCTGCTGATGATGTTCGGTTGGGTCACGCGCACGCTCGGTTTCTTTGATCAGCGCGTCATGCTGACCTGGATACTCGCAACGCCGTTACTGCTGACGACCGGCCAGTTCTTATACCCGATTTTGCTGTCGAAACTGATCGCGGTGGAAGGCGTGCAGCGTGTCGCCGTCATCGCCGGCGCCGGCGAACTTGCGCACAGGCTGCAGCACTGCATCGAGCAATCACCCCATCTCGGCATCCGCGTCGCCGGCTGTTTTGATGACCGGGCGCCCGTCCGGCTTCATGAAACGACCCCGCACAATATCGTCGGCGGCCTGGACCAGATTGCGGCATACGCCAAGCAGCATCACGTCGACCTGATTTATATCAACCTGCCGATGACATCGCAGCCGCGCATCGTCAAACTGCTCAACGACCTGCACGACACCACGGCCTCTATCTATTTCGTGCCGGATATTTTCCTGTTCGATCTGATCCAGGCCCGCGTGGACACGATCGGCGACATGCCGGTACTGGCGGTGTGCGAGACTCCCTTCTACGGTGTGGACGGTCTGCTCAAGCGCGCCAGCGATCTGGTGCTGGCAACGGCGATCCTGATCCTGATTGCGCCGATCATGCTGGCGATCGCCATCGCGATCAAGCGCTCATCGCCGGGCCCGGTCCTGTTCAAACAGCGGCGCTACGGACTCGATGGCCGCGAAATCATCGTCTACAAGTTCCGCACCATGACCGTCTGCGAAGACGGGCCCGAAATCCGCCAGGCAACCCAGGATGACAACCGCGTCACCAAGCTGGGAGCCTTTCTGCGCGCCAGCTCGCTGGATGAACTGCCGCAATTCATCAACGTGCTGCAGGGACGCATGAGCGTGGTCGGACCGCGCCCCCATGCCGTGGCCCACAACGAGATGTACCGCAAGCTGATCAACGGCTACATGATCCGCCACAAGGTCCGCCCCGGCATCACCGGGTGGGCGCAGGTCAATGGTCAGCGCGGGGAGACCGCCACTCTCGACAAGATGAAGGCACGCATCGAGTACGACCTTGCCTATCTGCGCAATTGGTCTCTACGCCTGGATTTGCTGATCATTCTGAAAACAGTGTTTGTCGTCTGGAAAAGACAGAATGCCTATTAGAGTGCATTTCGGTAAGCCGCGCACTCCGCATTGGGCCAAGGGCGGGTTAAGCGCATGGCGGCGCGGCGCAGCGAACGGCATCGCCCTTCGCATGCCGCGCAGCAAAGCGATAGCCCGGTCTCGGCCAGACCCGGAGCATCCCCCCGCTCCGGGCGACTTGCTTCGCTGCAGGACGCTTGCATGGCCCATCCTTGTGGTGCTCCCCCCGCATCGCATCGCATCCCAATGTCAAGCGGCGCAGGGTGCGCGGCTTACCGAAATGAACTGCAACCAGCCGCCATGGCGGCGTCGAAGGGGCACGCTGTGAATATCTATCCGATAATATTGTGTGGCGGTTCGGGAACCCGATTGTGGCCGCTGTCGCGCGAAAGCCACCCGAAACAGTTTCTGCCGCTGCTACGGGGACGCAGTCCGTTCGAGGCCACGCTGCAACGCCTGCAGGGGCTGGCCGACTCGCAACCCACGCTGATCATCGCGAACCAGGAGCATCTGTTCATGGTCCAGGATCAGGCAAAGGCTGTCGGCATCGAATCGTATCAACTCTATATCGAACCCTGCGGCCGAGGCACGGCGCCCGCTGTCGCCGTGGCCGCGTACCAGCTGGTACGCGAGGATTCGCAGGCGGCCATGCTGGTCATGCCCGCTGATCACGACATCCCCGACCACGACTCTTTCCGGCGCGCCATAGCGCAGGGAGTTGCCGCACTGCACGCCGAGCGACTCGTGGTGTTCGGACTGGCGGCGCGGCGCGCCGAAACCGGCTACGGCTACATTGAGCGTGGCATGCCGTTGGCAACAGCCGATGGCTGCTACCAGGTGGCGCGGTTTACGGAAAAGCCGGAGCTGGAGATCGCTCAAGGTTTCGTCGCTTCGGGGCAGCACTATTGGAACAGCGGCATATTTCTTTTCGGCGCTGCGCAGTTTATCGCCGAACTTGAGCGTTTCGAACCGGAACTGGCGTCAGCCTGCCGCCTTGCAGCCGACTCGGTGACGACGGAGCACGATACCCGCCGCATCGGGGCCGACGCATTTGCGCGCTGCCGAACCGTCTCGGTCGACCACGCTGTACTCGAGCACACCGCTGCCGCCGCGATGGTCGCTGCCGACTTCCCCTGGTCCGACATAGGCTCGTGGCATTCGCTTTGGGATAACGCGGAAAAAGACCAGCACGGCAACGTCACGCTGGGCGATACGTACCTGCACGAGGTGACGGATTCTTATGTCCATTCCTCGCGCCGCATGGTGGTCGGCATCGGCCTCAAGGATATGGTCATCGTCGAGACGGCCGATGCATTGCTGGTCGCGGCGCGCGAGGATGTCCAGCACGTCAAGGAGGCCGTGGAGTTGCTGCGCGCCCAGGAACGCGATGAATGCCGAACGCATCTTTGCGTCAATCGTCCCTGGGGCCATTACGAAGATATCGACGGCGGCGAACGGTTCCGCGTCAAGCGCCTTACCGTCAACCCAGGCGCCAGGCTTTCCCTGCAACTGCATCACCATCGCGCCGAACATTGGGTGGTGGTGCGCGGCACCGCGCGCGTCACGCGCGACGAAGAGGTGGTGCTGCTCTACGAGAACCAGTCCACGTACATTCCGGTCGGGGTTGCGCATCGGCTGGAAAACCCCGGAAAAATTCCACTCGAAGTGATCGAAACCCAGTCTGGCTCCTATCTCAAGGAGGACGATATCGTGAGGCTCCAGGATGCCTATCACCGTGTCTGAAAAAGCGATGCCCCTCAAACAGATCGCTACACCCTTTCGGCGCTGGCTTTGCCTCGTCCTCGCGGCGGCGATCATATTCGGCCTGTTCTATCCGGGCGGACAGCCGTTCGCGGCCGGTTTGTTTCCCGAACCATGGGACAAGCCCACCCACTTCGCTGTATACGCCATGATTACGTACCTGCTTTATGTCGGTAGCGCCGGCGCCTGGCCGTTGCTGCTGATCGTCGCGGTTGGCGCCATTGGCGCCCTCGACGAATGGCACCAGATATTCGTGCCCGGCCGTTCCGCCAGCCTCATGGATCTGCTGACGGATGTCATCGCCTCCATCTGCGTCATCATGCTGTATCAATGCAGCGCAACTCGCCTGGCGGAAACTCCCGGCGGGCACAACTGTTAGCAGGGATACATCATGTGCGGAATCATCAGCGCCATCTGCACCGGACGCAATGTCGTACCCATACTGTTGCAAGGGTTGAAACGCCTCGAATATCGCGGCTACGATTCGGCCGGCGTCGCCGTGATCAACGGCAAACTGCAGTGGGTACGCTCAGTGGGACGCGTTGCCGACCTCGAATCGCGGGTTGCCGAGAAGCACCTTACTGGTGACATCGGCATTGCCCATACGCGCTGGGCGACCCACGGCGTGCCCTCGGAGCGCAATGCCCATCCGCATATTTCCGGCGGCGTATCGGTAGTGCATAACGGCATCATCGAGAATCACGAGCAAGTACGTGCCCGGCTGCGTGCCATGGGCTATAAGTTCGTGTCCGACACCGATACCGAGGTGATTGCCCACCTGATACATGCCAAGCTGCGTGGCGGTGCCACGCTACTTGAAGCGGTGCGCCAGTGCGTTGCCGAATTGATCGGCGCCTATGCCATCGCCGTCATCAGCGATGACGACGCTACGCAACTGGTGGTGGCGAAGAACGGCGCACCGTTGTTGCTCGGACTCGGCGATGGGGAAAACTATGCGGCCTCCGACAGTGCGGCGCTGGCCGCCATGACCCAGCGGATCATCTATCTCGAGGACGGCGATTGCGCCGTAATCACGCTGGCGGCACCTCGTATCTTCGATGCCGGCGGCAACGAGGTACAGCGATCGGTCTGCCATTCGTCCCTGACGGCGACGGCCGTCGAACTCGGCACCTACCGGCACTACATGCAAAAGGAAATCTTCGAGCAGCCGACGGCAGTGGCAAATACGCTCGATGCGATGGCGAACTGCCGCTCGCTGGCGCCGCAGATATTCGGTGCCCAAGCCGAACGCGTGCTGCGCGAGGCCGACGCCGTGCTGATCATTGCCTGCGGCACCAGTTATCACGCCGCCATGGTGGCGCGCTACTGGCTCGAAAGCGTTGCCGGCATCGCCTGCAACGTCGAAATCGCCAGCGAGTACCGCTACCGGGAACCCGTCTCGAACCCCGCCACGCTGGTGGTTACTGTTTCGCAATCGGGCGAAACTGCGGATACCCTGGCCGCATTGCGCTACGCAAAGTCGCGCGGCCATCGCGCCAGTCTGTGCATCTGCAATGTCCCCGAGTCCTCGCTGGTGCGGGCCTCCGATCTGCGCTTCCTGACGCGGGCCGGTCCCGAGATCGGCGTGGCATCGACCAAGGCCTTCACCACGCAACTGGTCGCGCTGGCGCTGCTGGCCATGACGATCGCCAAGCTGCGCAGCAGGCTGCCCGAGGAGCACGAGCAGCAATTGCTGCACGAAATGAGACAACTACCCGCCGCAATGCAACAGGTTCTGGAACTGGAGCCGCAAATCGAGCATTGGGCGGAAAGACTCTCCGCCCTCGAGCATGCACTCTTCCTCGGCCGCGGCATACATTACCCGATCGCAATGGAAGGGGCTCTCAAGCTGAAGGAAATCTCCTACATCCATGCCGAGGCCTATGCCGCCGGCGAGCTCAAGCACGGGCCGCTCGCCCTGGTGAATGCGGACATGCCGGTGATCGCGATTGCTCCCAATGATGCCCTCATCGAAAAACTGAGGTCGAACCTGCAAGAGGTGCACGCCCGCGGCGGTGAACTGTACGTGCTCGCGGACCGCGATGCCAATGTCGCGGACAGCGAGGGAATTCACGTCATTCGCATGCCGCAGTATGCCGGCTTCCTGTCTCCGATCCTGCACACGGTACCATTGCAGTTGCTCGCCTATCATGCCGCCGTCAAGCGTAACAACGACGTCGACAAGCCGCGCAATCTGGCCAAATCGGTGACGGTGGAATGATGAAGCAGGACCGCAAAAAAGAAATCGTGTCCGGTTCGCTCAGACTCCAGGCCGAGGCACGCCTTGCCTCGAAGCCGGCGCGGCCGGCATCCTCCCCACTTACAGAAGAAATCCTGCACGAGCTTCACATTCTCCAGATTGAACTCGAGATGCAGAACGAGCAACTGCTGCTCGCCCAAGCCGGCCTGGAGGAGGCCCGCAACCGTTATCTGGACTTGTACGAATTCGCACCGGTCGGCTACCTGATCCTGACGCCCACCGGGCTGGTTTCCGCGGTCAACATCACCGGGGCGTGGCTGCTGGGACTGGAGCGCAAGGATGCATTGGCTCGCCGCTTTAACCAGTTCGTCATGCCGGAAGACGCCAGCCGCTGGCGGCGCCTGTTCGAGGACCTGATAAGAAACGGCAAACTGACAGTTGAAGAAATGAGGCTTCGGCGCGCCGACAACACCTTTTTCCCCGCGCAGGTGAGCTGCCAGTACAAGCCCGGTATTGGCGACGCGCCTCCTGCGGTGCATCTCATGCTCATCGATCTGTCCGCAGGCAAGGTGATCGCCGGGGATCATCATCTCGCGACCGCCGACCTCAATGTGCAAGATGGCATGATCTTCGGCGACGACACAAAAATCCGGCACTTGGCTTTCCATGACCCGCTGACCGATTTGCCTAATCGGCGCCTCATGATAGATCGCCTGCATCACGCGATGGCAACCGCGTCCCGCACCAGGAAATATTGTGCGGTGCTGTTCATCGACCTGGACAATTTCAAGACGCTCAATGACACGATGGGGCACGACTTCGGTGATCAATTGCTACAGCTCGTGGCGCAGCGGCTTCTGGCCGCCGTACGTGAAGGCGACACGGCAGCCCGCCTCGGCGGCGATGAATTCGTCGTCATCCTGGAAAATCTGAGCGAGCAGCCGGACGAGTCCGCCAACCAGGCCAGGAACATCGGCGAAAAAATCGCGACTGCGCTCAAACAACCCTACCCGTTGGCCGGGCAGGAGTTTCTCAGCTCTGCAAGCATCGGCGTTGCCCTGTTCAACAATCCGCACGACACCGCCGAGGAATTGCTGAAACGTGCCGACATGGCGATGTACGAGGCCAAGTCGGCGGGCCGCAACAACGTATGCTTCTTCGATCCTGCCATGCAGTCTCTCGTAACCGCACGCATCGTCCTCGAGGAAGAACTTCGGCGCGCGCTGGCCGATCATGAACTCCAATGTCATTATCAGCCGCAAGTGGATGCCGAAGGCCGTATTCGCGGGGCGGAGGTATTGCTGCGCTGGCAGCATCCGGAGCGCGGCATGATGTTCCCCGCCTCCTTCATCCGGGTAGCCGAGGAAACCGGGCTGCTGGTGCCTATCGGGCAGTGGGTGCTGGAAACAGCCTGTGCGCAGCTCAAGAGGTGGCAGGATCGCCTGTCTCCGCGACGGCGTTTCCACCTTGCCGTGAACGTCAGCGCGCGCCAGTTTCGCCAGTCGGACTTCGTCGAGCATGTGCACGCCGTGCTGGAAAAGTCGGGCGTATCCCCCGGGAGCCTGACGCTGGAATTCAAGGAACAGGCTGTTCTCGCCGACTTTAGTGCTGGCATTGCCAAGCTGACGGCGCTCAAGAAGCTGGGCATGCACCTGGCCATCGACGATTTCGGCACCGGCTGTTCATCGCTGTCCCAACTCACTCAGCTGCCGCTTGACCAACTGAAAATAAACTCATCCCTGGTGCGCAATATTGGCGTGATCCCCACCGATGAGGCGATCATTCAAAGCCTCATCGATGTGACGAGACATCTGGGGGTCGAAGTGATGGCAGAAGGCGTGGAAACGGAAGCCCAGCACGTCTTTCTGGGGCAACACGGTTGCCACGCTTTCCAGGGCCATCTGTTCGGGAATCCGTTACTGGCGCACGAATTCGAACAACTCCTCAGGCGTCACTGGCGCCGCCGCGAGCGAGCCGGCGCCCCGGCGGATAGTCACGCGCATCGGGGCGTGTTGACGTCGTGACGAAAGCAATAGCCGGTTCCGCGCACGGTTTCAATCAGCACGTCATGTCCGGTCGGCCGCAACGCCTGCCGCAGGGCACGGATGTGTGCGTCGATCGTACGGTCCTGGACGAACACCTGATCACCCCATAGCTTGTCGAGCAGCTGTTCCCGGCTGAATACCCGGCCCGGATGGGTTGCAAAAAAATGCAGCATGCGAAACTCGATCGCGCCCAGATCGATTTCCCGCCCCGCCGCGCTAATCCGCTTCATTCCGGGATTTATCAGCAGCCCTGCAATTTCGACGACGTCGTCAGTTGTTTGGGGCGCGCGGCGGCGCAGTTGCGCCTTGATCCTGGCAAGCAGTTCGCGCGCCGAAAATGGTTTTGTCACATAATCGTCGGCGCCGGCTTCGAGTCCCGTTACCTTGTCACTCTCCTGCGCGCGCGAAGTCAGCATGATGATCGGGATCTCGCGAGTGCGCTGATCGGAGCGCAACCGCCGCATCAGGCCAACCCCGGTGGCATTGGGGAGCACCCAGTCGAGCAATACCAGGTCCGGAAGCTGGTCAACGATCGAGGCCTCTGCTTCGGACACGCTACCCGCGCTGCGAACCTGGTGCCCTGCCCGTTCCAGATTGGCAGCGATCATGCGCTGGGTGATCAATTCGTCTTCGACAATGAGAATTCCGCTGTTCATGATGGCAAAGCTCCTTGAAATGCGCTGTTATCCCGACCGGGATGCAATGCGCGGATAATGCTTGATAAATAGTTACTGTTGGCAACCCCGTCGCGGGTTGCTTCGGTTCCGTCAGAATGGGTCGCGCGGATCGCTTCGTTGCTATCCACGCGGAGTGCGGTATCCCCGCAGGGAGTGGTACAAAATTCCCAAAGAGAATAGGTGTGCGTATCCATCATGGCTCGCCTACTTTGGCCATCGTTTCATCGAAACTGAACTGCATCGAATGCTGCCGATCCTGTTGCAGGGGGCCCTGTGCAATGCTCACGCGCAGATTCTCGTACGACATTTCGTTGGTCATGCTGACAAGTTCCGTCGTTAACCGCTCGACCTCCCTCTCGAGCTGGGCAAAGCCCGTTTCCAACTCATGCCGCGTTCCCGCCATGGCGAGCGCTTCGAGGCTTGCCGCTGACGCCGTCGCCGCGTCGGCTGAAAGGCTGCGGAACATTCCCGCCAAGGTATGAACCACATAACCGAACTGCTGGATGTCGCCGTTTGCCAGCGCCTCGCGTCCCCGGGCCAGGAGCTCGGCGCCGCTGCTCAGGAAAATTCCGGTTATCTCGTCGAGCAATTGCTCATCGCCATCGACACGCTCGAGCAGTGCATTCCGGTCAAGGATCACCATTTCGGGCGCCGGCTTCGGCACCGCCTGGCCGCGCCCGGCACGGGCAATCGCATCATGCAATGCCGCGGGCTGGATGGGCTTGACCAGGTAACCGTCCATTCCCGCCTCCAGGCAGCGTTCGCGGTGTTGCGTCATGGCGTGAGCCGTCAGTGCGATGATCGGTATGTGACCGCCGGTGAGCTTTTCCTGATTGCGAATCACGCCTGTGGTTTCGAGGCCGTCCAGTCCTGGCATTTGCACATCCATGAGCACGAGGTCGAAATGCCCCTGGTCGAGCACTTCGAGCGCCTTCACGCCGCTGTCAGCCGCCGTCACCCGGTGCCCGGCCTTCCTTAGCATTTGCTGGGCAACCCTGCTGCTGATCAGATTGTCCTCGACCAGGAGAATGTCGAGCGATTGCGCGGGATTCCCGGCAGGTTCCTTCGCTGCCGGTGCAAGCGCCGTGCCGCCAGCCTGCCTCATGCCGAATGTCGCGCCGATGATTTCCAGCAGTTCCGACTGCTTGACCGGCTTGGTCAGGCACGTGTATGCGGCCGTGTCGAGATGATCTCCGTTTTTTCCCCGTCTCATCACCGAGCCGAGTACCACCACCACCCCGACGCCGAGATCCGCGCAGCCTTGTATCTGTCCTGCGACGGCATAACTGTCCACGTCGGGCAGGCTGTCCTCAAGCAACACCATATGGTAGGGCCGATCCGCCTGGCTCGCCCGGACCACCGCTTTCATCGCCTCGTTTCCGTCTGCCACCTCATGAACATCGATATTCCATTGACGCAAGGCATTCGCCAGAAAGCGGCGGCTGACGGGATGGTCTTCAGCCACCAGCGCAGTCAAACCGCCGAAGTCTATGTCGGGGAGCCTGGGCGATGCTCCTTGCGGCGTTCGGAAGCGCAGGGTGAACTGGAACTTGCTGCCCTGTCCCGGCTCGCTCTCGACCTGAATGTTGCCGCCCATGATTTCCACCAGGCGCGCCGAGATGGTCAGGCCCAGGCCGGTACCGCCATACAGACGCGTGGTCGACGTATCCGCCTGCGTGAATGGCGCGAAGATCTGCTCCAGTTTTTCCGCGGGGACACCGATGCCGCTGTCACTGATGGTGAAATGACAGATAACCTCTTCGTCATAATGCGCCAGTTGCCGCACCTGCACAACCACTTCGCCGCGTTCGGTGAACTTGATCGCGTTGCCCACCAGGTTGAGGATGATCTGACGCAGCCGCAGCTGATCGCCCAGCACCGCATCGGTCGTGTCCGGCGCGATTTCATAGGCCAGTTCGAGGCCCTTTCGTTGCGCGTCAAGCGCCAGCGTTTTCATCGTATCGCCGATGCATTCGCGCAAGGAGAATGGAATTGACTCCACCGTCAGGCTGGACGCCTCGATCTTGGAGAAATCAAGGATGTCGTTGATGACGGTAAGCAGCATTTCCGCAGAAATTTTTATCACGTTCAGGTATTCGCGCTGCTCGGCTGTCAGATTGGTCTGGAGCGCAAGTTCCATCATGCCGATGATGCCGTTCATCGGCGTGCGGATTTCGTGACTCATATTGGCCAGGAATTCCGATTTCGCCTGATTGGCCGCCTCCGCCTCCAGAATCGCCCTGTGCAGGCATTCCTCGGCGATTTCACGCCGGGCGATTTCATGGCGCAGCAGTTCATTGGACTTGATCAGACTCATCGTCCGTTCGCGAACCATCGTATCCAGATCTTCGCCCACCTTGGCTTTCTGGTACGCAGGATCCGGCTCGCTCAGGCCGGCCAGGGTAGCCACCAGCGGCTTTAGCACCAGCGGATCCACCGGTTTCGCGATGTAATCGACAACGCTGGTTTCGCTGCCACGGAAGACCGGCCGCACCATGTCGGCCGAGGGAGTGAGAAAAATGATCGGTATATGGCACGAGCGCTCCACTTGGCGGATCAGGGTGGCCACCTCAAATCCGTCCATTTCCGGCATGATCACATCCAGCAGGATGAGCGAAAAGTCGGTCTTCAGTATCTGGCGCAGCGCTTCGGTTCCGGATGTGACCGACACCACGTGGCAACCCAGCGGGGCGAGCATATCCGCCATCGCGAGGAGATTGAGCGGTTCGTCGTCGATGATCAGGATATTGGCGTTCGCTGCCGTGTTCATCGTCATCGAACCTTGGCCAGCCATCCCCGCAGCAACGACAGCAACTGCTCGACATTAACGGGCTTGTCGATGGTGTCCGAGGCTCCGGCCTCGATGCACTCCCAACGGTAGCCAGGCATCACCTTGTCGACCACCGCAATGATCGGCAGCAACTTGAACCCCTCGATGCCACGAATGATGCCGATCATGTCATGGCTGTCCAGACCCGGCACCGCCGTATCCACAAGGACGAAGTCGGTGTCCGGATTGCTGCACAGCACTTCTATTCCCTCGGTACTGTTCTCGGCATGCAGTACGATCATGCCTTGCTGCTCGAGTACGCCGGTAATGGCGTAGATGTTGCAGATGTCATCGATGATGAGTACCTTCCTGCCCGCCAGCTCCGCCGTTTGCGTCTGCCGTTCGAATAGCATGTCCTGCCTTGCCGACGGATGATGGCCCATCGCCCGACGCAGGAATTGCGTTGTTTCGGCCAATACGTCCGAAAACTCATTTTGGCGCTTGAGGATGGCGATTTCAGTGCTGCTTCCCCATGGCTTGCTCTCTACGCCGACCATCGCGATCGTCAGGTCGGTCGGCAGATCTGTTGCCATAACCCTGTTCATCAGGTCGTCAGTCGACATGTCCAGGAGCGAGGCGCCCACAACCATGCCATCGAAGTTCCCATGCAATAACGCATCGACTACCAGCGCGCCGGTACCGAGAACTACGACTTCCATGTCCTTCAGGCGCCAGGGGACGACGCCGGCGGTCGAACGCTGGCTCTGCACTGCATTGGCCACGAGCAATTTCCTGATGGGGCGGCCGGCCGCGGCGCTCATTCTGGCCAGCGTAGCCTGGGGCGTCGCCGCCATTATTGCAGGCTCGATCACGCAGTCGTCATTGCTGCTGTGCAGGCCGCCAATCTGGAGGCATTTGTGGATGTCCCCATTCAGGTTAATCATGCTGATCGGTACCCGCCGCGTTGCCGGATTGTTCTTGAGTTCATGGAAAACTGCCCAGGCATCGGTTTCACCCGGATTCATGCCCAGGATGATTGCATCAATCGTGATCTTTCCGATCAGCCCTTGTAATTTGCCGAGATTCGTGGCGACTTCGCCGCGATAGCCGTTACTCCGCACCAGATCCTGCATGAGAGAAGCGGTTTGAGCATCGCTTTCGGCGATCAACACGACTCCGTCATCTGAGCGCCTGCTCTTGGGGCCCAGGTACGGGCGCGGCTGTGCGGCCAGCATCGACGAGGCTTCTGTCGTGCCGTAAAGCGTTTCGCGCTGAATGTGCGGCGCCGCCGAAATCGGCAATATTCGCTTATCGGCAGCCACCCGGTCGTCGGGTAATGGCAGATAAAGCGTAAAGCAACTACCCATGCCCTCCGTGCTGCTGAGCCGTATTTCTCCGTCAAGTAAGCGCATCAAATCGCCGCAGATGGATAATCCCAGGCCGGCGCAGCTGCATTCATGACTGATCGAACTATCGGTCTTATGGAAGGTTTCAACAATACTTCTCTGCTTGCTTTCGGAAATGCCTGTGCCGGTATCGGTGACTGAGAATTCAACCCATTTATTGAGGCTGCTGGATCGTGCAACTGTTGGAATCCGGTCAAATTCAGCTGGTGCGATGCGTAGCGTCACGCCACCCTGTTTGGTAGACTTGAATGCATTCGATAACAAGTTGTCCAGTATCTGCCGTAGCCGTTTGCCGTCTGTGTAAATCGCGGCAGGAAGACCAGGAACCAGTTCAACATCGAATGACAGATCCTTGTCCTGCGCCACCTGGCTGAAAGTACGCACGAAATAATTGTGCAAATCGGTAAAACGCTCTGCCTCAACTTTGAGCTCGAAGATGCCGGATTCAATTTTCGCCAAATCAATCATATTGTAGATCAGGGACTGCAGATGCGTCCCCGAGGAATAGATCGTCTGGGCGTAATCGATCTCTGCCGGTGAGAGATTGTTGTCGCTATTTTCCGCCAGTAGTTTGGCCAGCATCAGTATGCCGTTCAAGGAGGGAAGCAACTCTTGCGACACGCTGATGAGAAAGTCCGCCTGATGAGGACAACGCGAGCCGTGCACCAGTTGCCTGCGCTTGGTTTCGCTCTTAACTTTGATCTGCCCGTGGTTATCGATTTCATGCCCGACAGTGGGGGCCGCGTCGAATAGGAGGTTGCTCATGTCGTGGCCTGCCTGGTCTTATTGCTCTTGCGCTCGATCAGTTTCGTCCGTTCCGCAAAGCGACTGTTTGTTTCGGCGGTGGCGATGAACAATAGCGATACCAGCGACATGGCTTCGCGCACGGACATGACTGGTGAACATTGAAGACTGCCAGAATCGAACATTTCCACCCCCAGTTTGTCCGTTTTCAGTCGTTACCTGCCCGATACCATCATCATTCCAGCACTGGCGCTGCTTGCCGACCTACGTAAAGAATTGGGCCAATCTGTTCGCATAAAGTCTCCCCCCCCTTCGAGAAGAATGAATTGACTTCCCCTAGTTCAATCGGACTATCTATTGCATTACAGCGACCAATAACACCGTATTACCGTGCGACGATAACGCCTGACATAACCCATGTTCTATTCGACAATTCACTCGCTAGCGTAGAAGGCATCACGAAATCCATAAGTCTGAGCAGAACGGAAAGCAAAACGGCAGTTAAATCTGACACAACATCAAAATCCGCTGCCGGGATTTCTTTGGCATGGACGGCGAAAGCCAAACGCTCGAAGCGAGTAATGCAATTTATCTAGCAATTCAGCACATTTAAATACGTCAGAATACGTATATAACTGATCTGGGTCATTCTTCTTCCAAGGAAATAGCCACCTGCCGCGTGGGGGTACAGCATCACCGCGAGGTCCAATACCAGTAGCAGCAGATTGGATGCGATACGTCGCGTTGAGGTGGTCGTGCCATCCAAAATCGTTATCAACATGTTTTTGGCATGCAGACAGTGCTCGGAATGGCCATCCGGTTTTGGCATAATCGATACAACCCCTTCAGATCCACGCTACCCATTCCTTGCTTGAATGACTCATTCCAGTCATGAGGCCCCGTAAAACCGAACAAGTAACGGCTGAACAAGATCGCGTTCGGCCGCCCCTTCGCGCGCCTGAGTTTGACCGTGGCCCTCCGCTCGACTAGCAAGGGCCAGGAATAGCCACACTGCACAGTCGGATTTCTTGTCTGGTATCCCTGCGCAAGGGCGCATCTTGTCACGGCGATTAGTCCAATCGGACCAGACCCTACCTGTTAGTCCCATCGAGTTGCATGGGTAATTTGTCTCCAAGCCAATACCGCATCGATGTAAATCCGCTATGGCAGGCTTGGCGTAACCGTTGAAACCAAAGCTTCATCTTATATGACATATCGCAATACCTTATGGCTACCATCATTTCTCCCACCGCATTCGACGCAGCTATACAAACCATTTCGGCCTGCGATAAAGCCGATTTCATCAGCGCGGCACTCCAGCACTTGAACAGCTTATCGACCGGGATTTCGTCATGGAATGGCTCTGGCAGGCAATCCGGCTCTGAGAATTAGTCGGCATTGATTTCGTAAAACAGGAGGCAATCATGTTCAAAGCTTTACGCATCGCATCGATCGCATCATCATGGCTGTTCACTCTGGCCACGCTGACAGTGCTGTTCCAGGCCATACCCGGACGCGCCGAATCGGGCGACATCCTGGGACCCGGTGACAACATTCGCGTGACCGTGTTCCAAAATCCCGACCTGACCACCGAGACGCGCATTTCGCAGGAGGGCACGATCCGGATGCCGCTGATCGGCGAGGTTGGTTTGGCGGGCCTCTCGCCGGGCGATGCCGGGGTGCGCATCGCCAAGCAGCTGAAGGACGGGCAGTTCCTCGTCGATCCCCAGGTCACGCTTACCGTGTTGCAGGTGCGCAGCCGGCAGGTATCGATACTTGGCCAGGTTGCGCACCCGGGACGTTACGCCCTGGACGAAACCCGCACCCGGCTGACCGACGCGCTGGCACTGGCCGGCGGCATCACTCCGGCCGGTGACGAGACTGTCAATGTCATGACGACCCGCGACGGCAAGCCGGTGAAGCTCGCCATCGATGTCGCGACGATTTACCAAAACCCCGACATACCGGCCAATATCGAGATAGTGGCCGGCGACACGATATTCGCGCAGAAGGCTCCGGTGTTCTACATCTACGGCGAAGTCCAGCACGCCGGCGCCTATCGACTCGAAAAGAATCTCAATGTCGTTCAGGCGCTTTCGCTCGGTGGCGGCATAACGCTGCGCGGTACCGAACGCGGCATGAAGATCAGTCGCCGCGGGCCGAACGGCAGCCTCAACAAGATCGACGCCCAGCCAGGAGACAAGGTACAAGCCGATGACGTGATCTACGTCAGCGAAAGCTTCTTCTAACCGCCAAACCAGCCACAGCGAGGATTCCCGCCATGAACTACAAATTAATCTATTCAGCATTGCGTGCGCGTTATCGCCTGTTCGTCCTGATCCTGGCGACGACCCTGCTGACGACCATCGCCATCAGCCTGATCATGCCGAAAACCTATGTCGCCAAGGGGTCGCTGCTGCTCGATGGCAAGGACCAGCAATCGATGCGCACCACCAATGAGCCACAGCCGTGGGATCGGGCTGGCTACGTGCGGACCCAGATGGATATTGTCACCAGCTCGAAGGTCGCGCGCCGGGTCGTCGCCGACCTCAAGCTGGCCGAGAATCCCGAGGTGCGGGCCGATTATGCCGACTCCGGCAGCTCCGCCCCCATCCAAGACTGGCTGGTGGAAAATCTTCTCAAGTATCTCAAGGTTGAGACGACCCAGGGCAGCGTCATTCAGCAAAGCAGCGTGGTCCAGTTGAGTTTCCCTGCATCCGATGCGACCTACGCGGCGCAGGTGGTCAATGGTTTCGCCAAGGCCTATGTCGATACCGTCCTCGACTTGCGCATCGAGCCGACGCGGCAAACGTCGGTCTGGTTCGACGAACAGATGAAGATGCTGCGCGCCAACATGGAACAGGCCGAACGCCGCCTGACCGCCTTCCAGCAGGAACACGGCATCATCAGCACCGACGATCGCTTCGATGCGGAAAATGTTCAACTGAGTGACTTGGTTACGCAGGTCGCCAGGGCACAGGTACCGACCGACGCCCAGGTTGCCGATATTTCAAACCTGCCCGGCGGGCTCGCGAGTCCCGCCATCCAGACCGTCAAGGGCGAGCTCATGCGCTCGGAGGCCAAACTGCAGCAGATGTCCGCCGAACTCGGCAGCAAACATCCGCAATACCAGCGCCAACAAGCTGAAGTGCAATCCCTGCGCGACAAGCTGGGCCGCGAAATTGACATTGTCGTCTCCGACGCCAAGACGGCGGCAAGAAACAGCCGCGCGCATATGGACCAGCTGCTCGGCGCGATCAAGCAGCAGCAGCGACGCATGCTCGGTCTCAAAACGGCCCGCAATGAACTGGCGCTCCTCAGTCACGATGTGGACATTGCGCAGCGAACCTACGAGACCGCCATGCAGCGCTTCATGGCCAGCAAGATCGAGAGCCGCGCGCTCCAGACCAACGTTGCGGTGCTGGACCTGGCGGTACCGCCGACGACGCCGGACCGACCCAAGCTCTTCCTCAATATCGCCATTGCCCTCGCCGTCGGTGTCCTGCTGGGACTTGCCGCCGTGTTCCTGGCGGAGATGTTCGATCGGCGCGTGCGCTGGCTCGACGATCTGAGCGCAGACCCACAAGTACCACTGCTGGCGGTACTCAACACCTGGGACCCGGCGGCGAACCGCCTGCTTGGGGCGCCCGCCTCCCACTACGCTTTGCCCAACCCCGGATAAAAGGCGACCATCATCATGAATACCACTGACAAAATCCTGCATCTTGAAGGCCTGGCCCGCAGCGCCATGGCTCACCCCAACAACATCGGCAGCTTGCTGGTTACGGCGGGCAAGCTCAGCACGGCCGATGCCGACCGCGTCATGGAACTACAGCAGCGGGAAGGCTGGCGCTTCGGTGAAGCCGCCCGGCGACTGCAGCTGATCAACGAAGACGACCTTATCGACGCGCTGTACAGACAGTACGGGTTGCCGCTGCGCATGCCGGGCCGCGACAGCTTCAGCCACGAACTGGTAACGGCGTATCAGCCGTACCATCGCTGCACCGAAGAGTTGCGCGCCTTGCGCACGCAATTGCTGATCCGCTGGTTCAGGAAGCCGACCATCGAGCAGCAGGTGCTGGCCGTTGTCAGTCCGAGCAGCGGCGAAGGCCGCAGTTACGTCGCCGCCAATCTCGCCATCCTCTTCTCGCAACTCGGCGAGCGCACGCTGCTGATCGACGCAGATATGCGCAACCCGCGCCAGCACCGCATCTTCAATGTCGCCGACCGCATCGGCCTGTCGACCGTGCTGGCCGGTCGCACGGCGCCTGCAGACGCCGTGGCCACGCCCGGATTCCACAACCTGTGGCTGTTGCCGGCCGGCGCCCCACCGCCCAACCCGCTGGAATTGCTTTCGCGCCCCGGACTGCCTGCCTTGCTGAAAGAGTATCTGACCGAGTTCGACATCATCCTCATCGACACGCCGCCGGCGCTGCGCTACTCCGATGCAAAAACAGTGGGTTTCCGGGCTGGCAGCGCCGTCGTGCTCGCCCGCAAGGACCACACGCGCCTGGACGACACGAACCATGTCATCCGCGATCTGGGCGACTGTGGCGCATACGTCGTCGGCACCGTATTCAACAGCTTTTGATCCCGCCGCTCCACCGCCGCCCCGGCACCGCCGACCTGTCAGGTCGGCGCAGCAGGCAGCAGGGCGGTACCTCAACGTCATGCAAAGGCCCATGAAATGAGATTCCAAGCGACCGTTGATGCGAAACGACCATCGGGACCGGCGTGGTCCGCAGGAGGGGGGCGATTGTTCCGCCTGGTCGGCGGCCAGCCCGGCAACGTGCCTCCCCAGTTTGCTGCGATGGTGGTCCTGCCGCTGGTCGCCGCGACGCTAATGGGCGGCCTGATCGTTTTTGCCGGACTGGATGCGTTAGTGCTGTGCCTGGCGTTGCTGGCCTGCGCTTTCGTCATGATCGATTTCCGCATCGGCGTGGTGAGCCTGATTGTGTTGATGCCGCTTTCGGCGAGTACCCTGCTGCCCCACCAGGTCGGCGGCATCATCGGCCTCAACCAGGAGACTCTGCTGCTGCTCGCTACGCTGGTTTCCTGGCTACTGCATGCACGTGCCAGCGACGGCCGCGGCGGATTTGGGACAAAACCGCTGGTCTGGCTCTATGTGGTGCCCTTCGTCCTCGCGGGGGTGCTCGGATCGCAGCATCTGAACGACGTTGCGCCCTCGTATCTCGCCGTCCAACCGCTGGTCTACGACAGTGTGAGCTACTACCTGCTCAGGATCGTGCTCAAGCCCCTGTACCTCGTGCTGTTCGCCTTGCTGGTCGCGGCGGCTGTCGACCGCTCGCGGCGGCCGGAGCTTTTTATTGCCCCGATGCTGGTGTCGATCTGGGTGATGTGCCTGGTGACCATCTGTTTCACTTTATTTTCCGGTGCAAGCCTCGCAGAACTGGCGAGCACCCATGCGCGCATGTTCTTGTCACCTCTGGGTCTCCATACCAATGAGATGGGGCGCCTTTATGCCGTCGCCTATGCCTTGCTGCTCTATACCTGCGCCGCGACGAAGGACTCTGGCCTGAGGCTGCTGTTGATCGCATCGATGGGCCTGGCGACACTGGCCCTGATGCTGACCTTCTCCCGCGGTGCCTTTCTCGCCTTCGCCGTCGTCAATGGCTTGTTTCTGCAGTCGCGCCGCCAGGTCTCGACGCTGCTGCTGGGCGGCTTGCTGCTGATCGTACTGGCCGTACTGATCCCGGGAGCGGTCTACGATCGCATCGGCTACGGCTGGGGCAGCGACATCAATATCATCAGCGCCGGCCGTGTAGATGACATATGGCTGCCGCTGCTGAGGGAACTCTGGCACAGCCCGATTTTTGGCACTGGGCTGTCATCGATAGCATGGTCCGAGGCGGCGCGCACCGGCATCATACAAAACGCGGGTCATGCCCATAACGCCTACCTCAACGCCGTGCTGGACATGGGACTGCTCGGCCTGATTCTGCTCTGCGCCTATCTCGTCCATGTCTGGAAGGGATTTCGCCGCCTGAGCGTCGATCCGGCCATAAACCCGCTGCTGCGCGGGTTCTACGCGGGCGCCGCAGCGGGCCTGGTAAGTTTTCTGGTGGACGGTTTCTTCGGCAGCAGCCTGACGCCATGTATCGAGCAGGTCTTCCTGTGGCTGGCGATCGGAATGATGTACGGGCAGCAACGCGCATTGCGATGAGCACCACAAACATAGGTTCTGCGGCAGCGCTCCACAATTTACTGAAGCGGCGTGCGCTCTTGATCGGTGCCGCCAATGCATTCGACCTCGCGATGCATTTCCTGCTGCCGGTGGTGCTGGTGCGCTTCCTGGCGCCAGAGGCTTTCGGGCAATATCGCCTGTTATGGCTGGCAATCATGACGGTGGCGATGCTGGTGCCACTGAACATGCCGCACGTGCTCAATTTCTTTTTGCCGCGCGCGGACGCGGCGACAAAGCGGCTTCATGTGCACATGACTTTGCTCTACCTGCTCTGCGCTGGTCTGCTCGGCAGCCTCGCCATCGGCCCATGGAATCCTCTGCTGCCGTCGAACATGCACTCCCTGACCGAGTACGGCGCACTGCTGCCGGTGTTGGTAGTGCTGTCTACGGTGACTTTATTGCTCGACATGTTGCCGATGATAGAGGAGCGGGTTAATTGGCAGGCCGGCATGACGATTGCATTGACGCTGCTGCGCACGCTGGCCCTGGGCGGAGCGGCCTGGCTCACGGGCGATCTGCGCATGGTGCTCTGGCTGCTGCTGGCGCTGATGTTGCTGAAGTTCCTGCTGCTTCTTGTCTATGTAGCCAAGTGCCACGGACTTGCCGGCCCCTGGTTCAAACGTCCGGTCTTTCTCGATCAGTTCCGCCATGCCGTTCCCCTCGGCCTTTCCGCCGCTATATACAGCCTGCGCGGCCAGGCCGACCAATGGATCGCGGCAAGCCTGTTCGCACTGGGGAACTTTGCCGCCTTTTCGATAGCCGGGGTGCTCGGGCCGATGGTGACGCTGTTCCGCCTCTCGATCAGTCCCATTTTCCTGCCGAGCATGAGCCGCCTGCAGTCGACGGGCGACCTGGCCGGCATGGTCGAGCTCAACAACAAGGCTAATGTGATGGTCGCGACGCTGGTCTATCCACTGTTGGTCTTCTCCTTCGTCTTCGCCGAGGAGATCATCACCCTCATCTATACCCAGGCGTATGTGGCGGCAGCCCCCGTCATGCGCATCTATGCCATCAGTTTGGTGGTCTTCGTCGTCGAGCTTTCCAGCATCATGCTGCTGCTGCGCGAAGGCGTCTTCTCGATGCGGCTGAACTTGGCGCTGCTGCTGTTTTCCGTCGCGGTTTCCTGGATCGGAGCGCAGCAGTTCGGCCTTGCGGGAGCGGCTCTCGGCAGCACCGCGGCGCTGTATGCCGACCGGTTTCGGACGCTGCGGCGCATTGCCTCGACTACCGGCATCCCGCTGCGGCATCTGCAGGACTGGCAAATACTGGGGCGGCTGCTGCTGATCTCGGCACTGGCCGGCACGCTGGCCTGGGCCATCACGGGCGGCTATTTCGGCGTCGCTCGCATATCGCTGCGCCTGATCGCCGGCGGCATGATCATGGCAATCGTATATGGCGCGCTATGGATGCTGTCCAACTGGCACGCGGCGCGTTGGCCGCTGCTCGCAGCCATCACACAAAACACCATTTCAGACAAGGAGTGAAGACCATCATGAGCAACTACGAAAAAATACTCGACAGCATCAGGAACAAGCCGCGGACATGGCTGGTGACCGGGGCAGCTGGATTCATCGGCTCGAATTTGCTTGAAACTCTGCTGAAACTGGACCAGACCGTCATCGCCCTGGACAACTTTTCTACCGGTAAACGCGAGAATATCGTCGAGGCATTAAAAGCAGCCGGTACGAAACGCAGCAAGAACCTGCATTTGATCAAAGGCGATATTCGCACGCTCGAGACCTGTCGCGCCGCCTGCCTCGGCGTCGACGTGGTGCTGCACGAGGCGGCGATAGGCAGCGTGCCGCGTTCGATCGAGGATCCGGTCGCGACCAACAGCACCAATATCGACGGCTTCGTCAATATGCTGATGGCCGCGCGTGACGCCAAGGTAGGCCGCTTTGTCTACGCTGCATCCAGTTCGACCTACGGCGATACCAAACAGATTCCCTTCGTCGAATCCGAGATCGGCAAGCCGCTCTCGCCCTACGCGCTTACCAAGTACGTCGACGAGTTGTATGCCGACGTATTTGCGCGCTGTTACGGCACGCAGGCAATCGGCCTGCGCTACTTCAATGTATTCGGACCGCGCCAGGATCCGAACGGCGACTATGCCGCAGTGATTCCCAAGTGGATAGCTGCGCTGATACACGAGCAGCCCGCCTACATCAACGGTGACGGCACCACGGCGCGGGATTTCTGCTATGTCGAGAACGTGGTACAGGCCAATCTGCTGGCCGCCATGACGACCGACGCTGCCGCCATCAACCAGGTCTACAACGTGGCGGTCGGCGCGCAGATGACACTCGACGAATTGTTCCGAATGATACGGGTACTGCTGGCGCCGACATTTCCGGAGGTGATGGCAAGGCATCCCGTCTATCGCGACTTTCGCCCCGGGGACATGCACATCTCCCAAGCTGATATCGGCAAGGCGAAGGCCCTGCTCGGCTACCGGCCGGTTTGGGAAGTGCGCGAAGGGTTGAACTGGGCGGTGGACTGGTATGTCTCGGCACTGGCGTCCTCGCCCCCCGTCGCCGAGGCCGCGGCACTGAATTGAATTCGTAACTGAAGGAGATGATCGTGAGATTTGTACCTGAAGAAACAGACCTGGCATTGCCGGAAAAATCCGATGCCGCGGCCAGCGTGCGGTTGGCGACGGTTGGCGTAGTCGGTCTCGGCTATGTTGGCCTGCCGGTCGCAGTGGCCTTCGGCAGGAACCAGCCGACAGTGGGTTATGACATGTCGGCGGCAAAGGTCGATAGCCTTGCCCATCGAATCGACCGCAGCGGAGAAGTATCGTCCGAGGAACTGGCGCAGGCAGAACATCTGCATATCAGCGCCGACCCGACCCACTTGTCCCGCGCCGATTTCGTCATCGTCGCAGTCCCCACGCCGGTCGATGCCGCGCACCAGCCGGATTTCACCCCGCTCGAATTGGCGAGCGAGACGGTAGGCCGAAATCTGAAGCCGGGCGCGACCGTGATCTACGAATCGACCGTCTATCCGGGGGCGACCGAGGAGGTGTGCGTCCCCATCCTCGAGAAATATTCCGGCATGCGCTGGCACAGCGATTTCCATGTCGCCTATTCGCCCGAGCGCATCGATCCCGGCAACGAGGAGCATACGTTCACGCGCATCAGGAAAGTGGTATCCGGCGATGATGCCGCCACCCTGGAGAAAGTGGCGGAATTGTATGCTTCCGTCGTAACAGCGGGCGTCTACCGCGCCCCCTCGATCCGGGTCGCCGAGGCCGCCAAGGTGATCGAGAATACGCAGCGCGACCTCAACATCGCCCTGGTCAACGAACTGGCCATCATCTTCGACCGGCTCGGCATCGATACCATGGAAGTTCTGCGCGCAGCCGGCACCAAGTGGAATTTCCTCCACTTCACTCCGGGCCTGGTCGGCGGCCATTGCATCGGGGTCGATCCCTTCTACCTGACTTACAAGGCGGAACTGTCCGGCTATCATCCCGAGGTCATCCTGGCCGGGCGCCGCATCAACGACGGCATGGGCGCGTTCGTCGCGCGCAAGACCGTGCAGCAGATGATCCATGCCGGCCGCAACATCAAGGGCGCACGCGTCAATGTGCTGGGCCTGACGTTCAAGGAAAATTGCGCCGACATTCGCAACTCGAAGGTCGTCGACATCATTCGCGAACTGGGGGAGTTCGGCGTCGAGATATTCGTCCACGATCCGAAGGCGGACCCTGACGCGGCCTTGCGCGAATACGGCATCCGCCTCTGTTCCTGGGAAAGGTTGCCGGCGGCCGATGCCTTGATCCTCGCGGTCTCGCACAGCTCCTTCCTCGACCTGTCCGCGGCGGACCTGATGACAAAGATCGTGCATCACGGTTGCCTGATCGACGTCAAGTCGGTGGTGGAACCGGCGCCATTCTGTCAGGAAGGCGTCCATGTATGGAGGCTTTAGCATCCACGCCAGATCACTGCGACAGCCATGTCTTTGTAAACGCGTCATGAGCCCCAAGGGTCCCGTAGTCATGTTGCTCGGCCCGAGCCGGGCCGCCGTCAGCGGCGTCAGCACCCATCTCAACCTGCTGTTCGGTTCCAGCCTGGCGCGTGATTTCGAGTTGATCCATTTCCAGGTCGGCAGCGAAGGCCGCGACGAAAGCGCCGCGGCCCGGCTGCTGCGCCTGCTGGTCAGCCCATTCGCGCTGGCGGCGCGCATTCTGGCGGACGGCGTGACCATCGTGCACCTCAATACCTCCATCAATCGGCGTGCCTATTGGCGCGACCTCGCCTACCTGCTGGTGGCGAAGCTGTGCGGCGCACGCGTCGTGTACCAGGTGCATGGCGGCGTCTTGCCGAGGCTATTTACGGGTGACAATCGCCTGTTCGCAGCGCTGCTGCGCGCCACGCTGGTGCTGCCGGATGTTGTCGTCGTGCTGACCCAGGCCGCGTTCGCGGCCTACCGCGAGTTCGTACCGAAACAGGTGATCGTCGCGTTGCCGAACGGCATCGACCTGGCACCCTACGTCGAACTGGTGCGCGCGCCAGCCGCACCGTCGGCGCCCCTGCGCATGATCTATGTCGGGCGCCTGGTGCGCGCCAAGGGTCTCTTCGAAGCGCTGCAGGGCCTGGCCCAGGTCCGCGCGCAAGGCGTCGCTGCCAGCCTGGTCATTGCCGGCAGCGGTCCCGACCAGACGCCGCTGCAGGAATGCGTTGAGCATAGCGGACTGGCCGATGCCGTGCGCTTTGTCGGCCCGGTATTCAATGCCGACAAGCTGGCGCTTTACAGCAATGCGGATGTCCTGGTTTTCCCGAGCTATTCCGAAGGCCTGCCTTATACGCTGCTCGAAAGCATGGCAGCCGGCGTGCCCGCCATCATCACGCCGGTCGGCGGCGTTCCGGATGTCATGGCCGACGGCGTGCACGGGCTGTTCGTGCCGCCGCGCGACGCAGCGGCAGTGGGTCGGGCGATTATCCAGCTGGCCGGCAATCGCGCTCTCCTGGCGGACATGAGTACCGCCTGCCGGCGGCGAATTGCCGGCGGCTATTCGATCGAACGGCTGGCCGAAGAGTTCGCCCGGCTCTATTCGGAAGCCTGCACCCTACGGAGGACCGGCTTGATCGGCAAATCGAAATCCGGCGCAAGCTAGTGTAGCTCTGCATTCCTGACGGAACATATGGAAATACACTCGTCATCCTGCGGGCATTCCTTTCGGTCATTTCCCGAAAGCAGGAGTCCAGGTTTTCAAATACCTGCTGAATCCCTCTTTTTGCATGGAAGACTAAATCCAGTGTTTCCCTGACTCAGGCGGTTTGTGGCTGACACTGCAGCGACGGCTTGCTGCTCAGTGCTGCCCACCCAACATTGGCATAATTACCCGAATAACTTGCACAGCAGCCGGTCCAAGGATAACCATGCTGATTGCCGGAAAGATGCACAGTACCATCGGAAACAGCATCTTGGTAGGCAGCTTGGCGGCCAGTTCTTCGGCGCGGATCTGCCGCTTGTGGCGCAAGTCATCGGAGAATACCCGCAGTGATTCTCCGATACTGGTGCCAAATTTGTCCGCTTGCGACAACATCGATGCGAAGACACTGATTTCTTCCACGCCGGTGCGCAGGCTAAGATTTTTCAGCGCCTGATTGCGCGTGCTGCCGGCACGAATTTCCAGGTTGGTCAGATGGATTTCCTCGGTTAGCGCGCCGCTTTTGATTTTCATTTCATCGGCTACTCGAACCAATGCTGCATCCAGGCCCAGCCCCGCTTCCACACAGACCAGGATCAGGTCAGCGGCATCGGGGAAGTTGTCGAAGATATCCCGCCGGCGCGCATTGATGGCGTGGTTGAGAGCGACGTTGGGTAGGTAAAGACCCACCATCGCCATGATCAGCAGTACCAGAATCAAGGTGTTGCTCGAGAGACTCACACTGGCGAGTTCCAACCCCAGGTAACCCACGCCGGCAAAAACGAATGGCAGCACGGTCTTGGCGGCATAAAAGATGATGGGGGCGTTAGCGCTGCGAATGCCCGCGTTGATGAACCTGATCCGAAGTGGCGAGCTTTCCCATTTGCCTTCCGGGCTCGACAGTCTGGCCAGCGGACCCGCAAATGCGACTGCCTTCTTCACCCAATTGGACTTGTTCGCGGGTTGTACGAGTTCCTGCAGACGCCGCTCCGATCTATCGGGGATCAACCAGGCGAACAACGATAGACTCGTCAAGGTCACCAGAAGGAAAATTATTGCCGCATAGATCCACATTTTGTGTCTCCTTTCCTGTTCGTATTGGCATTCACACGCGAATTTTGATGAGCTTGTACAACCAGAAAGCACCTATCGCCATTATGGATAACATGACATTGGTGATCTTGATTCCGATGGGATCTGTCCACAATTTGCTGATGAAGTCGTGATTGACTAAATTGAAAAGGGCGGCCAAGGCAAATGGCAGTGCTCCCAATATCCATGCCGACATGCGTCCCTCGGTCGTCATCACCTTGACCCTGGCGTAAAACTTGAGCCGATTGCGGATCAGGTTGCTCAAGTTACCCAGCACCTCGGTCAGATTCCCGCCCGCCTCACGCTGAATCAATACCGCAACCACGAAATAACGCAAATCCGTGATCGGCACCCGTTCGCTGAGATTGGTCAAGGCTTGTTGCATCGAAATGCCGAAATTTATTTCGTCATGCGTGATTCGGAACTCCGTGGCGATGGGGTCCACCATTTCTTCTCCGACCATTTTCAAGCCGGAAGGCAAAGCGTGTCCGGCACGCAAAGCCCGACCGATCAAGTCCAGGGCATCGGGCAATTGCTGTTCCAGCACTCGCAACCGTCTGCCGCGCTTCCATTGCACGTAAGCGAAAGGCAGAAACGCGGCAGCAAGTGCCACACCCGACTGAAGAAATGGCAGTAGTCTGGCAAAGGAAAGCATCACATAGACAACTACCCCAAATAGCAGCGACAGCGACAGCAGCCTGGCCACCGTCCAATCCAACCCGGACTGCAGAATGAAGCGATCCAGATGGTGGATGCGCGGAATAAAGAGCAGCGATCGTTCTATTGCCGGCACCCCGCTCAGCATCCGATTTTTCAGCACAGAAGCCCGCTCAGTGCTGTCGGAACTTGCCGACAGGGCGCGCAGACGCTGTTCGATTTTCGTAGCTTCGGGGCCCCTGTACGAATTCCACATCATGTACAGGCCTTCGATCAAAAGCACCACAGCGACGAACGCCATAATGCTGAAGGCGGGGAAAAAGCTGTAGCTCATCAGGTTGTTCATGTTCCCCTCACTCTCATTCGTAACGTTGGGTTGGGTCAAACATCGAATCCGGCAAGTCAATGCCGAAATTGTGTAACCGGTCGGCGAATTTGGGTCGGATACCGGTCGCCTCGAAGTGTCCGATGACTTTGCCGCTCGGCTTAACGCCCGTCTGCCGGAAAGCAAAGATTTCCTGCATGGTGACGATTTCACCTTCCATGCCGGTAATCTCCTGAATGCTGGTGATCTTGCGCTGACCATCGGTCAGCCGGTTTCCTTGCACGATGACCGTGATGGCAGCAGCGATCTGCTGCCGCGCTACCTTATGCGGCAGTTCGAACCCGGCCATGCCAACCATGTTCTCCAGGCGCGAAATGGCATCACGCGCGTTGTTGGCGTGGATGGTGGTCATCGAACCTTCATGGCCGGTATTCATGGCTTGCATCATGTCCACCGCTTCTGCACCGCGCACTTCTCCGATCACAATCCGGTCCGGCCGCATCCGCAGGGCATTGCGCACCAAAGCCCGCTGGGTGACTTCACCCTTGCCTTCGATGTTCGGCGGACGCGTTTCCAGTCTGATGACATGTGCCTGTTGCAGTTGCAATTCCGCCGCGTCTTCAATGGTGACGATACGTTCACTTTCCGGAATGTATCCGGACAGAATATTGAGCAGCGTGGTCTTGCCCGATCCCGTGCCACCTGAAATAAGTATGTTGATTTTCGACTTGGCCAAAGCCTCCAACATCACAGCCATATCGGGTGTCAGCGATTTGTAGCCATTGACCAGGTCGGTCATTTTGAGCGGAATCGCTGCGAAGCGCCTAATCGACAGCATCGGCCCATCCAGCGCGATCGGCGGAATGATCGCGTTGACCCGCGAACCATCCGGCAAGCGTGCATCGACCATGGGACTCGACTCGTCGATGCGTCGACCCACGCGTGAAACGATCTTGTCGATGATACGCATCAGGTGGCTGTCATCGGTGAAGGCAACCTTGGTGAGTTCGAGTCGGCCGCGGCGCTCGACATAAATCTTGTTGTAGCTATTGACCAGGATGTCGGAAACGGCCGGATCGGCCATCAATAGTTCCAGCGGACCGAGTCCGAGCATTTCGTTCTGGATATCGCGCACGAGCGTACGCCGTTCCAGATCGTTGATTTGTTCCGGGTGTTCGCTAAGCATCAAATCGACCAGGGTGGCGATTTCCTGGCGTAGTCGAAGTTCCGACATGGATTCCAGTGAAGTCAAGTCCACCTTATCCAGAATCTGCACGTGCAGCTTGCTCTTCAGCTTCAGGTAAGCTTCGACTGCCGGTGAAACGGAGGCTTGCAGCGCAGGCGCTTCCACTGCCTCCACCACCGCTGGATTTTCTTCAACTGTTTTGCCTATCAGCCGATCTCTGATATCTCGCATGCTCATGATGCAGCCTCTCTTTCAAATTGACTTCCTGCTATTTCCGCAACCGGTCAAACAAACTGTCGTGTACATCATTACTCCTTGGCAGCAGAGATTCCGCCAATTCGGCAATGGCCTTGTACACCAGGCTCGACTTCGACACCATTGCCAACGGCAAACCTTGATTGATGCCTTTGACAACCTCCTTGTAACCATTGGGTACGATACGCATCTTGTTGATGCCCAAGGTGGCACGAATGTCGCCCAGACCGATTTCCCCATTCTTCGCGAAGCGGTTGACCAGCAGTTCCACCTTGTCCTGCTGATAACCGAGGGAGCGGAACACACCCATCATCCGACTGGCATTGCGAATGAACGGCAACAGTGTCTGCATCACCAGATAAATGGTGTGGGCGCGGTCCAAAGCCTTGATCGCCAGATCGTCCAGGTTCTTGTCGACATCCAGAATGACGAAGTCGTATTGATTGACCGCCAGGTTCAGGATGGCCTCCAGATGCTCCGGCTTGACTTCCAGCGACTGGGCCGGATCATCGGGCGCGGCAAGGATGGCAAAGTTGGCCGTGACCGGTACCGTAGAAGCCGCCAGGAATGAGGCGTCCAGGCGGGATAAATTGCGTGCCACTTCGGCGATATTGCTGGTGGCTTTGCGATCATGCACAGTGAGCAGCGCCTCGCCGAATTGCAGGTTGAGATCGATCAGTAAAACCCGCTTGCCTTCCTCGCCCAGTTGGTAGCCGAGATTGGCGGCCATGAATGTGGCGCCGCTGCCACCCTTGCAGGACATAAAGGCCAGAATGCGTGCGTTGCGCTGTGCACCCCGCAACCCCAACTTCGATTCTGCGCGTTTGACCGCCGCTTCCAATGCGTCCTTGCTGGCCGGTGACGGCAACACCTCCCGCACTCCCACTCGCATGGCATTGATCAGAAAGTCGGGGGTCTGCTGCGAGCAGAGCATGATGATAATCATCTGCGGATAGCTGGTCGTAACGAACTCGATCGGGGCGAGTTCGCTAGCGTCATGACACAACCCTTCCACGATGATCACATCCGGTCGTTCCTGCTCCGCCAGCGTGCGCAGCTTGCTGAGCCCCCCCTCATGGCGCGTGATGAAGCGGGAGGGATCACCGCCGTCAAGTACGCGGCTAATCTCCCCCAGTGATTGCGGGCTCGGTGAAATAATGGAAATTTTCATTTTTGGCTCCAGGTCAAGGACTAACTGCAAGCGGAAGGTGCCGCCATCGGGTCTTGTTTCATTATTTCCCGGGGCTGAAAGGTGGAAAAAGTCGGCATTGGTATGGCAGCGAGAGCAGCGCTGCCGGCGATAGGGGATATCCACTGATAGTTCAGGCTGGTGATTGTGACGGTTACCCCTTCGCACGTGGCCGGCGTACAGTTCGCCGGGTTCCACTCCAGGTTGATGTCACCAATCTGCGGCAGGATGCCTTGCATTCTCGCCAGCACTTTGGCCTTGTTGTTGGTGTCATCGCAAATTGCCGCGAACCGGGCTCCATTGCGCGATGCCTCGTTGGCCGCGCCCCATGTGTACAGCATGCGCGCGAAGTCCGTGATGCCCAGCAAGAACATCAGAAAGACAATGAGCACGAGTGCGAACTCAACCATGGTGGCGCCTGATTGTTTCTTGTTCATGACGAACACCGCATGGTTGCACTGATGTTACCGAACGAAATATCGCCATTCCCATCGCTGAATGTCACCCCGAAAACACTGGCGAATAGGGGGCGAAACTTGTAGCCGCTCACGGTAATCGTCACCGTATTGATCACCGGGTCCGATCCCTGTAACTGCCAGGTTGGTGTAATGGACACCGTGGTGCCGTCAATGCCTAGAACCAGGGGGACTGACGGAGTGCCGGTAAGGTTGCCAAACTTCACCAGGTTCTGTGCCTCGGTAGTCTTGGTGGTTGGCGTCTGTAGCGACAGATAGCGAGTCGCCTGGCGCACTGACTTTACGATGGTGTTGTACTGATAGATCGCTCGACCGAACTCCGTGGTTATCATGGTCAGCAACAGCAGCAGCGGGAGCACTAAAGCGAACTCCACGATTGCCGTACCCCTCTGTCTGGTTTGCATATTGTTCTCCTACTGAACCAGGACCGGAACCTTTGGACCAGCCGTGCCTCCGGCATATCCGTTGGTCGTGCAAGGGCTGCTCTCGGCTCCAGCGTTGCCCACGAATTCCAATTGCACATCCACCATGGGGATCGACAAAGGCTGGAGCATCAGCATGCAGGCATAGTCGATCACCTGATTCGCGCCGTTGATCACGGGCACTGCGACAATCCTTCTGCTGTAGCCAAACTGCTCATGCTCCCCGCCTGCGCCCGGCGTGGCCAATGTTTTAAAGCCGCCGCCCGTCTTCAATTCAAAGCCGGTGATTGAATCCCCCGCGCCAACATTGCTACCGCCCAAGGTGTCGGCGTATGAGGCGAACGCCAGCCGTTTGGTTTTGAAGTTCAGCGCAGTGGCATCCGAACCAGCTGCGGGGATTCCCGCGTAGGCGTTTTGTGGCACCGCATTCTTCCAGTTCGTTGACGTGTAGGCATACCCGGAATAGTCGGGGTGATTGACGCTGGGGCCTGGATCAGCGTTTTTGTAAATACCGAATCTGGCATTCCAGACTGGCACTACGGTTGCCTCCACCCCCGGGGTTCCTAGTGTGTCCGCAACCCTGGTTCCACAGCGGCCCGGTTCGCCCAATTCGGTCCTGGTTTCGCTTGCGTTGGTGCTGCCATCCAGGTTGTACCAACCTATATAACCTGAAGTGGGCGTGCCCATAATCAGGGTGACCCATTCGCCGGGTTGATATCCGTAGTTTGGTGCCGTGCCACCATCTTTAGGCTTGAGTCCTAACGGAACTGGACAAGTTGTTTGAGCGCTGGACCGGGTAGCCACAGCCAAAGCCCCCACACCTTTGGTACTTGAATAGGCAGCATCAGCGCTGCCGGCAAAGGCTCCCATGGCTTGAAACAGCCACATCTGTATGCCGGATTGCGTGTGCTGGCATTGTGCATATCGGGCAAGTGCCGGTACTGTCGTGACACCATAGAAGGGATCCTTGAAAGTGATATCCGCCGCGACTATCTTGCCTTTGCCACTCCAGGTCCCCGATTGGAAATTCACGTTGTTCAAATTGCCTGCGGTAATTCCTGCATTGGTTGCTCGCGTTATTGCATCGCCGGCGCCATCCAGCTCCTGGGCAGCGGACAATGCGCAAGCATCCATGGAAGTTTGCAACTCATCCTTGACGACAAACATATGGCCGAAGTCCAAGGCGATGGCCATGAAGCCCAACAGAAACAACAAGACAAAGGCAACGGTCAGGATGATGGCTCCCTGCTGGTGATCGGCATAGCGCATGATGGCAGCCCCCATGGAAAGGTATGGAACGGATCGTATTCAGGCTGTTCAACGTTAGCGGCATTGGGGACTAATTCCCGCCACCTCCACCGCTCATGATGCCGCCACCGATATTGACGATGTTGGCTGCAGGCGGTGGTACCTTGAAACTCTCTTGGTAAAGAATCATCGTTTCTCGGGCCGACTTGCCGTCCATACCCGCCACCTGGTCGGGATTGTGGCTCGCGTCCGGGTTGATGGTCATCTTGAGTTTGGCTTCGCGCACGGCATCACCAAACTTCATGTCGTAGTTGGGCGTGGTCGAGCAGCCGACCAGCAGGCCGAACAGCATTGCGATTGCAAGCTTGTGCATGATCTTTTCCTTTTACTTGATTTCAGCTGCGGGAGCTTCAGGGGCTGGGACTGAAACTGGGGGGGCAGGGGCAGCTGGAGCCGGCGCTGGCGGCGGCGTGGAGCCTTCCAGACTGCCCTTGAAGTAAACATCACTACGGCTGGGTTCAACATGGTTATCCGTCGGCAATGTGGGTGCTTCCGGCAGCGGTTTGACCAGACGCGGCGTGATTACAAACATCAATTCCGTTTGATCCTTCTTGAACTCGGAACTACGGAACAGCGCACCAATGATCGGTATCTCACCCAGGCCGGGAAAGCGCTTGATGGTTTCGGCGGCGTTGTTCTTGATCAAACCGGCAACGACGAAACTCTGCCCATCGTTGAGCTGCACGGTAGTATCGGCCCGACGCACGGTAAATGACGGCAGTACCGATGTGACGCCATTTACCGTAGCGAACGGCGAGCCGACTTCCGACAGATCCGAAACTTCGGACACCATCTTCAGATTGACTCGGGAACCGTCCAGCACGGTCGGCGTGAACTTCACGCCGATGCCGAACTCTTTTTCTTCCAACGTAATCGTGGGGACACTACCAAAACCGGTGCTGCCGGATTGTGACACCGGAATGAAGATTTTGCCGCCCGACAGGAAGCTGGCCTGCTGACCACTGATCGCCATGATATTCGGTTCCGCCAGTATCCGCACCAGACCATCATCTTTTTGACCGTCGATATTTACTTTGAACTTGCCGGCTTTTAGCGCCTCGATCAAGCCGCCGCCTTCGCTGAGGAAGCTGGACAGTAGAGAATAGGTGGTTCCACCACTTGACCGAGTGCTATAAGCGACACTTGCTCCCAGTTTGTCGAGCAAGGTCTTGCTGACTTCGGCAATTTTCACTTCCAGCATTACCTGTTGCGGATTCCCGGTGCGCAGCAGGTTGACCACCCTCTTGCCATCGCCGTAGGAGGTTGCCAGGCTCATAATGTCATCGAGTTTGGCCGCGTTGCTGACTTTGCCGATCAGCACCAGTGCGTTTTCCGCCCCCCTCACCCTGACGCCGGTTTCTTCCGGCATCAATTCGGACAGCTTGGCTTGCAGCGTGCCCGGGTCGATGGTGACGATCACGTCCTTGACCAGACAGCGGCCGTCGGCACTCTGTAATACCACGTTCATCGAACCGGCCCGCTTGCCGAGGAAGTACAGTTCTGTCGGACTCAGCAACATCATCTCCACGTCGGCGATGCCGTCAGGATTTCGCGTTGCCGGGCGCTGGCCGGGCGGTGCGTTCTTGTCCTCGGCGGCTTCAACGGGCTTGCCCGCCCTGCCGGATGACTGGCCACCGACCACCATGCGGATGACCGGAGTACTGAGCTTGACCACGGTGGATTTGCCGAGCACGACATGGGTGGCATCATCGACCGTGACCGAAGTGCAGTGTTTCAGCGCTGCGGTTGGCGGAGGTGGCGGATTGTCGATCCTTTTTGCCGCCGCGAATGATGAGCTGGTGCAAACCAGCGTGGCAAGTATTGCGCTGACAAGGTCGTTCTTATTCACTTTTTTTACCTCCCTCGGAGATTATCGAAACGTGTTGTGGCTGGAAATTATGGTTGCCTAGAAACAATTAAGCGCACGCGTGTTGTTCTGGATCACCTCGACGCAGGCTCTGGTTGGCGTATAGGCCACCGACATGGGTCTGCGCTGCACTACCTTGACGACCGGCTTGCGATCTGCCACCTTGGCGATGGGTTCTTCGTTGTCGCCGAACAGTTGTTTCTTGGTGACACCAGCGGTCGTGACCGGCAGCTTGTCCACCTGATTGCGCAGCACCAGGGACAAGGTGCCGACGTTGCGCGCCAGGTCAAGCCTTTCCGCATCTTCCAGGGTGAGTTCCAGCGTGACGGCATTGACCACCTTCGGTTTGGTATCGTCACGTCCCGCCTCCTGCGCAACCGCCAACACCAGGACATGTTCCAGCACGGTCTTGCTGATCTGCTTGCCTTCTCCTGTTCGGCCTTCCTTGTCCAGCTGCGCGTTGACCATTACATCGACGTAGTTGCCGGGTAGTGCGAAGCCGGCGACACCGACCACATCGTTGACGCGCACCGTCATGGCCCGCTTGCCATCGGCAATAACCGCCGAGAGGCCGCCTTGCGTTCCGAGCGGGGCCAGCTTGGCGCTGAGAATCGCCTCGCCGCGCTGGATGGAGGTTTTCACAACGCGGTCCTGCAGGTCCTTGAGATCGGCAAACGTGCCCTGTGGCGATGAACCACTCGGCCAATCCACCGTGCTGAGCATTTGTGGATTGAGTTTGCTGCCCAACTCGATATCCATTGCCGCCACCACGACCTTGTTGGAGGTGATGCCCTTCTGCGAAACCCAACCGACGGCCAATGCCGTAGCCGTCAAACCCAGGACGATGGAAACAATCAGCATCCCTATTGCTCTTGCATTCTTCATGGTGATACCCCTTCCTATAAAAAGCCCAGCTGGCGCAATACCAGGTAACCGATAGTGCCCAGCGCAATGGGAACTCCGTAAGGCAGTCTGCCCGCCGACATGCCTGCTTCAATTTGCAGATCAGGTTTCGAACCTCGTGCAACGCTGAGAAAGCCGAGCTGAAAGAGCGAAACCAGGTTTTGCAACATCCGCAACGCCTTGCCCCGCACCAGGACGAACAGGATGGCCAGCACGCCACCGACGATCATGGTGGCCAGTGCGGCGCGGAATGTATCCCCGGGCCCCAGGATTGCCCCGACCATGGCGAGCAGCTTCACATCGCCGGCGCCCATGGCATGGATGAGATAAAGCGGAAGGAACAGCAGCAGGCCCAGCCCGAGGCCGGTCAGCGGGAAAAGGATAGTGTCGTGAGGAGACGGTGGCAGTACGGTGTTGTAAATCACACCGAACAGTGCGCCGGATAGCACCAGCCAGTTGGGGATGCGCTGGAACCGGTAATCGTAGACGGCTGCGGCAGTAAGCAGGAATGCAAGAATGCAGATGCGCCAGCTGAAAAACAGCATGGCGAGCAAGTCAAGCACTGCCGAGAATTCCGAGTCAGACATCGCGCTCTCATTTCCTTATCGGTGCAAACATTGGTTGCTGCGGTTACGACTTGGCCCGTCGCAGCGGATTTGCATTGATGCGGCATGGGCCTGGAATGCAAGTTACGTATGTAGTTCGATTGGACTAGCGGTTTCGGCATAGTCCGATTGGACTAGTCATCGTGACCAGGCACCTCGCGCACGGCCAAGTCATTCATATTGGGTAATATAACTTCGGACTGGTCACCTCTTGCGGGGGATTCGGAATGAGAATCCGCCCAAGGCTGGCCAGCCGCGCCTGGGCTTGGCGATAAATGCCATGAGATTGCGCCCCCCAGCAGCATCCAGTGTGCAGGTTCGGACAGCGCCGCGCATGAAAAAGGGAAGGGGGTTGTAGCCCCTTCCCTTCGTCACTAACAGACTGGGCAATTAGACGCAGGTCGACGTGGTCAGGCAGTCCGTAACGCGGGTGATGAAATCCGAGAATGGGCCACTGCCAGCCGCGATCTGGGAAAGAGCGATCACGAGTGCAATGGACACCACGGCGATGATCAGCGCGTATTCCACGACTTGCGCGCCTTCTTCGTCACGCATGAAATTGACGACACCATTCTTGGTTGCATGGATTAGCTTGTTCATTTGGTTGCTCCTTAATGAATAAAGTAGAAAAGTAAAAACCACGTAATACATCCCAGCCGTTGACCCACCGCGGAGTATCCATATTTATTGGGCATTGGCTTGGAGGACACATTACGTATGCAACTCAAAGGGAATAGCAGACTGGGCATAGTCCGATCGGACCAGTCCCCGTGACCAGGCTGCCCCTTGCGGGAAATGCACTCCCGGAGCGCATCAAGTCATGGGGAGTGGTATCCGAAACGGCATAATGACGCTATCAAGACGATCTCGCGCAACCCATGATGGACAGAGCCAGCCGCCGTATTTTTACTTTTCATGTACAGGCACGGCATTCGATTACAACCCATTACCCTCCCTGGTGCCTCGAGTCGACAAACCATGGTCCGATCGGGCCATACCGGTTCGTCATCGGTTCATCGCCGACCCCCAACATGGCTTTCTATGTCACCTGAGGAAGCCATCTTGACCGAACTAGAGAATCACGAAAAGCCGCTGTGGCCAATGCTGAACCGGGGCGGCCAGCATGCGCATGCCTGATGCCATCGGCGCAAGCGAGACTGACTGGCAAGCGGCCTCGCATCTCCCTGCCCCTGACAGGATGGGGACATTGCGGTGGCGCTTCAATCGCCTGCGCTGCATGACGGCGGCCGAGATCGGCCACCGTCTTGGAGATCTGGCAAGAATCCAGGCCGAACGCCTGCTCCTGCCATTGGCAAGACAGGTGCCTGCACCGGATCTGAGCTGCGCGCCGACGACATGGATTCACGTTGCGCAGGATGTCAGCGTGGCGCCTTACCTGGCCGCAGCCGAACGCCTGGTGCTGGGGAAGTTCGACGTATTCGCACTGAAGGGCATCGATCTGGGTTCGCCGCCGCGCTGGAATCGTGACCCCAAAACCGGCGTCGAGGCGCCGCTTTCCTTCGGCATGCTGCTTGATTACCGTGATCCGCAGCTTGTCGGCGACATCAAGTACCTGTGGGAACCCAATCGTCATTTGCATCTGGTCACCCTGGCGCAGGCCTTTGCCCTGAGCGGCGAGGCGCGCTACTTGAATGTCATTGAGCGGCACCTGGAAAGCTGGTTCGCCGCCTGTCCTCCCGGCCTGGGTCCCAACTGGTCGAGCGCGCTGGAAGCGGCACTGCGGCTCATCAATTGGTCGCTGGCCTGGCAACTCATCGGCGGCATCGATTCGCCGCTGTTCCAGGGCATTGTCGGCGAAAGGTTCCGCTTGAGCTGGCTGGGGTCGATCCACCGGCATGTGCAATTCGTGCGCGAACACTTCTCGCTGTATTCATCGGCCAACAACCATCTGATTGGCGAGGCGGCGGGACTTTTCATTGCCGCCGTGACATGGCCCTATTGGCCGCATGCGCAGACGTGGCGTACTACGGCGCAAACGATGCTGGAGCAGGAAGCCCGGTTGCAGAATGCCCCCGACGGCGTCAATCGCGAGCAGGCGGTGTACTACCAGCAATTCGAACTCGATCTGCTGTTGTTGCCGCTGCTGGCGGGACGCGCCAACGGGGTGAATTTCTCGACGACCTACAGATCGCGGATCGAAGCGATGCTTGAGTACCTCGCCTCGATCATGGACGTCGGCGGCAATGTTCCCATGATCGGCGATGCCGACGACGGGGTGGTCGCCAACCTGGCCCATGACGAAAAATTTTGTCGCTACCGTTCGCTGCTCGCCACCGGCGCGGTTTTGTTCGGACGCAGCGAGTTGAAGACCAAGGCCAGCACCCTGGACGACAAGACGCGCTGGCTGCTCGGTGCGGACGCGGCAGCGGTTTTCCGCTCCCTGCCAGTGGCGCATGACAGGTTACCGGTGCGCCGCACTTTCCCTGATGGCGGTTACTACATCCTCGGTCGCGACTTCGAAGGCAAGAACGAGATCCGCCTGATCGCCGACGCCGGACCGCTGGGTTACCAAAGCATCGCCGCCCACGGCCATGCCGACGCCCTGGCGTTCACCTTGTCGGTTGGGGGCCTGGAATTCCTGATCGATCCGGGCACCTATGCCTACCATACCCAAGGGCTTTGGCGCGCCTACTTTCGCGGCACAGCCGCCCACAACACGGTGCGCGTCGATGGCTGCGACCAGTCCGAACCAGGCGGCAACTTCATGTGGCTGACCAAGGCCAAGGCCGGCTGTCGCTTGTGGCGCAGCTCCGCGTATCAGGATGTATTCGAGGGCTGGCATGACGGCTACATGCGGCTGGCGGATCCGGTAATGCACTCCAGGCGCATCACTCTCGATAAGACGGGAAGACGTATCGTCATCGAGGATATCCTGCGCATGGCGGGAACGCATGACATCGAACTTTTCTTCCATTGCAGCGAACGTTGTCGCCTCCTTGCCGTCGGCGACAACTATGCCCTAAGGCAGGGGGACCTGTCGATACTGCTGAAGCTGCCTCAGGCGCAGGGCGCAACCATTCAGCTCCGCCGCGGCAGCGTCGCCCCGATCGGTGGCTGGGTTTCGCACCGTTTCGATGTCAAGCAGCCGGCGCCTACGTTACGATGGATGGCGCGCCTGACCGGCACCACCGTCCTGCGCAGCGAAATCATCTGCTGATCCTATTGGACTAGCGGATCACTGGAGCGGATCAATCCCGCATCACGCGATGAACCCATCCTGTAGTCGATGCATGACACGGGCAACACGCCGGCGCAGTACCGCCATGCCCGCGAGCTTGCGATGCGACTACCAGGAGAAGCAAAATGAAAATCTGCGTCATGGGTCTGGGCTACGTTGGGGTTGTTTCGGCAGGCTGCCTCGCCCAGTCGGGCCACGAAATCGTCGGCATCGACCCGGAACAGGTCAAGGTCGATCTCATCAACGCCGGGAAGTCGCCCATTGTCGAAAAGGACATTGGCGGCATCGTCAAGGAACAGGTCGCCAGCGGCCGCCTGCGCGCCGCCACCGATCTCGCCGCCGCCGGCCACAATAGCGATCTGTTCCTGGTGTGCGTGGGAACGCCGAGCCAGGGCAACGGCGGCATCGACCTGACCCACGTGCGCAATGTCTGCGAGCAGATCGGCGCCGCGCTGCGTCGTCACGATGCCGCGCCGGTGGTCGTCATGCGCAGCACGATGCTGCCCGGCACGATCCGCGAGGTGGTGATTCCCCTCCTCGAAACCCATTCCGGCAAGCACGCCGGCATCGACTTCGGCGTCTGCATCAACCCCGAGTTCCTGCGCGAGGGATCCGCGGTTGACGACTATTACCATCCGCCCAAGACCGTGATCGGCGAAATCGGCCCGGCCAGCGGCGACGTGCTGGCCAAGCTGTATGCCGACATGCCCGGCCCGCTGATCCGCACTGACATCGAGACCGCCGAAATGGTCAAGTACGCGGACAATTGCTGGCATGCGCTCAAGGTCGGCTTCGCCAACGAAATCGGCAACATCTGCAAGGGGCTGGGCGTCGACGGGCACAGCGTCATGGACATCTTCTGCCAGGACACCAAGCTCAACATTTCGCCCTACTACCTGAAGCCGGGATTCGCCTTCGGCGGTTCTTGCCTGCCCAAGGATTTGCGCGCGCTGTTGTACAAGGCCAAGATGCTCGATCTGTCGCTGCCGATCCTGGACGCGATCCTGCCCAGCAACCGGCAGCAGATCGAGCGCGGCGTGCAGGCCGTCGTCGCCAAGGGCCAGAAGAAGGTCGGCATCCTCGGTTTCAGCTTCAAGGCGGGCACCGACGACCTGCGCGAAAGCCCGGTGGTGGAACTGACCGAGCGGCTATTGGGCAAGGGCTACGACCTGCGCATCTACGACCGCAACGTGAGCATCGCCAGCATTCGCGGCGCCAACCGCAATTACATCCTGAACCACATCCCGCATATCTCGCGCCTGATGGTTCCCAGCGTGGCCGATGTGCTCGGCCATGCGCGCACCATCATCATCGGCAATGCCGCGACGGAGTTCCACGATGTGCCCAATCACCTGGAATATGGACAGAACATCATCGATTTCGTCCGCATCTGCGATACGCGCAGCGTCGCCGGCGTCTACGAAGGCATCTGCTGGTAACGCCGATATGAAACGCATCCTGCGGCCGAAAGCTTACCGGACATCCTGCAGGCCGAAGCAGCGTGCAGGCGCTGTTGATGCGGCCCAACGCACAGCGCTCCCATCATGCCAATAATGCGCACATTGCAAGCCTCGATACCGGCTGGAGTTTGTGACGCGGAGGCATTTCAATGCCCTGGCCAGCATGCATACACCGCCGGCGCAGCCCTGCCCTTCACGCGTGTCAGAGTTGTGTCTCCGGCCGAAATCAGTCCGGTAGACATCAGCGCCTGGGTTGCACTGGAAGCAGAAGCGCTCCAGCCCAATGCATATATGTCACCGCACTTTGTGCTGCCGGCGCTGCGCTACCTGGATCGCCCACCCGGGACGAGAATTCTATTGGTCGAGCGGGTTGGTGCCGGGGCGGTACAGACTGTCGCCGTTGCGGTGCTGTGTCGCTTGACTGCCACGCGTCTGCTGCTGGCGCCGCACCATTCGATCTACCGATCGCGCCACAGCTATCTGGGCGCGCCTTTGCTGCATCGTGAATTCGCGACAGATGCCGCCAACCACCTGTTCACCGAGCTGGCTCGCCATCGCTGGAGCGCCGCAGGACTGATCCTGCCGAACGTCGATCCGGAAGGTCCACTGTTGGCAGCGTTTAGCGAGGCCTGCCGCTCACGCGGATTGGCGCTGCAGACGACTCGGGAATGGCAGCGCGCCACCTTGATCCCCTCCCGAGCCGGCGAAGACACTCTCAGGAATCAAAAGAAGTACAAGCGCGTTGAACGCTGCCGTCGCCGATTGGCCGAGCTAGGCGATCTTCAATGGCTCATCCATCGCGAAGGCGTGGATGATGAAATCATTGAGTCCTTCCTGCGGCTGGAGCACAGCGGTTGGAAGGGCCGGCGCCACAAATCGCTGCGCTCGCGGCTGGCCGACGAAGCCTTTTTCCGCGAAATGGCGACTGGCTTTGCGCGCGAGGGGCGCGCCTTGTTCACCGAATTGCGCTTGAATGGGCGGACCATCGCGTCGACCAGCAACTTCGCCTCGGCGCATGCGGGTTTCGCTTTCAAGGTGGGTTGGGATGAGGCATTCAGGAAGTTTAGCGTGGGCAACCTAATTGACGCGGAGCTGGTAGAACGTGCGCCTGAAGTCTGTAACGACCTCGCCTATATCGATAGCGGATCCGGGCCGCATTCCCACATGGAGGTGCTATGGCCGCATCGGCGAAGCTTGGTAACTGTCTTTCTGCCCTACAGCACTGCGGGCCAACTGGCTTGGCAAGGCATGCAATCGCTGCGCTCACTGCGCCGTTTCGTTTGACCGCGGCGCGGCCATCAATGCGCCGGAAACCTGATCTCGGGTTAGAGCAGTTACGGCCTCCACTTCACGCAGTTCCTATGCCTTCTCGAGGATGTAGGTAAGGTTATTGTGTTTCCACTGAAGCTTGCCAAATGACAGCAAGGCTGCCGTCATGACGAACGCCCGGATGAGGGTATGAAGAATGCCCTTGCCGTCAAGATAATAGCCCTGTCCGTATTCTTCCTTGATCCGGCACTGATGTCTCATGCAAAAGTCATGGATGCCGTTTCTGGAAACGACCTCTTCGTGGTACGTGGGATAGGGGTCGAAACCCGGCTGTCCGGCATTGCTGATCCCCTGGATGTATTTCTTGTAGAAAACGTGGAACCAGAACGGCGTCATCCGGGTGGCGAAACCATATACGGAATTCCGGTCGGGAATCCTCAAGATCAGGATGCCGCCGGATTTCAACCACTTGATAAAGTTATCCAGTACCCGGTCGGCATCGCGTACATGCTCAAGAACAAATGAATTGTAGATCACGTCATAGCTGTTTTCGTCCAGCTCGACCGAGCGCAAGTCGCCAAGGATGGTTTCATCGAGATCCCTGATTTTCGTCTTTCTGAACTCCAAAGCATCCTTGTCCAGGTCCACGCCGGTAATGGTGTACTCGATGCCGCCAAGATTCAGCGGCCATTTCCGCCCGCATCCAGCTTCCAGGATGCGCAGCGCGGATGCGTCGGCGGCCTTCCGCTTGATGCTGGTTTCCAAAAGTTCGGACTCATGCGCACGGGTTTTGAATAACTTCAGCTTTGTCATCTGAATACTCCAAATTGCCAATTGGCCGGAAGAATAGAACTAAGAAAACGCCGCACAGGATTCTGGCCGGACATAGCGGCGATAAATGCGTTCGAGCTGGGCCGTGGCCTTCTCGATAGTGGCATTGGCCTCTACCCAACTGCGCTGCGCAGTGGCCAGCAACTCGCGTTGTTCATGGGCGCGGCGCATCGCGCTTGCGATCTCCCCCGGGGCGCGGCTGGCGACAACCTGCCAGGGGAACGGCAGAATGCGGCGGATATCGGAATATTCGGTGCTTACGACAGGCACGCCCAAGGCCATGGCTTCCAGAACGACGTTGGGGAAACCTTCGTGCACCGACGTGATGTAGAGCACGTCGCATTGGCGCACGATGGCGGGCACGTCTGTCCTGAGCCCGGTGAACTTGATCTTGTCCGAGAGACCGAGCTGCGCATAGTGGCGCAGCACCTCGTCCTTGTAGGCCTCGGTAACCGATCCGGACCGATAGGTGGTGCCGCCGACGTCGGCGAGTTTGTCGCCGACGAAGAGTACGCGCCAGCACGGATCGTCCGCGATCAATTGCGCGGCGACGGCCAGGGCCAAGTGGTAGTCCTTGGTCGGCCTGATCGCGCCGACCAGGCAGGCCACGCGGTGGGAGCCGGGACCGAAATAGGTCAGGCGATGGTCGTCGACCGCCACTGCATTGCGCTCGATCTCCGGCAGGCTGACGCCGTTCCATGCGACATGAACATCCGCGGGCGACAACCCAAACAGGCCTTGGGCAAAGTCGCGGCCGACGTAGGTGTTGGCAACGACGCCATCTGCCAGGCGCCTGGTCAGTAAATGGCTGACCTTCTGCACCAGCGACAGGCGGTAATTGCTGCTGCGCTCCGAGTTGAGCACTGGTATGCCGGTGCCGCAGGCGGCGACGCGGGCATAGAAGTCGCCGTCGAACAGGAAACCGTGCACGATGTCCGGTTGCCAGCTGTCGATGGTGCGGCGCAGGCGCCTCAGCAAGGCCAGATCAAGGCGGGATTGCTTCTGGTCGACAATCAATCTAACCGCGGAGCCGGCCAGTTCCGCCTTGCGCGGCACCTCGCGGTTGAGCGTGTAGATAGTGACCTCGTGCCCACGTCGTACCATTTCCTTGGCCAGCTCGACGAGCTGTTTTTCCGCCCCGCCAAGGCTAAGCTCGCTGATGACATAAAGTATGCGCATGCCTACACCTGATTGCCACAGGCGCCAAGGCGACATATGGTGCCGGTACCTATTTTGCCGCCGTCGGGATGGGCGCCTAATATGCCAATGGTCTTGCCGCCGCAACGCGTGAAGGCTGATGGCTCGGACATTTCGATTTCCTCGGTCATGTGTCTGCTGGGCGACGGCAACAGCTTTCAGCCTTGTCGCCGCTTTTCTTCGCTTTCGCCGTCAGCATAAATGCACAGCAATAAGTTCCATGAAAGGACGCAGGCGTAATGCATAGTCCATGTGGCGCTGAGATGTCGCGGCGGGGTGGGCTTCTGGCGTAATCTCCTCCTGCCCGCAGCCACTGCGGCTCGGCGCGAACCGTGCCAGCCCATCGATGACCGCGGTCGAATCAGCGGCAGCCCGGTGACGGAATAAATCGCGTAACGGCATATCCACTGCGAAAGCAATCCGGATAGCTGCCAGGCCGATACTTCCTGGCCATGGCCCGTTCGTCGATCCGCGCGCTGATTTCAGTCACCGCCCCGGTCAATTGGTCGCCTTTGTGCTTGCTGGTCCGATCGGCCTATGGATACGCAACGATTGATGCCATCTTCGCCGGGCAGCCTTCTCTTCATGAACACGACCTTGCCCTCCAACCGGTCATTTGGCTGGACTTTCACCGGCGCCTGCGCGATAGCCGCCATTTTTTATCCTTGGGCCGCTGTCGCGGCGTGCCTGATGGCGATAGTGACACTGACGCGGGTGCGCTGGCTGACGCCACTGAATCGCGCCTGGATGACGTTGGGCGAACTGATCAGCAGGGTCGTCAATCCGCTGGTGCTGGGCCTGATCTTCTTTGCAGTGTTCACGCCGGTGGCCTTCGTCATGCGCCTTGCCGGGCGCGATGTCCTGGCGCGAAAGTGGGATGCCGGTCGCCGCAGTTACTGGAGCGAGCGCGATCCACCCGGTCCTGCCGAAGACAGCTTCAAGAACATGTTCTAAGAGAGCGCAATGGATTTTCTGGCTCGCTTCATCCCTATCCTAGGCGTTATAGCGACAGCGAGGCAACTGCGGTCAGGCTTGCAACGATGAAACGAATTCTTTCGAACCTGCTGTTGGTGGTTGGTGCTTCTGTTCTCGCCGCACTAGTGGCCGAAGCAGTGGTGCGACTGACTCTCAAGGATGAGGCAACCCTGTTCCCTCGCTACCAGACGGATTATCAATACGGACGCTATACCCTGCGCGGGATTCGACCCCATTCGGAATTCTGGCACACCAGCCCCGATGGTCATTGGCGCTATGTGACGAACAACCGCGGATTTCGTGACACGCGCGACTTCGCCTACGGCAAGCCTGCGAACACACGGAGAATTATGGTGCTTGGCGACTCGCATACGCAAGGTTACGAGGTTGGGCAGGATGCGACTTTTTCAGCAGTTCTTGAGCGCTACCTCAGGCATGGCAACCTTCCCACCGAGGTGATCAATTCCGGCGTCTCCGGCTTCAGCACCGCCGAGGAACTCGTCTTCCTCGAAAATGAAGGCGTCAAGTACCAGCCTGACGTGGTCGTACTGGGATTTTACGCAAACGACTTCGAAGACAATTTCAAGGCCGGTTTGTTTCAGCTCGATGGAAAGGGGCAACTTCGCGACTTGAAATATGAGCATATTCCGGGTGTCCGCATCCAGAATTTCATTTACGCAATACCGGGTACGCAATGGTTGAGCGAGAATTCCTATTTCTACTCGCTGTTGTTCAATACCGCCTGGGCTGCCGGCAAGTCGGCCCTTCGCCGTACCGCTGCCCGCAGTGAAGCCAACCAGTCAACGCAGTTATCGACGCAACAAACTCCGGAGTTCGAGTATGCGGTTGCGACCACAGAGTCGATCTCGCCCGCGCAGCACGCGCTTGCGCTGGCCCTGCTCGAACGCATGCAGCATTTCTGCGCCAATCGCGGCATCCGATTGATCGTAGTCGATATCCCCCGCCAAGCCGCACCTTATCGCACGCGGTCCTCGCTGCCTGCCGGACTGATCGCCGAATTGACCGCCATGGGTGTCGAGATTGTAAAAAGCGACGACCTGCTTGCATCCGTCGAAGGAGCTGCCATGTTGCATGTCCCGCACGGACATCATCACATCTCCGAAATTACGCATGCAATGATTGGCGTGGAACTCGGCCGTCGAATTGCTTTCGCGCCGCGGTGATGCTACATCAATGTACCTGGTTGCCCATGTCACGCCCATATCTTCGGCGGCGTCCGCACCTGCTGGTCCGATCGGCCTATGGATACGCAACGATTGGTGCGATCTTCGCCGGGTAGCCTTCTGTTCATGAACATGACCTTGCCTTCCAACCGCTCATTTGGCTGGACTTTCACCGGCGCCTGCGCGATAGCCGCCATTTTTTATCCTTGGGCCGCTGTCGTGGCGTGCCTGACGGCGGTAGTGACACTGACGCGGGTGAGCTGGCTGACGCCACTGAATCGCGCCTGGATGACGTTGGGCGAACTGATCAGCAGGGTCGTCAATCCGCTGGTGCTGGGCCTGATCTTCTTTGCGGTGTTTACGCCGGTGGCCTTCGTCATGCGCCTTGCCGGGCGCGATGTCCTGACGCGAAAGTGGGATGCCGGTCGCCGCAGTTACTGGAGCGAGCGCGATCCGCCCGGTCCTGCCGAAGACAGCTTCAAGAACATGTTCTAGGGAGAAAAACTATGGATTTCGTCGTCCAGATGTGGCATTTCCTCGGCGCGCGGCGCAAGTACTGGTTGCTCCCGATCATCGTCATCAGTGTGGTTCTCGGCGGGCTCCTGGTGCTGGCGCAAGGCTCGGTCTTCGCTCCGTTCATCTACACGCTGTTCTGATGCCATGCGTATCCTCGGTATCTCGGCGTATTACCATGACAGCGCCGCCGCGCTGGTTGAAGACGGACGCGTCGTTGCAGCAGCGCAGGAAGAGCGCTTTACCCGAAAGAAGCACTATTCCGGCTTCCCGCACCACGCGATTCTCTCCTGCCTGCAGACCGCCGGCGCCGGTCCGGGCGATATCGACGCCGTCGCCTTCTACGACAAGCCCTTCCTCAAGTTCGAACGCCTGATCGAGACTTATCTTGCCTTTGCGCCGCGTGGTTTCACTTCTTTCCGCGAGGCGCTGCCGCTCTGGGTCAAGGACAAGCTGTTCCAGCGCAACGAGATCCTGCGCCAGCTGAAGGCGATCGACGCCACCGTCGACTGGGACGACAAGCTGCTGTTCTCGGAGCATCACCTGAGCCACGCAGCCAGTGCCTTCTACCCGTCGCCCTTCGATCATGCCGCGGTCCTGACCATGGACGGCGTCGGCGAGTGGGCGACAACCTCGCTTGCGCTGGGCAACGGGCGCGAGCTCAAGGTCGCTCGCGAGATCCACTTCCCGCACTCGATCGGCCTGCTCTATTCGGCATTCACCTATTACACCGGCTTCAAGGTCAACTCCGGCGAGTACAAGGTCATGGGCCTGGCGCCCTACGGCGAGCCGCGCTACGCGCAGCTGATCCGCGACCGGCTGATCGACATCAAGGACGACGGAAGCTTCCGCCTCAATCTCGACTACTTCGAGTACTGCACCGGCCTTACCATGACAAATGAGAAGTTCGATGCGCTCTTCGGTGGCCCCCCGCGCAAGCCGGAAGATCGCCTGACGCAGCGTGAACTCGATCTGGCGGCGTCGGTCCAGCTGATTACCGAGGAGGTTGTGCTCAAGCTTGCGCGCGGCATCGCGCGCGAGACCGGCGAGCGCAACCTGTGCCTTGCCGGCGGCGTTGCCCTCAACTGCGTTGCCAACGGCAAAGTGCTGCGCGACAAGAGCTTCCAGCATCTGTGGCTGCAACCGGCCGCCGGCGACGCCGGCGGCGCGCTCGGCGCGGCGCTGGTCGCCTACCATCTGCAGCATCGCGGTGAACGCCGGGTGGCCGATGGCCTCGATGCCATGCAAGGCGGCTATCTTGGCCCCGAGTTCTCGGCTACGGACATCAGCTCGCGCCTGACTCGTGCCGGCGCGGTGTTCGAAACCCTTGATGACAATCCGCTGGTCGACGCCTGCGCCCAGTCGCTGGCCGAAGGCAAGGCGCTCGGCTGGTTCCAGGGGCGCATGGAATTCGGCCCGCGCGCGCTGGGCGCGCGTTCAATCCTCGGCGACGCCCGTTCGCCGAGCATGCAGAAGACACTCAACCTCAAGGTCAAGTATCGCGAATCGTTCCGGCCCTTCGCGCCGTCGGTGCTGGCAGAGGATGCTGCCGACTGGTTCGATATCGACGTCGAGAGCCCCTACATGCTGCTCGTCGCCGATGTCGCGCGCGAACGCTGCATCCCGATGACGGAGGCGCAGCAGGCGCTGTTCGGAATCGACAAGCTGAATGTGCCGCGCTCGGCGATCCCCGCGGTGACCCACGTCGATTACTCGGCGCGCATCCAGACCGTGCATAAGGAAACCAACCCGCGCTACCACGACCTGATCTCGAGGTTCAAGGCGAAGACCGGCTGCCCGGTGATCGTCAACACCAGCTTCAACGTGCGCGGCGAACCGATTGTCGGTAGCCCGGAAGATGCGTTCCACTGCTTCATGGGAACCGATATCGAAACCCTTGCCGTCGGCAACTGCTTCCTGAAGAAGGAGTGGCAGAACCCGGCGCTGAAGCAGAACTACGAAAACGCCTTTGAGCTCGACTAGGAATTCCCATGCGCGAAACCGCTTTCCCCGGAATAAAGCGCCTGGCAGTTCCATTCCTGATCGTCGCCGTTGCCGTTCTGGCGGCGCTGCTTCTGTTCGAGATTCTGTTGCGTGGCATCGGTTACAGCGCGCCGATCTGGTATCAGCCAGACCCGCAACTCGGCTGGACCTTGCGTCCGGGCATTGCCGCGTGGGCTACCAGGGAGGGCCGCGCCTATGTCGAGGTGAATGCTGCTGGCTGGCGCGACCAGAACCATCCGCTCGACAAGCCGGCGAACATCTACCGCATTGCTGTGCTCGGCGACTCCTACGCCGAGGCAATGCAGGTTTCACGCGAAGAGACGTTCTGGGCGCTGCTGCCGGAAAAACTCGCGGCCTGCGGTTTCCGGAATGGCAAACAGCGCATCGAAGTGATGAACTTCGGCGTTTCAAGTTACGGCACGGCGCAGGAGTATCTCGTGCTCGAGTCAAAGGCGATGCGCTACCGGCCGGACCTGGTGTTGCTGCAGTTCACGAATGGCAACGATGTCACGAACAACTCGAAAGCGCTTGAAAATAGAAAGATACGACCGTTTTACGTGCTGGACCGCGATGGCGAGCTGCGCCTCGACAATTCCTTTTCCGCGGCGCCGGAATTTCGCGCCAAATTGTCGCCGGCCAGCGAAGCGTTCAGAAAGATGGCGGACATGTCTCGGGTCGCTCAACTGGTCAACGCGGCGCGAACATTGCCGTTGCTGCGCACTGCGAATGCCGCCGACGCAAGAGGTGTCGAGCAGGGCATGGAGCCTGACGTCCTGGCACCGCCGCGCGACCCGCTCTGGGACGAAGCCTGGCGCGTTACCGAGAAACTTGTCGCCAAGACAGACCAATATGCCAAACGCAATGGCGCGCATTTCCTGGTGGTGACAATTCCCTACGCCATTCAGGTGCATCCCGATGCAGCCGTTCGCACCGAACTGCAAAACAGACTCGGCGTCGCGGACCTGTTCTACCCGGACCGGCGTATCACCGGGTTTGCGCACGGCCACGACATCGATGCACTGGCGCTGGCGCCTGAAATGCAACGTCTTGCCGAAAAGCGCAACATCTATTTTCATGGTTTTGCGAATAACGGCATGGGTCGCGGCCACTGGAACGCCGACGGCCATCGCGTCGCCGCCGAACTCATCGCGCAGCATCTTTGCGGACAACAGCCATGACGACCGCTGCGCTGGTTCTGGCCGATGGCACCACATTCCACGGCCGGCTGATGGGCGGGCGACGTTCGGTATCCGGCGAGGTGGTGTTCAACACCGGCATGGTCGGCTATACGGAGGCGCTGACCGATCCCTCCTACCATGGCCAACTACTGTGCCTGACCTATCCGCTTGTCGGCAACTACGGCGTGCCGCCGGACTTCGAATCGACGAAGATCCAGGTCAGCGGCCTCATCGTCTCTGAACTGGCGCTCGAATACAGCCATGCCAGCGCTGCCCGGAGCCTGCCGCAGTGGTTGCGGGCAGAAGGCATTCCATGCCTGACCGGCATCGACACGCGTGCGCTGACGAAACGGCTGCGGCAAGCCGGTTGCATGGCCGGGAAGATCGTTACCGGGATGCGCCCCCTGCCCTTCGCCGCGCCGGACGCCGAGCATTCGGTGGCGGCCGTCAGCGCCGGCCAGCGCGAGGAATACGCCGGCGGCCGCCGCCGTGTCGTGCTCGTCGACTGTGGTGTCAAGTCGAGCATCATCGGCCAGTTGCGGGCGCGCGACCTGACTGTCATACGCGTTCCCTGGGACTACGACTTTCTCGCTGAGGACTTCGCTGCCGTCGTCGTATCCAACGGCCCGGGCGACCCGAGCCAGTGCAGCGCCACGGTACGCAATATCGCGCGCGCAATGCAACTGGAGCGCCCGATCCTCGGCATCTGCCTCGGCCACCAACTGCTGGCGCTGGCAGCGGGGGCATCGACCTACAAGCTCAAGTTCGGACACCGCGGCCACAACCAGCCTTGCCTAGAAGAAGGCACGCAGCGCTGTTTCATCACCTCGCAGAACCATGGCTACGCCGTCGACGCGAGTTCGCTGCCGGCCGGCTGGGTTCCCTGGTTCACCAACGCCAACGACGGCTCGAACGAAGGGATACGGCACAGTTCGCAACCCTTCATGAGCGTGCAGTTCCATCCGGAAGCGGCCCCCGGCCCGGTGGACTGCGAGCCGATTTTCGACCGTTTTGTGGAGTCCATCCGATGAGTGCAAAACCGGGCAAGGTCCTGATTCTGGGCAGCGGTGCGCTGAAGATCGGCGAAGCGGGCGAATTCGACTACTCCGGCAGCCAGGCGATCAAGGCGCTGAAGGAGGAAGGTGTCGTGACGGTGCTGGTGAATCCGAACATCGCGACGATCCAGACATCGGCGACGCTCGCTGACCAGATTTATCTGCTGCCGGTGACGCCGTATTTCGTCGAACAGGTTATCGCACGCGAACGGCCGGACGCGATTGCGCTCGGCTTCGGCGGCCAGACGGCGCTCAATTGCGGTCTCGAACTGGCGCGCGGTGGCGTTCTCGAGCGCTGGCAGGTCGCCGTGTTCGGCACACCGATAGCGGCGATCGAGGCCACCGAGGACCGCGCCATTTTCGCTGCGCGGCTGGCCGAAATCGGCGTCGCCGTACCGCGCAGTGCCGCTGCCACGTCGCTCGAAGAAGCTGTGCTGCTGGCGGCAGGAATCGGTTATCCGGTGATGGTCCGCGTCGCCTACGCCCTTGGCGGGTTGGGCTCGGGCTGGTGTGCGGACGAGCGGCAGTTGCGCCAGCGCGTTGCCAAAGGGCTGGCGCACAGCCCGCAGGTGCTGGTCGAGGAATACCTGGTCGGCTGGAAGGAATTCGAATACGAGGTGGTCCGCGACCGCTTCGACAATTGCATCGTCGTCTGCAACATGGAAAACCTCGACCCGATGGGCATCCATACCGGTGAGAGCATCGTCGTCGCACCGAGCCAGACGCTGAGCAACCGCGAGTATCACCGATTGCGCGAACTGGCGATCCGGGCCGTGCGGCATTTCGGCGTAGTCGGCGAATGCAATATCCAATTCGCCGTCGAGCCGGACTCGGGCGACTACCGCGTCATCGAGATCAACGCCCGTCTGTCGCGCAGTTCGGCACTGGCCTCGAAGGCGACCGGCTATCCTCTGGCCTTCGTCGCCGCCAAGCTCGGCCTCGGCTATAGCCTCACCGAGCTGCCCAACGCCGTTACCCGCGTCACCATGTCCTGTTTCGAGCCTGCGCTCGATTACGTCGTAGTCAAGGCGCCGCGCTGGGATTTGCAGAAATTCCGCAGCACTTCGCAGAGCCTCGGTTCATCGATGAAATCGGTCGGCGAGGTGATGGCCATCGGCCGCAGTTTCGAAGAGGCATTGCAGAAGGCGCTGCGCATGCTCGATGCCGGCGGCGCGCCCGCACACGAGCGGACCGGGCGCCTGTGCCGGGCGGAGATCGAAGGCATCCTGCGCGAGCCGACGCCCGATCGCATTCATGTCGCCGCCGAGGCCCTGCGCCGGGACTGGTCAGTCGCGAAAATCCATGCGCTGTCGCATATCGACTGCTGGTTCCTGCAGAAGATCCGCCGCATCGTCAACATAGAGAAGCGCCTGCGCCGATCAGCAACACCGGCGCTTCTGGCAGAGGCAAAGCGCTGCGGTTTCTCCGATGCGCGCATTGCCGAACTGGGCGGCACCAGCGCAGACGCAGTGCGCGCCCGGCGCCAGGCCTGCGGCATCGTTCCCTATGTCAAGCAGATCGACACGCTCGCCGGCGAATATCCGGCGCTGACCAACTACCTGTATCTGACTCACCACGGCAGCGAGGATGACGTCGCCGCCGGCGACCTGGACGACGCCGTGCTGGTCCTCGGCTCGGGCGCTTACCGCATTGGCAGCTCGGTCGAGTTCGATTGGTGCGGCGTGAACACGGTGCAGGCGTTGCGTCGCATGGGCTACAAGACGATCATGCTGAACAACAACCCCGAAACGGTGAGCACCGATTTCAACGAGTGCGACCGGCTCTACTTCGAGGAAATCACGCTGGAGACCGTGGTCGACATCTGTCAGCGCGAACGGCCGCTCGGCGTCATCGTATCGGTCGGGGGTCAGGTACCGAACAATCTTGCCATGCAGTTGGCGGAGAACGGCATACGCCTGCTCGGCACGCAGGCAAGCGGCATCGACGCTGCCGAAGACCGGCATCAGTTCTCGCGCCTGCTCGACCGCCTCGGCATCCTGCAGCCTGCGTGGCGGGATCTGGTTTCGCTCGAAGACGCAATGGCCTTCGCGGGCAGCGTCGGCTACCCGGTGCTGGTCCGTCCTTCCTATGTGCTCAGCGGCGCTGCCATGGGTGTCGCTGCGAACGACGCCGAGCTCGAGCGTTTCCTGCGCGGCGCCACGACGCTCTCGCCGCTGCATCCGGTCGTCATCAGCAAGTTCCTCGAAAACGCCCGCGAACTCGAGATCGACGCCGTCGCCTGCAACGGCCAGATCGTCGTCGCGGCGGTCTCTGAGCATGTCGAGAACGCCGGCGTGCATTCGGGCGATGCCACCCTGGTGTTGCCGCCGCAGCGCACCTACCTCGAGACCATCCGGCGCATCCGCGCCATATCGGCGCGCATCGCAGCGGCACTGAATATCCACGGCCCCTTCAACATGCAGTTCCTGGCCAAGGCCAACGAAGTCAGCGTCATCGAGTGCAATCTTCGCGCCTCGCGCAGTTTTCCTTTCGTTTCGAAGGTGACGAGGATCAATTTCATCGAAATCGCCGCAGCGGTGATGATGGGGCGTCCAGTCGAAGTGCATAACGGCTCGGTGATCGACCTCGACTACGTCGGCGTCAAGGCGCCACAGTTTTCGTTCATGCGGCTCGAAGGCGCCGACCCGGTGCTCGGCGTCGAAATGGCCTCGACCGGTGAAGTCGGCTGCATTGGCGACGACTTCGAGGAAGCTTTCCTGAAGGCGCTGCTTGCCGTCGGATTTCGCCTGCCAGTAAAGAATGCGTTGCTCTCGACCGGCCCCATCGAAGACAAGGCGGCATTCCTGGAAAGTGCGCGCACCCTGCGCGACTTGGGCATCAACCTGTTCGCGACCGCCGGCACAGCCACCTTCCTCAACGCCAACGGCGTCGGGACCACGCTGCTCCACTGGCCCAGCGAAGGACGCTCGCCGAATACATTGGAATACCTGAGTCAGGGCAAGCTGGATCTGGTCATCAATATCCCGAAGAGCAGCGCCGAGCTCGAATTGTCGAATGATTACCTGATCCGCCGCCACAGCGCGGACTTTGGCATTCCGTTGATCACCAACATCCAGCTCGCGCAGCGTTTTGTCGAGGCCATCGCCAAGAAGCCACTCACCGAACTGCACATCAAGAGCTGGAAGGAATATGCGCCGAATTTGCCGCCGGTGAAGCGAGTCACAGTCCCGGATAGCCAGGTATCGATGCGGCCGGCAGTGCTGAACTAGGCTCGACACCTGTGAGCCGTGCAACAACGTCCGGTTGCCGGCTGCTGATGGTGCAACGCAAGCGCTCAAGCGCGGCCGGATCGAGCTGGAACTGCTTCTGGTATGCGATCGGCGTTATCGGAGACCCAGCCAATTTCGCATGGCGCGCGCGACGCCCGGCGATGGCGCGTGTGGATGAGGACCTCGTGCCCGCCTTCTCAATAAACTGGACTGGTGGGCGATGGCACTTCGCTCGTTGCGGTGGCCTCGGCGGCATGGCTGGCGGCAACGGAATTCTCGTCGGCGAACAGGTTGGTGTCGCCGTTGATTTTGATGATTTCGAAGGCCTCGGCGTACTGGGTGTGGATCTGGTAGCCCCGATACATGGCGCGGCCACGGACTCCTTCCAGCCACCACTCGCCATTTCGTTTCATTTGGCTGGCGTGGGCAAGGATGCTCTGGATCTTGCGGTCGATGTGTTTGGAGACATCGATCAGGTATTGGGCGCGGAAACCGGCAGGCGTGATGCCGCCGGGGATGGTTTGTTCGTACATGTAGACGTTGAAGTTGTTCTTCCGGGTTGCGGCGACGATGCAGCGCGTCACATTCACATGGTCCTGGTGCGAATCCTCGATCCAGTGCGTGAATACCGAATGCGGCCGGAACTGCCTGATGACCGAGTCGACGGCGCCGATGCTGACCCGGTTGTAGCCGAGTTGGTTCGCCTTGATTGGCAGCACGATCACCTCCTTGATGCCGAGAATCGCTGCGGACGCGCGTGCTTCCCTGATGCGGCATTCGCGCTCGTCGGGCACCGTGGCGATGCACGAGTACACGTGGTTGCCACAAGCGGTCAGGCGGCTAACGGTTCCGGCCATGCCGATTTCGATGTCGTCGGGATGTGCGCCGAAGACGATGACGGTCTTGGTGGCGTTGCGTGCTGGAGACGATGGTATGGGCATATCAATATCCTCTCTCGAATGTTTTGCGGGCGCTGGCCGTCAGCCAATCGGGTCAGCTTCCGTTCCTCAGTTAGTAGCCTAATCACATCGTAATAAACATAGTGCAAGGCCGCACGCGTAATTCATGGTCCATTTGGAGTTTGTCGCTAGCTGCCGCGTTGTGGATCGTGCAGCACGAAGGCGAAGATGCCGTTCATGCGGTTGAGGAAGTCGCGAGGCGGGAGTTCGTCATGGAGATAGAGGATCACCTCGCAGTCCGAAGCGGTCTGAAAGTCATGGGGTTGGCGCAATTCCCGGCGCAAGTCCCGGTGATTGTAGATTTCGCCATTGACCGCCAGCACGGCGCCGGTGCGCGTGTCGAGCAGCGGCTGTGCGCCGTGCTCGACGTCCACGATGGAGAGCCGCTCATGGGCCAGAATGGCGTGGGCATCGCTGTAGATGCCGCTCCAGTCGGGACCGCGATGGCGGATTTTCAGGGCCATGGCGAGGGCAATTTTGCGCATATGGCCCACAGTGGCATGCCCGGGATCAAGGTTCAGAATGGCGACGAGTCCACACATGGCAGTTTTATCCTCCGGCAATTTGGGAAGGTACGATGGCGAACGCGTATTTTCAGGTTCATATCGTGATTTCCTCGCGCCCGCCGAGATCGGCGGACGGTATCTGCGACGGCGCCAGCCACGCCAGTTTGTCGATGACCTCAGCCAGCCCGGCGACCGTCGGGTGTTCGAATAGATTGCGCAGCGGAAGATCCACGGCGAAGACTTCCCGGATGCGCGACACAATCTTGATCGCCATCAACGACTGCCCGCCCAGGTCGAAGAAATCGTCGTGGATGTCGATGTGCTCCAGGTTCAGGAGCTTCATCCAAATCGCGGCAAGCTCCCGCTCGAGTTCGGTTCGCGGCGCGATGAATCGAGCGGCGACCGCAACATCGGCGTAAGTCACCGCCGGCAGGGCGTTACGGTCGATCTTGCCGTTCCGGGTTAGCGGAAACGCATCAAGAAAGACACATTGCGCCGGCACCATGTAGTCGGGCAGCCGTTGTTTCAGAAAATCCTTCACCGCGGCGGCCGTGGGCGGAGCCTCTTTGCCGGGAACAACGTAGGCCACCAGTTGCCGGTTACCCGGTTCATCCTCGCGGGCCACTACGGCGCAGGACTGGACGCCTGGATGGGCGGCAAGGTTCACCTCGATTTCGCCCAGTTCGATGCGGTAGCCGCGTATCTTCACCTGACTATCGATCCGTCCCAGGTATTCAAGAATTCCATCCGGACGGTAACGAGCCAGATCGCCCGTCTTGTAGAGGCGCGCGTCGACCACGCCGGAAAATGGATCTGCCAGGAATTTCTCCGCGGTGAGTTGCGGCCGATTGAGGTAGCCGCGTGCCACGCCGGCGCCACCGATGTACAGTTCGCCGGCGACACCGGGCAACACGGGCTGCAGATCGGCGTCCAACACATAAAGGCAGGTATTGGCAATCGGGCGGCCTATGGGGACCGAGCCGCTGTGCGGGTCTTCGGGCTGCACTTCGTACACGCAGCAGCCGACCACGGTTTCGGTCGGACCATATTCGTTGATCAGGCGGGTAGCCGGAGCATGCTGTCGCCACAGACGCAGGTTTTCGGCCAGCAGGTTCTCGCCGCCAATGACAAAAGCATTGCTCATCTGTGCGACTTCGTGCGGAGCAAGTTGCTGGCCGAGCAGTTCCAGGTGAGCTGGTGTGATCTTGACCAGGCCGCGGTTCTTGCGCCGCCGCAAGGCTGCGAGGAGATTCTGTGCCCCGACCTCTTCCGGCAGCAACTCGACATGCCCGCCGACAAGAAGCGGCGGATAGAGGCTGGTCACCGTCAAATCGAAGGAGATGGACGAATGCACCGGAACGGACGCGCCCTCTTCCAGCCCGTAAGCGCCGATGGCCCAGCACAGGTAGTTGACCAGGCCGCCGTGGAGGATCATCGCACCCTTGGGCTGCCCGGTCGATCCCGAGGTATATATGACATAGGCGAGATTGTCCGGACTGGCCGTGGTCACCGGATTGGTTGCGCTTTCCAGCGCGATTGCCTGCCAGTCGGTATCCAGGCAGACGGCCTCGGCGCCGGATTCGGCGAACAGGTGCCGGGACTTTCGTTCAGTGAGCAGCAGGCGCAAGCCGGCGTCGCGTGCCATGAAGTCCAGCCGTTCCGGCGGATAGGTCGGATCGAGCGGCACATAGGCGGCACCCGATTTCAGGACGCCCAACAGGCCCACCACCATTTCCGGCGAACGCTCGAGACAGACGCCGACCAGGACCTCGGGCCCGACGCCGCGCCGGCGCAGATAATGGGCGACCTGGTTGGCCCGCTCGTTGAGTTGCCGGTAACTCAGTTGCCGTTCACCAAAAACCACAGCCACGGCATCCGGCGTGCGCGCCACCTGCTGCTCGAACAATTCGTGTACGCAAACATTCGGCATTGGCAATGTCGTATCCGCCGCCTCGACGGCGCGCGATAGGACGGTATCGGAAGTAGCCATGGTGTCCATCCAGTCACCTTTTTCATGATTTTGTTCGAACCGACATAGATGCGTTTACATGTCGATATGATCAAATGCCCAAGATATGTTCGCCGTCGTTCTCTACCTGCCTGACTGTACCCAGCGACGGGTCGGCTTTGCTCTGCCGGCCCGGCGCATACCGTTTGGTGCCGGCCTCCGCATTTCGGAAAAGCTCGGCAAACGCCGCGGCGTAGGGTTCCAACAGCATGTTGAAGCCATCGCAGCTATCCGGCCCGCAATATTTCTCCATCCGCTGCGCCGCCGCGTCCGGCCAGCGCAGCGTTCCGCTGTCGGCTCGCCGCCATTCTTCGTTGGGCAGGAACAGCACAGCACGACCCGCGAAGGTTTGCGGGGTATAGCGGCGGACAGCGCTCAGGGTGGTTCTTTCGACCGTGGTGCGGCGAAGCAGAACCGGGTCGGCCGCGGCCAGGCGCGCGGCTTCGCTGCGCTGCCGATGTTGCTGTCGTTTGGCGCTCACGTAAGCGCGCCGCTCCTTCCAGGATAATGAGATCAGCGCTTGCGCATGCTTTTTCAGGTGTGCCACCTTTTCACGCAGTTGCGGCAGGCGTCGGTACCAGGTCGGGTAAGGGCTGCCGAAAAGGGCGACAAAGGGAATCGTGGCCCCCTGCCGGCTGAGTTGCCGCGCCAGTTCGAAAGCAATCGTGCCACCGGCACAGTAGCCGGCGATGACATACGGGCCTTCGGGACAAAAGGCGCGGATTTGCGCGGCGAAGTAGGCGGCCAGATCCTCGACTGACGCGAGCGGCTCGCTTTGGCCATCGAGTCCCGGCGGCTGCAGCCCGAAGAAGGGTTGATCGTCGCCCAGATGTTGCACCAGGGCACGGTAGCAAAACACGTCGCCGTTGTGGCCTGGCGCAGCGAACACCGCAGGCCGTGCGCCATGCGGCTGGAGCGGCACGATGGCCGGCTGCTGGCGGGCAAGCGCCTCGGCCGCGTGCAGGAATTCGAGGACATCGTCCTTGTACTGGCGCAGTTGTTCGCGCAATTTCGGCACCAGTGCGCCAGCCGGCGCGCTGCACCGCAACTGCTCGCCATCCGCCCAGACCCGGATGTCGCGGTGGCGCAATTCGGCAAGCAAGGCCGCTACGCTCACAGATCGATCTCCTCCCGGTCGCAGGTACCGTGGCTGGGCGCCTGCGCCAGCCACACCAGTCCGTCGACGACCTCGGCCAGTCCGGCGACCGTCGAATGATCGAAAAGATTGCGCAGCGGCAGATTCACGCCGAAGGCATCGCGGATGCGCGACACGAGTTTCATCGCCATCAACGACTGGCCGCCCAGGTCGAAGAAATCGTCGTCGACGCCGACGCTATCGAGCTTCAGCATTTCCGCCCAGATGGCCGCGATCGCTCTCTCGGTCTCCGTGCGCGGCATGACGGAGTCGTTTGCCGGCGTCGCCCGGCTCGCGCCGGACCAGGGCGGCAGCGCCTGGCGATCGATCTTGCCGTTTGCCGTCAGCGGGAATGCGTCGAGCATGATGAAGGCCGACGGGACCATGTATTCGGGCAGCGCTGCGCGAATGAGTGCACGCAACTGATTGGATAGGTCTGCAGGAGGATGATCGGCGACGAGATAGGCCACGAGAAGTTTCTCCGCGTCGTCGCCGCGCGCCACCACCACGGAGGCACGAACAGCGGGATGCTTGGCAATCGCGGTCTCGATTTCCGCCGGCTCGATGCGAAAGCCGCGGATCTTGATTTGATGGTCGATCCGCCCCAGGCACTCCAGGCGGCCGTCCGGCATCCACCGCGCCCAGTCACCGGTGCGATAAAGCCTGGCCCCATCGATCCCGGAAAGCCGGTCGGGAACGAACCTCTCGGCGGTCAGATCGGGGCGTTTCCAGTAGCCGCGCGCCAAGCCAATGCCGCCGATGCAAAGCTCTCCGACCACCCCCACCGGCACCGGTTCGAAGTAGTCATCGAGTACCCACAGCTGGGTATTCGCTATTGGCTGTCCAATCGAGATCGCTCCAGCGCCAGGTTCGACACGCCAGATGGAGGACCACACCGTGGTCTCTGTCGGCCCATACATATTCCATACCTCGCCTGCGAGTTGCAGCAGCTGATCGGCCAGATCGCGCTTCAGCGCCTCGCCGCCGCACAAGACTTTCAGGCCCGGCGTTCCCTCCCATCCGGAATCGATCAGCATGCGCCACGTTGCCGGCGTCGCCTGCATCACTGTCGCGCCAGACGATGACAAGCGCGCCATCAGACGTTGGCCGTCCCGAGTCTCGTCGCGGCTGGCAAGCATCACCTTGGCTCCCTTGATCAGAGGCAAATACAACTCCAGTGCCGCAATATCGAATGCCAAAGTCGTTACCGAGAGCAGCACGTCGGATTCGCTCAATCCGGGCGCCTGCCCCATCGACTCGAGCAGGTTCACCAAGGCGCGACTAGTCACGGCAACCCCTTTTGGACGTCCGGTCGATCCCGAGGTATATATGACATAGGCGAGATTGTCCGGACTGGCCGTGGTCACCGGATTGGTTGCGCTTTCCAGCGCGATTGCCTGCCAGTCGGTATCCAGGCAGACGGCCTCGGCGCCGGATTCGGCGAACAGGTGCCGGGACTTTCGTTCAGTGAGCAGCAGGCGCAAGCCGGCGTCGCGTGCCATGAAGTCCAGCCGTTCCGGCGGATAGGTCGGATCGAGCGGCACATAGGCGGCACCCGATTTCAGGACGCCCAACAGGCCCACCACCATTTCCGGCGAACGCTCGAGACAGACGCCGACCAGGACCTCGGGCCCGACGCCGCGCCGGCGCAGATAATGGGCGACCTGGTTGGCCCGCTCGTTGAGTTGCCGGTAACTCAGTTGCCGTTCACCAAAAACCACAGCCACGGCATCCGGCGTGCGCGCCACCTGCTGCTCGAACAATTCGTGTACGCAAACATTCGGCATTGGCAATGTCGTATCCGCCGCCTCGACGGCGCGCGATAGGACGGTATCGGAAGTAGCCATGGTGTCCATCCAGTCACCTTTTTCATGATTTTGTTCGAACCGACATAGATGCGTTTACATGTCGATATGATCAAATGCCCAAGATATGTTCGCCGTCGTTCTCTACCTGCCTGACTGTACCCAGCGACGGGTCGGCTTTGCTCTGCCGGCCCGGCGCATACCGTTTGGTGCCGGCCTCCGCATTTCGGAAAAGCTCGGCAAACGCCGCGGCGTAGGGTTCCAACAGCATGTTGAAGCCATCGCAGCTATCCGGCCCGCAATATTTCTCCATCCGCTGCGCCGCCGCGTCCGGCCAGCGCAGCGTTCCGCTGTCGGCTCGCCGCCATTCTTCGTTGGGCAGGAACAGCACAGCACGACCCGCGAAGGTTTGCGGGGTATAGCGGCGGACAGCGCTCAGGGTGGTTCTTTCGACCGTGGTGCGGCGAAGCAGAACCGGGTCGGCCGCGGCCAGGCGCGCGGCTTCGCTGCGCTGCCGATGTTGCTGTCGTTTGGCGCTCACGTAAGCGCGCCGCTCCTTCCAGGATAATGAGATCAGCGCTTGCGCATGCTTTTTCAGGTGTGCCACCTTTTCACGCAGTTGCGGCAGGCGTCGGTACCAGGTCGGGTAAGGGCTGCCGAAAAGGGCGACAAAGGGAATCGTGGCCCCCTGCCGGCTGAGTTGCCGCGCCAGTTCGAAAGCAATCGTGCCACCGGCACAGTAGCCGGCGATGACATACGGGCCTTCGGGACAAAAGGCGCGGATTTGCGCGGCGAAGTAGGCGGCCAGATCCTCGACTGACGCGAGCGGCTCGCTTTGGCCATCGAGTCCCGGCGGCTGCAGCCCGAAGAAGGGTTGATCGTCGCCCAGATGTTGCACCAGGGCACGGTAGCAAAACACGTCGCCGTTGTGGCCTGGCGCAGCGAACACCGCAGGCCGTGCGCCATGCGGCTGGAGCGGCACGATGGCCGGCTGCTGGCGGGCAAGCGCCTCGGCCGCGTGCAGGAATTCGAGGACATCGTCCTTGTACTGGCGCAGTTGTTCGCGCAATTTCGGCACCAGTGCGCCAGCCGGCGCGCTGCACCGCAACTGCTCGCCATCCGCCCAGACCCGGATGTCGCGGTGGCGCAATTCGGCAAGCAAGGCCGCTACGCTCACAGATCGATCTCCTCCCGGTCGCAGGTACCGTGGCTGGGCGCCTGCGCCAGCCACACCAGTCCGTCGACGACCTCGGCCAGTCCGGCGACCGTCGAATGATCGAAAAGATTGCGCAGCGGCAGATTCACGCCGAAGGCATCGCGGATGCGCGACACGAGTTTCATCGCCATCAACGACTGGCCGCCCAGGTCGAAGAAATCGTCGTCGACGCCGACGCTATCGAGCTTCAGCATTTCCGCCCAGATGGCCGCGATCGCTCTCTCGGTCTCCGTGCGCGGCATGACGGAGTCGTTTGCCGGCGTCGCCCGGCTCGCGCCGGACCAGGGCGGCAGCGCCTGGCGATCGATCTTGCCGTTTGCCGTCAGCGGCAGCTTTTCCAGCAGTACAAATGCCGCAGGCATCATATAAGCAGGCAGGCGTTTCTTCAGATGATTGCGCAGTGTCACGGGTGTCAGGATTTCCGCGTCCGCGGCGGGCAGGGTGCGCCGGTGCTCTTCGGCACTCTGTTGTTGTAAGAGGCGATGCTCCGCCGAAGGCCGTATGGCATATACGTAACAGAGTTCCGTCCTGCTCAGCAACGGGTCCTGCTCGACCAGCATCTCGAAGCCGTACAACTCGAGCAGGCTTAAAATCGGCCCCAGGTTGCTGTCCAGGTCAACCTCGATGACCAGTTGGCGAATTTTCGGCCAATCGTCGGGGCTGATGCCCATCAGTACATCCAGCTCGCTTTTTTCGACATTGACTTTGAGCAGGTCGATGCGGTCGATGCCCTCGTCGGCGATTATGCTGGACAGGGTTCGCAGCTGGGTGGAGACCGTCTTGGTCTTGAGCTTGTCGTCGATCAATTCACTGATTTCCTGCGTCCACGTCTCATTGTTCAGCGACTCGTCCGACTGGTTGAGAACATAGTTCTTGACCACGTCTTGTTCCGTCGCCGCATCGGCATAGAACCCGGATAGCAGCGACATGCCCTCGAAGAACGTCAGCTCCGCCGATTTGTTCTCGCTTGACAGGCCCAGCGGCAGACACTTCACCGAACTGCCCCAGACCATGGCGTTGGCCTTCAGGCATGCAAACGCGGCCGGGTTGGGCTCGAATGAAATCACCTTCAGGTTGCGCGCCAGCCGGCTGGCAAACACTGTAAACAGCCCGATGTTGGCGCCGGCATCGACAATGCAGTCGCCGTCTTCGATGGTGATGCCGTGACGCAGATAGGCTTGCAGGACGAAGATTTCGTTGTAGATATAGTCCGTTTCGTTCCGGTTCAGATGTGCCACGGGCGAGCCATCGGGCAATACATGCAGTGCATTGCCTTCCCATAGCGGTTGATCCATGCGCTTGGGCACCACATAGGCGACCAGCTGCTTGACGTCGGGCTCATCCTCGCGCGCCATGACGAGGGCCTCGCGCACGCCACCCTGCGCGCGCAGCGCCGCTTCGATTTCGCCGAGTTCCACCCTATTGCCATGGATTTTGACCTGCTGGTCGATGCGCCCGCAAAACTCGATGTTTCCATCCGGCAGGTAACGCGCCAGGTCGCCGCTCCGATACAGACGCTGTTCCGGATCAGGGCTGAATGGATCCGCCACGAATTTCTCGGCAGTTAGTTCCGGACGCCGCAGGTAGCCACGCGCTACGCCGCGGCCGCCGATGCACAATTCACCGGGTACACCAACCGGCACCGGCCGCCCTTGCTCGTCGAGCAGGTAGATGCGGCTGTTGGGCAGCGGCCGACCCAAAGGCAGAGTACCGGATTGCGTTGCCGGCAAGGGTGCCGCAACATGATAGGTCAATACTCCGACCGTCGTTTCCGTCGGGCCGTAATGGTTGTAGATTTTGCATTGCGGCGCCAGGCGCCGCAATTGCTCGATCCATTCGAGACGCGACGCTTCACCACCCAGTATCAGGTGGCTTTTCGGCATGACCTGCTCCGGATGTTGCCCGCTTTGCAAAGCGGCCAGATGAGAAGGGACGATCTTTAGCACGTCGATCTGCTCCCGCTGGAAGTACTCCGCCAGCAACGCCTGGCTCTCGGTACGCTCCCGGGCGATGACATGCAGGCAGCCGCCGGTCGCCAGCGCCGGGAAAATCACGGTATTCCCGAGGTCGGCGGCGATGGTCGACACCGTGGCGTGATGCATGCCAGGCCTGAACTGCAAGCGTTCGGCAACACCCAGTACGTAATTGACAATATTGTGATGTTCGATGGCGACGCCTTTAGGGCGGCCGGTCGAGCCACTCGTATAAATCACATAGGCGAGATTTCCCGGCTCGACGGCGCTGGCGCAGAGTGGTGCAATTTCGGCATCACCCCAGCCAAATGAATCCAGGCAAACTATTGGTGCAGCCTTCGCCGGCAGGCTGGAAACAAGGCTGGTTTGCGTCAGCAGCAATCTGACACCGGCATCTTCGAGCATGAAGACAATGCGCTCCGGCGGAAACGAAGCATCGATCGGTAAATAGGCCGCACCCGCCTTGAGGATACCCAGCATGCCCACCACCATCTCCAGTGAGCGCTCGACGAACAGCCCGATTGGCGTATCCGCACCGGCGCCAAGTTGTTGCAGATGATGCGCGAGTCGATTGGCGCGACGATTGAGTTCGCTGTAGCTCAGGCGTTGCTGTTCGAATACCAATGCCATTTGAGCCGGAGTGCGCGCCGCCTGCCGTTCGAACAACTGGTGCAAGGCGAGTCCAGCCGCCGGATAGGCCACGGACGTGTCATTCCACGCCGCCGATGATTGCTGGTCGCCCGCTTCAGAGAGCGACGCGGGCGCAGCCCGGCCGCGCTCCAGAGAAAAGTCTTTCGCCTGAGTCAATGTCATAGTGACCATCCGATGATCTCTTTCATGATTTCGTTCGAGCCTGCATAGATGCGCTGCACGCGGCTGTCGGCCCACATGCGCGCAATCGGGTATTCCATCATGTAGCCGTAGCCGCCATGCAATTGCAGGCACTCGTCGACGACGCGACACTGGCATTCTGTGAGCCAATACTTGGCCATGGCCGTGGTGGTGTCGTCGAGCTGGCCGGCCATGTAACGCTCAATGCAGTTGTCGATGAAGACGCGGCCGATATGCGCTTCGGTCCTGCATTCGGCTAACTTGAAACGCGTATTCTGGAAATCCAGTAGCGGCTTGCCGAACACCATGCGCTCCTGCACGTAACGGCTGGTGATGGCTACCGCCCGTTCCGCCGTGGTGACGGCGTTGACACCGATCGTAAGGCGTTCACAGGGCAATTGTTCCATCATTTGTGAAAAGCCCCGGCCTTCGACGCCGCCGAGCAGATGCGCGACCGGTACCGATACCTCGTCGAAGAACAACTCGCAGGTATCATGCTCGTGCATGCCGACTTTTTCGAGCGGGTGGCCGACCCGGTAGCCGGCCAGATTCGCGGTTTCGACGAGGAGCAGCGAGATGCCCTTGATGGCGGGTACCGTGGCATCGGTCTTGACGGCCAGGCAGACGAGGCCGGCAAGCAAACCGTTGCTGATGAAGGTTTTGGCGCCGTTGATGACGTAGCGGTCGCCAACACGGCGCGCACTGGTCTTGATGGCTTGCACATCGGAGCCGGCGCTGGGCTCGGTCATGGCGATGGCGCCGACCATTTCGCCGCGCGCCATGGCGGGAAGCCAGCGGCGCTTCTGCTCCTCGCTGCCATACTTCAGCAAGTAGCGGGCGACGATGCTCTGATTGGCGGTACCGAAATTAATACCCGCCTGCGCTAATTCCTCAATGACGACGCATTCGTGGGCGAAGCTGCCGCCGCCGCCGCCGTAGGTTTCCGGCACGTCTGGCAGCAGCATGCCCATCGCGCCGGCGGCCCGCCAGGCCTCGGTATCTGGAGACCGCTGATGGCACCAGCGCGCCTGCTGCGGCAGGAATTCATTCTGGATGAACTTTCTCAGCGTTGCGCGAAATAGCTGCAACTCTTCATTCATCCACGGGGACTGGTAGGTGGCCATGTTTTGCTCTTTGGTCAAGGGGTGGCAAGGAAGGTTGGCGGCGTGGCGTCAGCCGCGTGCCGGACGACGACGGCGCCGATAAGGCCCGGGCTGGGCGCGAGGCTGTGGAGCGTCCAGCCGCAGGCTTTCCCCAGCAGGTTGTCAACGCGCAGAAACCGCGCCGGCTCGTCCGGCGCGAGCGAGACATCGAAGGAATCCAGCGGATAGCCAAGGCCAATACCGAGGGCCTTGACGAAGGCCTCCTTGCGCGTCCAGCAATTGAAGAAACCTAACGGTTGGTCACATGCATCGAGGGCACGGTAGGCCGCGTTTTCGCGCTGCGAAAAAAACTGTGCCGCGAGGGTTGCCGCCTCTGGCATGATTCGCACGGCCTCGATGTCGACGCCGATTTCACATCCGCGAGAAAAAGCATATGCGGCGAAATCATCGGCGTGCGTGACGCTGAAGTGCAGTTCCGAGTCGGCAAAGGGTTGCGCCAGAGCGGGTTTGCCGCTTTCCCCATAAACGAACTCGACAGCTTCGGGGCGCACCTGCAATCGCGTCCCGAGCAAGCGGCGCAACTGCGCGCGTGCCACGATATAGCGGCGACGATCACGCACAAAGGCAAAACGGCTGGCGCGGCGCCGCTCCGCTGCCGATAGCAGCGCTGCTGCGGCGTCAACCGCCGATGGCGCAACGTCAAGGCGCACTACCGCAACTTCTATTGCCGGGTTGTCGGTAGATAATTCCGCCGCTTTTGCGAGCATGGCATCCTCAGGTGAAAATGTCGCCGCTTTGCCGGCGGCGAACCATTGGCATCGACCTCAGGATAGGAATGTCAGATTATCGGCATTGTGTTGACGCCATGGTTTGAATGGCCCATATGGTCCATGCCCGGTAATACCGCACTTCGTGCGGCCACAATCGAACCTCCCGCGCCATGTCAAATCCGCGTATGCGGCGTGACGGATGCGGCCGGAGGAGTTCCATAGTCCATTAGGTGATGGTGCGGCCGAAAGGCCAGGCAGCGGACTTCCACCAATCGGCACATGTACCCATCAATTGGAGGCCACACGAATACGGATATGCTGCAAACAAAGCTGCAAGGCAGAAATATTTCCGCAGGATGCAGAATTCAAATTTATGGAGGACGTACCGACATCATGAGTGTCAATGGCAGATCAGGCGGTATCGATATGTCCTCGGGAAAACCACAGTGCAACCGGCGAAAACAGCAGCCAAGCCCCGTATGGCTTCGGCGTTTGCGGTTCAGTCCGCGCCTGCTGCCTTGCTGATCGGCCGCACCTGGAGCTTTGACCTGAGCCACCCGGACCCTGCGCCTCCGTTCCATCTGGCGCAAGGCTACTTCACATAGGAGTCGCCGTTAATTTTTTATCCTTGCGCCCATGCTTCGCCGGGAACGATCTGATTCGGGAGAAATGTGATGATAGTAGCCTTGCACCAACCGCACTTCCTGCCTTGGCTGGGCTACCTTGAGCGCATGGTTCAGGCGGATCTGTTCATCGTCCTCGACCATGTGCAGTTCGAACGCCGCAACTACCAGAACCGGACACGGATTCTGGTGAACGGTCTTGGACACTGGCTCACCGTACCGGTGCAGCAGCACTCGCAGCAAGAGCTTATCCTCGACAAACGCATCAACAACCCGCCGCTCGAAGATTCACGCTGGTGGGGCACCAATCATAGCCAGACGCTCAGGCATGCCTATCGCGACGCACCTTTTGTTGAGTATTACTTGCCCGCACTGAAGGAACTGCTGGAATCGCGCTGGGACCATCTGGTCGATCTCAACATGGCTACGCTCGATTTCCTTCGCGACGCGCTGGCCATCAGCACCCCCATGGTCAGGAGTTCAGAGCTTGGCGTGTCAGGATCGAAATCGGAACTGATCCTGAATCTGTGTCGTGCCGCGGGCGCAGATACCTATCTCGCCGGTATGGGTGGCTCGCGCGACTACCTCGACCGCGCTGCCTTCGCCCGTGCAAATATCGAGCTGGCCTGGCAGGACTTCCGCCATCCGCGCTACGCGCAATGTGGCGGAGGCGAATTTGTCGCCGGGCTTTCTGCTGTTGATGCGCTATTCAACCAGGGCCCGCATAGCCGCAGTTTCCTGAGCGGCAAGATCACAACTGATTACCCTCTCGCAGCGTCACAGCGCGAAGTTGCTCACGCCTGAGTTGAACGCATGTCATGGCGAACATTCTGATTTCCGTCGGCAATGCGTCCATCCGTCGCTATCTGGCGATGGCCCTCGAACTCAAGGGCCATCAGGTGTTCAAGGCCGAGAGCGACGAACAGGCCAGGGAAATGATTCGCGCCATCAAGCTCGACCTGCTGCTTATTGACGTATTGATGCCGCGAGCGGGCGGGTATCAGCTTGTCCGGCACCTGCGCATGGAAATCGGCACGCAGCTGCCGTCCGTGATCTTCCTCGCCTCTCCCTATATGGAAAGCGAGGCGCGCCTCTTGGCCGATGCTTGCGGCGTCTCCCGAGTCATCACCAATGTTACGGATTCGGACGCGTTCCTTGCCGCCGTCGCGGCTGCATTGTCCGAGCCGCCCACCCGGCGCGCGGAAGCGCCGGGCGGCAATGACACCGGCAACGGGCTGCACCGGATCGTCAACAGCCTCTACGGGCGGGTGGCGGAACTGAAAATGATCAACGCACGGTTGGGACACAACGCGGCCACGGGCGCCGCACAACTGGAAGTTGCGCGCTCCGCCTTGAAGCGGGAAGTCATCAAGCGCCTGCGGACCGAGCGGGACATGGCGTTGGAGAACCAGCAGCTGCGCGTCCAGTCGGTGCGCGACCCCTTGACCGGCCTCTACAACCGACGTTATCTGGAGGAATCACTCTCGCGCGAACAGAGTCGCGCCAGGCGTAGCGGCAAGCCGCTGGGCATGATGATGACCGACATCGACTATTTCAAGCGCTGCACCGAGACCTTCGGCCAGTCGGCCGGTGAAACAATGCTGCGCGAAGCGAGCCGATGCATGGAATCCATGGCGCGCAGCGAAGATATCCTGTGCCGCTATGGCGGCGAGAAGTTCGTGCTGATAATGACAAATGCCGCGCCGGAAATACTCTTGCGACGTGCCGACGCGCTGCGTACAGCCTTGACGAAACTTTGCGTCGAGCATGAACATCGCTCCATTGGCCCGATCACGCTCTCCATCGGACTGGCGAGTTTTCCCGATCAGGGCAGCAGCGCAGCTGAGGTATTGCACGCGGCTGATACCGCTCTCAATCAGGCCAGGTTAGCCGGGGCCAACCGCATCGTCGTCTGTGGAGCATTGGCATGAAGTTGGCCCAAGCCTGACCTGGTCAGGGTCCGGCCGCCCTTACCGGCGGCACGTATGCGAACTTCCAGTCAGCATAGCTCGGCGTACCGCCGCTCCATCCCAGTTCGGCCGGGAAATTGGCGCGTTTGAACGGACGACCTTCGGCCAGGCTATATACGCCCATGATGCCTCCACCGAGAGCCGGCACCAATCCCCATTGGTACGAGTTCGTCAGCGGATCCCGATAGGGCCGACGCAAATAGCGTCGTGTATTCGGCAGACGTTCGTCGCGCAGCAAGGCTTCAAGCGTCATCGGATAGGCCTTGATCCCTGGCGACCGCTCGTAATACTGCTCGATGGCACGGCGGTATTGCATGCCGACGAACAGCAGCTCGCTTTCCTTCGACCGCTGCTGCACCTGGTGCCAGATCGTGCTCGTTGCGGCGAGGACCGCCCCCATGGCTGCGATGACGATCAGCAGCGCGATAAATGCGACACCCCGCTGACTGGCGTCACCAACTGCTGTAAGGCGTGCCATCTTTGCCATTGCCTTCTGCTCCGCTCCTGATATCTGAAACGCGACCTTTGCCGGGATCGGCCGGAGCCACCACGATCCAGGTCTGGTCGCTGTCGGTGATCGGATCGGGCGGGATCCGCCGCAGGTACTTGCGGTCGGTCAGATCCGCGAGCTTGTCCGGATAGCGGTTGTTGTCGCCATAGAACTTGTCGAGAGCCTCGCGCATCTGGTGCAGGTTCTCACGCAGCACCGCCTCCTTCGCTGCATCGACGCGGCCGAAATATTGCGGCACCGCCAGCGACATCAATACAGCGATGATCGCCATGACCACCAGCAATTCGATCAGCGTGAAGCCGGCCCGAAATACTCGGTGGGCGAGGCGCGTATGTGTTCCGATTGTCGTGCTCATTGCGCTCACGCTCTCACCATTGCCGATAGGGAACGCCGTTGATGCCGGTATCCGGGCTGAGGGAATAGACGTCATAGACGTCGGCACCCCGCTGTGGCCGGTCATACTCGCTGAGATAGCTGCGCTGCCCCCAGGTATCCTCGGGCTTGAGCTTGGGATCGGCGAAAGGATCGCGCGGAATGCGGCGCAGAAAATGAATCGGGGCAGCGTTCGGACTCTTCGCATCCTTGACGCCCGTCACCAGCAGGGTGAGCGACTTCGGATAGCCTGAATCGCCCGATTGCACAACGATGCGCCCTTCGTCACCGGCCTGCTTGTAGTCATCGAGCGCGTCGCGGATCTGGTGTAACGCGCTGCGCAGCTCCGCTTCCCGGCCGCGCTTGACGACGAGTTCCTGCATGGGCAGGGCCAGAGTCGCAAACAGTGCGATCAGCGCCAGGGCCACGATCAGTTCGATCAAGGTGAAGCCCTTGTGGGGGCACGACTTCAAGGCGGCGACACCGTAATGGCGAAGGCGGCCGGGCTCACTGGTCCCAGAACCTGGCTGCCGCTTCCAAGCGGGTCGGTCGCCAAGGTAGTGATGCGGGTAGCCGTGCTCGGCTTGAGCGCGCGGTATTCGATTTCCACCAGTCGGCCGTCACCGTTGGCGCCCGCCATCGGGTCGTCAGTGCCGCCGGTGCGTTTCTGGCTCAGAACAATAAGGCCGTCGGCTGGCGCGATGCGCTTACTGAATGCGGTTTTCGCATTCCCTTGAGCCATGAATGCTCCCGGTATGACGTCGATGGCTTCCAGAACGGTCGGGTCGTACTTGACCTGGAGCGGAAAGTCCGTGATACCCACCTGACTCGATACCTGGAGAGCCAACTTGAAGGTCCCTCCGACTGCGACTTCAGCAGGGCCGTCCCAGTGCAACAACGCCGGAGCAGCGGCCGCCGGCTCCGGCGTGGCGGGAACCGCTGGTGCTGGGGCCGGGGTAGCCGGTGCCTTATCCGCATCATTGCTTGCCTTGAGCGGGACTGCTGAACGCAGGCGCGGATTGTTTTCCGTGCCGGACCAGAACTGACTCGGCACCTGGGACGGCGGCACGAGTCCGCGCACGATGCGCGGGGTGATGGAGAGCACGAGTTCGGATTTCTGGTTGTTGTTGCCCTCGTTCGCGAACAGGCGGCCAAGGACGGGAAACTGGCTCAGCCCGGGGACACGGTTGGCGGTTTTCCGGTCGTCGTCGTTGATCAGCCCGCCCAGAATCTGGGTCTCGCCGTCCTTGAGGCGCAGTACGGTCGCAGCATTGCGGCCGCTGATCTGGTAGGAGATGGTGCCGGATGCGCTCTTGCTCTGGGCACCGAGGGCACTGACTTCCAGCGCCAGCTTGATCGCAATCTCGTCGTTGGGATAGATGATGGGTTCCACCTCGAGCTTCAGCCCGACGTCTACGTATTGGACGTTTTCGGAGACGAACCCGGTTGATGTTGCAGTGGTGGTGATAATGGGCACGCGGTCGCCGATCCTGATCAGTGCCTTCTCCCTGTTGTGGGTGCGGATACGCGGATTGGCGAGCAGGTTGCTGGCATTCGCATCGTCTTGAAGATTGAGTATGAGCGGAGAAATTTCGGCGCCGACCCGGTTCGATTTGAGGTTCCCGAGATCCTTCAGCGTTAGCGTGTTGCCTGTGGAGGGCAGCGGTGTCAGGGTCAGTTGATTGGGGTACTGGATACCCAGGTTCTGCAACTGCGAACGCGTGACCTCGACGACTGCAAGTTCGAGCATGACCTCGGGTTCGGCGACATCCTGGGTGGCGACAAGTCGTTCGGCAAGCTGGATCGTCGCCGGCGTATCGCGCACGATCAGCAGGTTGAGCTTGTCGTCGGCATAGACGTGTTTCAACTTGAGCACCGTCTGCAGCATGGTCAGGACCTGCTTGGCTTCGGCGTTGGCGAGGAAAAAGTTCCTGACGACCAGATCCTGATGGTCGTCCTGCTTCGCCACCGTGTCCGGATAGATCAGCAGGGTCGTATCATTGAGCACGCGCTGTTTCAGCTGGTTCGTCGTCAGTATCACGTCGAGCGCTTGGGCCACCGAGACATCGCGCAGAAATACGGTGACCGCGAGGTTGGCGGGAACATCCTTGTCGAGCACGAAGTTCAGGCCGCTGTGGGTGGACAGCGCCTCCAGCACCTGTTTGATGTTGGCATCGTGGAATTCGAGCGTTGTCGGCTGTTGGAACGATTTGCGCAGGGCCGGGGTGACGACTTGCTCGCGGCCTGATTTTTCGGCAATCGACTGGTGCAGCGCGCGGGCTTCCGCCTGGGCCGGATTTTCTTCCAGCACCATAGTGATCTTGCGCTCCGCCGCCTCCAGGTCATTGGCGCCAATCAGGGCTTTCGCGTCGCTTATCAGCACCGCATGACGCCGTCCCTGTTCTGTTGCCACCAGGCCGGCCATTCCATCTGCATTAGCCGGGTCCAGGGTCAGGACTCGACGATAGAGGGCTTCGGCGGCATCGAAACGGCCGGCGGACTTTTCCACCTGTGCCTCCGCCAGCAAGCGGAACGCAATCCGTTGCTGCGCGTTGCGGTAAGCGTGGACGTATACCGGGTTATCCGGCGCTTCCCTGGCCGCTTGCTCCAGTTTGGCCAGTCCCTCTTCCTGTCTGCCGAGAGACAGCATTTCGATGCCCTGCCGATGGGCTGTTTCACCGGCGCATCCGGCAAGCGCCAGCATGACAGATGCAATCTGCCAGTGCCGGATTATTGATCTCAGACGGGTCATGAATGGTCTCCAACAACGAGGGTCTGACTAATGTTCATTGGCCGGTAGCGAAAGAGCAATTGCCCTTTCTCGTACTTTTCGACCCGGTAGTCGCTACCGATCGAGTCACCGACACTGACGACGAGAACACGCTCGCCCTGCGCCAGCATGAATGCGATGCCTTTGCCCGGCACGGCGATACGGCCGAGGAACTTGAAGGGCAGCGGAGGCGGCGGCTGTGGCGTTGTGTCGACAGGCGGCGGGGGTGGCTCCCAGGTTCGGACGGCAAAAACATCAGCGACTTGCTCGGCAGGAGCCACTGGTTCCTGGATGACGGCGGCTCCCTGGGATGGGCCGTCGGGCGCGCGTGGCGCTGCTGTCCTGGTCTGAGCAGCGCTGGGCATTGCGCTACTGGCTTGGGGATGCACTGCCTCAACGGATGGCGGGGGGCGGTTCAGCAGCCAGGACAGGGCCACTGTCGCAAGCAGGGTCGGCAGGGCCAGCCACCAGCGGCGCGGGAGTTTCGACAGCGGTTTCATGGCGTAGCGGCAAAGCCGTAAGACAAGCGAACCTGTGCGTCCACCGCCGGATCGCTTGCCTGCGAGCGCTGCAGGGTCAGTTCATCAAGGGAGGCCGACGTCGTCAGCGCCATGGCATCGCGCAAGTAGGCGCGCAGCGAAGGATAGCTGGCCTTCAACGGCATGCTGATTTCCAGTCGAGGGGGTCCATCCTTGCCCTTGAACTGATAGGAGGTGCGTTCAACAACCAGGCCGTGTTTTTCGGCAAGCGAGTTCAACTGCATCAGCAATTCGGGAGCCGCGGTCAGGGACGGCAGGCCTTTGGCTGTTCCCGCCCCCCGCGCAGAATCGGCGCCGTGAGCGGCATCGGCCAATGCAGCAGCAGTTGCAGCGAGTTGCACCTTTTCGTTTTCGAGGCTCGTGAGTTCGGTCCGCAGCGGCGCGATATTGCCGAAATAAAAAGACAGGCAAAACAGCAGCAGGCCGATGCCGACGACACCCGGCACGCCGAGCTTTTCCGGAACGACGATTTTCACCGTACGTCCCTCCGCCACTCGGTAACCAAGGTGAATCTGACCGGATGCTGCGGATGTGCCATGACGACCTCGGACTGCGTGAGATGGGTATTGGCGAACGCCGTTGCCGCCTGGAGACGCCTGACGTAGCCCATCGCTGCGGCAATATCCTTGGCTTCGCCGGTTATCTGCACTTCGTTGGCGCCCGGTTGCAGTCCAAGCAAGGTCATCGACTCGTCGCTGGCGGCTTCAATTGATGCAAACAGCATTTCCCAGCGCGCGGACGAATATGCGGCGCCGGTTTCTTCGCGACCGCCGGTTGACGACGGCGACGATGAGGAACTCTGGGCTGTCTTCAACAGGCTCTGCCGCTCCGCTTGACGCTTGAGCCGCGATACCTGTTGCTGGACGGCATCAAGTTCCGTGACAAGGGTGAAGTAACGAGCCAGCAATGCGCCGGTCACGATCAGGCTCGCGGTCAGCAGCACTACGCCGACGCGTCTGCGGCCGGGCACCGGCCGCTGATAGTCGAGCCAGAGGGGCCGCATCACACCAGGCCCCAGATGGCAAGGCTCGAGATGTCGTCAAAGCCGGGAAGTCCTGGCGGTTCGATCTTTTTGTGGCTCCAAAACGAGCCGGCCGGAAGGCGCGCAGCCTCGGTCAGGTCGCAAAGCCAGAGTATGCCGCCGGGCTGTCGCGCATTCAGTGCCCCTTCTTCCAGCAGCATCTGGGGAAGCATGTTGCCGTCACCGGCCCGGCTGTCGACGTACATCCACTGGCCATTCTCGATGAAGGCCAGGGTAATGCGGCCGGATTCCACCATGGTCAGGCAGCCCACGGACTTGCCGATCTGCTGCCGCACCCGGTTGAAGATGGACATGAAGCCGGGCTGTATCGAATACAACCGGCCGCGACTTTCGCAAACAGTGCGCAGGGCGGCAAGCAGAGAGCGCGGAACGCCGGACGCCAGCGTCTGCATACCGCCCGGCGCTGGACTGACGCGCAGTTCCCAGTCGCGGGCGAGATCGCCAAAGATGTCGCGGAATACGACCTCGGCCAAGGCTTGGCGTGCCGCTTCCGTCAAGCCGCGTGCTACCGGAAAGATGGCATGACGGACGTAATGGCCCGAGAGAACGATCGTGATATCGTGTTCGCGCCACGCCGGTTCGGCCAGCAGGTTTTCCAGGGCAGCCAGCCCCTTGTCCCACTCGGCGGTATTCTGTTCTTTTAGCGGAACCGTGTGCCGGTCCAGCAGGCGCGGGCGCAACAAGCCTTCCACCCACAGGGCTGAGAGCCGGTGGGGCGACAGGCCAATAATGATGCGCTCATGCCACAAACGTGACACGATTTATTTCCTCCAGGGTCGATTCGCCGCGGCGCACCAGATCGAGTGCAGTATCGCGCAGGGGGGTCATCCCGCCTCGCGCCGCCTCCTCGCGCAGTTGACGCAGCGGCGCCGCGTTAACGATCAGTTCGCGCAGGTCCTCGGTCAGTAGCAGCAACTCCGCAATCGCCTTGCGACCCTTGTAGCCTGTGCCGCGGCACTCGGCGCAGCCACGGCCCTTGCGAAAGTTGAAATCCTGTGCCGCAGCCGGGTTGATGCCGGAGTCGATGAGTTGATCGTCATTGGGCCGTTCCGCTACGCTGCAATGTGGACAGTTCACGCGGACCAGCCGCTGGGCGAGGATGCCGTTGATGGCCGAAACGAAACTTTGCGGCGCGACATCCATGTGCAAAAAGCGGCTGATGACGTCGAGGGCGTTGTTGGCGTGTACCGTGGTAAACACCAGGTGGCCCGTCAGCGCCGACTGGATCGCTATCTGCGCCGTATCGGCATCGCGGATTTCGCCGACCATGATGGTGTCTGGATCATGGCGCAGAATGGAGCGCAGGCCGCGGGAAAAAGTAAGACCCTTTTTTTCGTTGACCGGTATTTGCAGCACGCCGGGCAGCTGGTATTCGACCGGGTCTTCGATGGTAACGATTTTGCTGTGGCCGCTGTTGATTTCGCTGATCGCAGCGTAAAGCGTCGTGGTCTTGCCGCTGCCGGTGGGGCCGGTGACCAGCAGCATGCCGTAGGGTTCGCGCGCCAGGCGGCGCATCGTGCGCACGAACTCTCCCTCGAAACCCAGACTGTCGAGCGTCAGGCTGGTCATCTGCTCGGTCAGGGCCTGTTTGTCGAGGATACGCAGCACGGCGTCCTCGCCGTGGATGCTGGGCATGATGGAAACGCGGAAGTCCACTTCCCTGCCGCCAATGGCAACCTTGAAACGCCCGTCCTGGGGAACACGCCTTTCCGCAATGTCGAGTTCGGCCATGACTTTGATCCGCGATATCACCTGTTCAGCCGTCTGGCTCCCCTTCGGTTCGGCAATCGTCGACAGCACGCCGTCGAGGCGATACTTGACGCACAGCCCTTCCGTCGTCGATTCCAGATGAATATCGCTTGCCCTGACCTTGTAGGCATCGTACAGGGTGGAATTGGTAAGCCGCACGATGGGACTCTCCTCCATTTGGATGGTGTCCAGGCGCAGGACTTCGACGTCAGAGGGGATGGCAGCCCCTTGTTCCGCATAGTCGGGCAACGCGTCCATGGCCCGCATCGTCTCGCCATGGTGGGAGAGAACCGCGGCGATATCGCCGCCGCGAGCGAAGCGCAGTGCGAATGGACGGCGCAGATAAGCGTCCGCCCAGGGCATCAGCCCGGATGCCGAAGACTTGTCGGCTATCAGCATCAGCCTGCCGTCCGCGTCCATCATGGCGATGCACTGTCGCGGCGCAGCATCGGCATACGGCAGAATGTCAAAAGCCGGCGTCAGCGCATACAATTCGTCGATATCCAGCAGCGGCAGTTCGGCGCGCTCGACCAGTCGCCGGTCCACACGGATCTCTCGCCGGTCCAGTCTCGTCCTGCGCCGCTCCGCCAGCATGGCGGTGCCGTTGGCACCAATTGCCTGACGGTCATCAATGTTCATTGCACACTCCCGGCCAGTTCGAAAATCGGCATATAAAGCAAGACCACGATGAAGGCGATGAACAGCCCGATGGTCAGCATCAGCAGCGGCTCGAACAGGCGCGCGAACCAGTCGGCCCAGCGCGCAGTCTCTTCGTCGTAGAAGTCGGCGATGCGGGTCATCTTTTCGCCCATGTCGCCGGTCTTCTCGCCGATCCTGAGCAGATCGCTCGCTACCGGCGGCGCCAATCGACCGCGCTCCATGGCCTCTGAGAGCGCCACGCCGCCGCGAATCTCGATCAGCGCCCGATCCAGCGCCACCTGCATTTCTTCGTCCAGTAATTCCCGCGCCATCCCGAGCGCGGTGACGGCGGGAATGCCGCCATGCAGCAACAGGCCCAGAGTCCGATAGAAGCGGGCCAATGTGTAGGTCTGGGTGCGCACGCGCACGGGCGCCAGAGCCTTCGAATTCAGCAGCCGGCGCAGCAGGCTGCGCCACCCCGTTCTTTTGCGTTTGAAGAAGGCGACAACGGCGATGCCCAGTACCATCAATGCCACCAGGATTTGCAGTCCGTGGCTCTCAATCAGCGCGCCCCATTGCAGCAGGAGCTTGGACATGAAGGGCAGGTTGCTGCCGAAGTCTTCGTATACACGGCTGAAGCGTGGCACCACATACGTCATCAAAAACAGAATGACGCAACCGCCGACGCCAAGCAGCAGTGCCGGATAGATCGCCGCCGAGATCACGCGCTTTTTGATCGCATCCATGCGGCCGCGATACTCGATGAAACGGGCCATCGCGCTGCCGAGATCTCCGGTCTGTTCGCTGGCCGCCGTCAATGCCAGGTAAAGCGGGGGAAACTCCGCCGGGAATTCTCTGAGAACCGCAGAGAAGGACTTGCCTTCGCGCAGGCGACGGATCAGGGCCTCGATCAGGCGGCGTTTTTCGTCCGCGGTCTCCTTGCGCGACAGGGCGCCGAGACTCTCGATCAACGAGAGCCCGGCATCGAGCAGCGACCGCAGTTCCTGGCTGAACAGGAGTAAATCGAAGGACCGATCCTTGCGCTGGAATTTGTTCCAGCGCCCTGTTTGCCGGATCGAGACAACCTCGAATCCCTGATCGCCGATGTTGTTGCCGGCTTCCTCGGCGCTGGCCGCCTCCACCTGCAGAGCGGTGACTCCTTCCCCATGCCGATACGCTGTGATCTCGAAACGCATGAACGATCACCAGTTGGTGATGTCAGCATCTTCGCCGCTGCCGCCGGCCGCGCCATCCCGTCCGTAGGAGAAGAGGTCGATCTCCCCGTGATCGCCGGGGCTCTTGTAGACATAGGGCTTGCCCCAGGGATCGGGAGGGACACCCTTCTTGAGATAAGGGCCGGCCCACTTGCCGACCCCGCTCGGCTGTGCTGTCAGGGCACTGAGCCCCTGCTCGGTCGACGGATAGCGGCCGACGTCGAGCCGGTACGAGTCGAGCGCCTTCTCCAGGCCGTCAATTTGCGCGCGTGCCGTCTTGACTTCCGCCTTGCCGATCTGGCCGAAGTATTTCGGGCCGACATAACCGGCCAGCAAGCCGATGATCGCTACGACGACCAGCAGTTCGAGCAGGGTGAAACCGTTGTTCCTCCTTACCGAAAACATCATCCTCCTATGGCGCAGTGACATACGCCTTGACGCCGAACTGCATGGCCGGCGCTCCCGCTTCAGCGGCGCCGATGTCCGGCCCGGCGCCGAGATAGCTGTCATTGAAGTTCGGCAGCCGCACACCGCGGTCATAGCCCAGGCTGTTCGGGGCAAGCTGGTACATGCCGCCCGATTCGCTGGTCCAGCCGTTGCCCGACGCATAGGTCGGCAGGCCGTAGATCCCATTCGTTTCAGCGGCGCCGCCCATGTTGGTGCTGTTGTAGAGGTCGTAGCCGAAGTCGTTCGCGGACCCGCCGCTGGCCTGGAAGAGGGTTTTCGACGAGGTCCAGATCTGGAAGATGTTGTTGCGCGTCACCGTGTTGGTGATCGCCAGGCCGGCGCTGGTGATGGCGCTGCCGGTGCCTAGCCCATAGACGACGCCTGTCTGCGTTGCCTGCAGCAAGGTATTGTGGAACAGGTAGCGCCGGCCGCCGCCGATGGTTGCGTCCTTGGAACCCGACTTGGCGAACGGTCCGCGGGTGTCCGAATCCAGCGACACCTCGTAATTGAACCGGGAGCGGTTATAGACGTTGCGGAAGATGTAGAGCGGGCCGACAGAATCCACGGTGCTGGCAATGCCGGTTCCGGTCTGGTTGATGTAATTACCCCAGATGCGCACGTTGCGGTCACCACCCTCAGCCTCGATGCCGTCGTCCATGGCGTTCTGGATCAGGTTGCCGTAGATGTCCGAATCGGCGTTCGGCATGCCGATGGTACTGAAGTTGCTGGCGCCGCCGATGCCGTCCATGTAATAGTGGCCGCTCGGCCCCGCATAGATTTCGTTGTAGCGGATTACCATATTGCCGCCGCAATTTTCCGTTGCGATGCCGTTCGGGCCGACTGGATGGCCGAGCGCCCAGCTGTTGGTCGTATAGCGCGGGTCATGAATCCTGTTGCGCTGGACGATCAGCCGCACGAGCGTCTGATCGTAGCAGCGGGCACGGACAGCCGCATCCATGTCAACGCCAATGTTGCCTTCGCTGGTGGTGCTGCTGAAACGCCCCCAGCCGCTGATGTCGTTGCCCTCGATGACGACATCGTGAGCGCCGGGCAGCAGCCGAATGGCATCCGCCTGCGCGCCCTTCAGGATCAGCTCGCGGATGATCACGTACGGCGCGGAGACGGTGATATTGTAGGTCTGGGCGTTGGCGACGTCGATGGTGCTCTGGCCGCCCGCCGGGAAGGTGTAGAGCACATACCCGCTGGCGGTGCCGCCGGCAGTGATGGCCAGGGTCTTCGATGACGTGCCATTGGGCAGATAGACAGTCTTGGCCACCGGGAAGTTGTTGCTCCAGGTGGTGGCCGATACCTGCGCCGACGGCGCCTGGCCCGGCAGGCTGAACTGGACCACATAGCTGGTTCCCGGACTCAACTGCACCAGGCTGCCGCGGCACTCGTTGTTGCGCGCGTCATACCACATGGGCAGGCCGTTTTTCCAGGCGGTATCGCCCACCTTCTGGTAGCGTATCGGGCAGCCGGCCGAACCCGGGTTGGACGGCGGCGTCCAGTAGAGGCCGATCGACTCGAATGTGGTGATGGCCTTGGTGTTGGTTGATGGCAACGACGTCGCCGGCGGCGGCGCTGACGCTGTCAGCAAAAGTGTGGTCGTGGTGGTTGTCGCAACTGTCGTCGTTGTCGTCGGCGCGGCCGTGGTCGTCGTTGTCGTCGGCGCGGCCGTGGTCGTTGTCGTCGCTTTGGTCGTGGTCGTCGTTGTGGTCGTCGATGTCGCCGCGGCAGCCGTCGCGGTGGTCGCCGTCGCGACGGTGATTGCGCCGCCGCTGTCGACAGTCACGGTCTTGTCGCCTATCAGCACGGTCCAGACACCGCTGGTATTGGTGGCGCTTGCCGTCACCGCCGTGCAGCCGACGTTCATCAGCGCGACAAATTCAGCAGCCGGCAGCCGGGTGGTGCTGTAGAACTTGCCGTGCCATTGCGGCGCCCATGTCCCCGTGGGGTTGGCGGTGAACTGGTTGGTCTGGGTGAAATGCATCGCCGGGCCGCCAAGCATGGTGACGCACAGGCTCTGGCCGTTGTTCTGGATCGTTGCGGTCTTGTCCGAAGCGGAAGTCATCTGGTTGATGGAGTGAATGTTCCATTCCCATTGCCGATTCGTCGCAGAGGCGACGTTGTCATAAACCAGAATCAGGTTCGGCCGCAGATACAGCAGCGACCTTCGCGCCAGTGTGAGCGCGCCACCATAGGCGGATGTCGCGTCGCCGCTGACGATGTCGTAGGCGGCGCTGCTGCTGAAGCCGGTGATCTTGCCGTAGCCCTGCGTGCGGTTGGCCTCATAGAACAGTTGCCCCAAGCCGCCATCGTAGGTGATGGCATTGCTGGACCGTGTGGGGTGGTACCAGTTCATCCAGTGTGTCGTCTTATAGCCGTCGTAGTAGCCCGACTCGATCGCCAACCGCTGGCCGCCGGCGTTGATCACGAAACTGTTCTGGTCGGCATGGCTGTGGCTGAATGCGCCGTACGGCGGCCGGCTCGATTTGAAGTAAACGGAGGTGCGTGCCGTGTTCGACAGGTCGCTATGCATCGCCACCTCGCCCAAGGACCCAACATAGAGCGAGTTCGGCGTGCCGGCGGGGAACGGCTGCGGTCCCGAGAAGTCGGCAGGCGGTGCCATCAGGTACTCGATGCGAGTCTGATCCTCGCCGCTGAGCAGCGACATGTGCCAGCGGCCGAGCGGCGTAGGTGCAAAATAGGTATAGGCCTTGCCGAAGCGCGCCTGTAGCTCGGTGTCGTTTTTCTCGAAGCCATCGCCGAATACCGTGGTGCCACCCGCCATTCCGGGCGGTGTGAAGTAGGTGAAGAAGCGTCCCCAGTTGCGTACCCAGGCTTTCTGGGTCACATTGATACCAGTGGCATACTTCAACGCGTTCCAGAGCGGCAGCAGTTCGCCGTTGTCCCTGTTGCCCTGGGCGGTTGAACCGGCGGAGCCGCCTTGGTCGCCGCCCCATGGGCTGATTGCATTGAGAGCCAGCGGCAGGGAGTTCGTCACCCAGGTGGAGGCCTGCTTCAGATCGCCGGCGACCAGTGTGGAAACCACCGCCGTTATGCCTAGCGTCTGGTTGCCATACAAATCGCGAGGATATGTCGCGAGGCGCGAGCGCGTTCCTATGACGTCGTTATACATGGCGCCGATGCGGGTCACCAGCGTGTTCCGGATCCGGCTCCGCTGGGTCGAGGTCAGCCGCGGGTAGAGCCAGTCGTAGCCGAACGCGACGGTCCACGTCAGGTAGCGCGCGGCTTCACCCATGCCCGAATTGGAATACGCCGTGGGTCCGCTCGGATCCCACGAGGCAAGGTTCGTGACGCGGCGTATTGCTTCGTTGCAGTACGTGTCCTGATTGCTGTACACGCAGGCCATCATGGCAGCCAGAGCATTCGTGCTGTAGGTAAACGCCTGGTCGGCCGTGGTGCCCGGGGTCGGCAGCGGGTTCCCAAAGCGCCCGCTGACATCGTTGAGAAGGGTGTTAACTGCCGCGCTGCGCTGCGCCTTCATCGTCGCCAGCGTCGTGGCGTCGGGCAGGCTGCGCGGGTGAGCCTTGGCCGACACCGCCCTCAGCACATTGCTGATCTTCGGCACCAGGAAGGGCATGGAGCTGGAATCGACAATGAATCGGCGCTGTTTGCTTGCTGCGCCACCAACATAACTGACCGCCCACGAGTAGATACCGGCCGGCAAAACCTCGTCCCAGTTAAGCCAGTTCTGCGTCGCCGGCAGTGTCCTGATGTGGCCGTCGGGATAGGTGAGGGTCACCTGGTAGCCGCCGCTGGTGATTACGTCGGGCCAGCGAAAATCGGGTGGCGTCTGCTGCACGGTCACGCAATCGGGCGGCCGGATATCCTGGGCGTTCGGGTTGGGCGTCACCATCCAGTCGACCGTGGCGCTCGGCGTGCAGGTTTGCGCCATGGTTGCCAGAGGCAGCCCAAGCCCCATGCCTGCCAAAACCAGTATTGCGACAACATGCCGGGAAAGCAAGAAAAACAACCCGCCATTTGAGATGGATGGTTTGGCAAAACCAAAGCTTTTGCTTTTTCTTCCGGTAATCCCGAGATACGCCAGGTGTCTACTAGGCAATACTGTCCGGCATGAATCCTTCATATCGTCTCCCTAATTGCTTACTTGCCGATGGCAATGTCTATGGCATCTTTCGTGCCCCATGATTTTCGTGCCTTTACTATCGTTTCCTGCTGTCAAACGCTATCTAACGAGAAAAAAAAGACACTGATCGTTCCGTTAAGCAATCTTCATTCCATTGAAAAAACGCATTCGAATTAATAATTAAGAAAATATGAAACCAATATTCGATGCCATTTTGTCGCTTGATGCCGACAAACTGTTACAGGATTGCATTTTAGGTTTGAATAAAAAGGACATCTGGAGTCGGCAACTAGCGACAGATTCACGAAAAAAATTAAATGGTGAAATTTTTGAACCTGGAACGAAACCGTGGCTTAACCATTACTTATTCGCGTTATCTTGGCTGTTGGTGATGTGGGTTAGCGTGTAGCAGACGTAGAAGCGATGCGCGCGAAGTGCGCCAAAGACATCATGCGGCACAATGCTTTCCGATCCAATATTTGGAGCGCAATGCTAACCATTCAGATGCCGCATGAACATGCGCCAAATGGCACATATTCGATGCCATCAGTCCATTTAAACTGTTGCGCACCATTAAACCTGAAAACCTCATTTGAACCACGGCGAACACACGCTAGCGCGCGCCAAGAGTAATCCCTGCAACCACACATATATTCGCGTCCCGGGCGACGCTGTGAAAATTGGAGTGAAACTCAGTCAGGCGCTCGCTTTCCGATCTCTACGAGGTGGATCAAGTCGACCAGATTGTTCACTCCCGTCTTATGCATGATTCTCGCTTTGTGAATTTCGACGGTACGATGGCTGATGCCCAGATGCCGCGCTATTTCCTTGTTGGTCTTTCCGTCGGCCATCAATACCATGACTTCACGCTCGCGTTCGGTCAGACTGGCAATATGATTTGCCGCAGTAGTCTTCGCTTGTATACGCAAACCCATTTGTGTGCTCTCAAGCAGAGCTGCCCGTATACATTCCAGCAATTCGGTGCCATTTACCGGCTTGGTCAGGAAGTTCACTGCACCAGCTTTTATCGACTGCACCGTCAAGGGGATGCTTCCGTGGCCCGTTAGATAAATCACGGCTAATGGGCAGCCAGCCTGGTTCAGTATGGCGTGCAGTTCCGGGCCGCTCATGCCCTCCATCCGTACATCCAAAACGAGACAGCCGGGCTGATCCGGTCTATAGGCATCTAAAAATGACTCTGCACTGTCATAGCATTCGGCATTCAGTCCCGAGCTTTCGCAAAGCATACTGAGTCCATCGCGTACCGCCGCGTCATCGTCGACGATGAATACAAGTGCTTCGCTCATGGCGCAAAGGGTAGAGTGAAATGGAAACTAGCTCCCGCACCTGGCTCAGACTCTGCCCAAAGCTGTCCGCCATGCGCTTCGATGATTGCGCGACTGATGGCCAGCCCCATGCCAAGACCTTTTTGCTTGGTCGTGAAGAAAGGTTCGAAGATGCGATGCAGCGTCTTTGCATCGATGCCGGGGCCACTGTCACGCACCGTCACTTGGGCCATTTTCCCATCGGTGCTGGTACGCACCGTGATGACGATATTCTTTGGACTGATGCCGAAGCCATGCATAGCCTCGATGCCGTTCTGAATCAGGTTGCCCATCACCTTCTCCACCTGAAGACGGTTGGCACTCACGGGGGGGAGGTTGGCATCGAGTTCAAGTCGGGATTGAAATAAGTTGAGGCTATTCGCCTCGATTCTGTAAAGGGCTGTGTGCACGATATCGTTGAGGTCTTCCGGATTGGTAGTGACTTCACCCGTGCTCAAGAATTCCAGCAGATCATGCACAACGTCTCCCGCACGTCGGGCCTGTTGCGCATTGCTCTCCAAAGCGTGTAGCAGCCTATTCGGCTTCGGGTTGCCGTTACGCAACATGTGCAAGGCGGCCAAGCTATAGGTCGCAACCGCATTGAGTGGTTGGTTCAGCTCGTGGGCCATGGCGGCAACGGTCTGGCTGGCTACGTGAAACCGCATGGCATCTTCCATCTCGGCGCGCACTTCTTGTCGTACTGCCTCGTTGCGCTTTCGATCTGTTAGGTCGCGCACATAGCAGAAGAAGCGCCCTCCCCCAGTTGCCCAATATGAGATGCTCATCTCGGCGGGCCAGACTTCACCGTCCTTGGCCCGGTGCCGGGTCTCGAACAAGTCGCTGCCATTGTTCCGGATATTCTCCATGTGAACGCGGACCGCTTCCGGCGATTCATCTGCCTCGATATCCGATAACCGCATAGTGAGCAGTTCCTCGCGTCTGTAGCCGGAGCGGCGAACATAGGCGTCGTTGACGGAGAGGAGGCGGCCATTCGCCGCGTCGACCATCCAGATCCCGTCCGCTGCGGTCTCGGTCGCGGCCCGATACTGGGCTTCGCGTTCTACCAACGCCAATTCAATTTGTTTGCGCGCGGTGATGTCCCTGATGCTGCCTACGATCCGAACCGGCTTGCCGTCAGTGTCCCGCTCGACCGCCATGCTTCTTGAGTTGATCCATTTCGGTTCCCCAGATCGGGACGCGAGTCGATACTCGAATTCGATAGAATGAGTTTTTCCCTGGATATGCGCTTCAATTGCCTTTAGCGCTCGTGGCAGGTCATCCGGATGAATCGTCTTCTTGAAGAAACTGAAATTCCGGCTATCTTCGTCCGGCCCAAGCTCGACTATGTCGAAGTAATGCGGCGATCGATAGATCGTACCGCTACGCAAGTCCCAATCCCAAACACCATCGCTGGTGGCATTGAGGGCCAACTCAAGACGTTCCTTGATGGCTAGGCCCTGTTCTTCGGTCTGCTTGCGTGAGGTGACGTCTGATAACACGATGCGTATCGCCGACTGCGCAGCATTGTCATCCTGGTGCCTCAATTGCACCTCGCCATAAAACCACGAGCCATTGCCATGATCAAGTTTCAGATCCAGAGACTGCGTGCTTCGCCGCCCCAATGCGCTGACAAAGCAGTGCCGCCAACGCTCACGGTCGGCGGTGGCGACCAGGCTATCAAAGCGCCGCCCGAGGAGTTTCTTGCGCCCCAGACCAAACAGGGTGGCTGCGGTGAGATTGGCTTCTGTGATCTGGCCAGCATGGGTCAGGGTCAGATAGCCGACCGGGGCGAATTCATAGAAGCTGATATAACGGTTGCGGGATTCCTCGAGGGCGACCTGGCTCTGGCGCAAGATCTCGTTCAGCATTTTCAGTTCTATCTGGAGCACCTGAACTTCATGCAGCAAGTCGTCTGCTGATTTTGCATGCAACATAGGCGGTTGCGTCTCAGCGAGTCTCACCTCCGCCGCGGTCCGAAGCTGCGCTGTTGTGAGAGACTGCTTAGTTCCCATAGACCTCATCCCTCTACGCTGCCATTGCCAGCAGAATCAACTGCGATTCGCTTCCTTTGCCGACGAGGGTATTGAGTACGGTACGGGCATCCGCCAGAAGGTCTTTGCCCTCGATAAAGGCTTCCAACACGCCTGCAGAGGTGCCAATGCCGACAATGGGGAAGCGCACGCCCGCAGAATATTCTGGCGGAACGACTGCACAAGTGGGAATTACCAGGGCTTTAATCTTGGCTTCTTTTACTGTCTTTCCGGACACGATACCTCAACGTCGTCAGCCTTTCTGTTATCCAGAATACCACTCTGATACCACTCTGCCTATGTTCTCAGGTATTCCACCTGCCTTTTTCCGAGCAATTTTTCTATATAGCCCTCGTTTGGAGGTATCTATGTAAGGGCTTGCCCTTACGGACTCACCCTTATTGGGTTATATTCATATCAAGTAAAAACTACATACTGATAATTGGCAATATTAGCCATCGCGAGATATTAAAATTTTTGCGCGAGTTTAAATTGTCAGTGCAACCATTAATGCCTCAAGCATTGGCTGAGTAAAGGGGGTGATGTGATGCTGTTGGTTAAGCGCGGCCAGAAGATGCCAAGGCCAAGTTGTGTAGCCGGTTTGAAAAAAACCCGCGAGAATGCTGGAATTGCCGGCAAGGACTTCCAGTTTCGAGACCTGCGACGCAAATCGGGAAGCGATTTGCGAGATCAGCACGGACTCGACGCCGCGCAGACCCTGCTGGGCATTCAAGCGTAGCTATGACTGAGCACTACACTGGCGGGCACGGCGAGAAAATTACCGAGATTCCGTTCAGCAAAAAGTAGTAAACCCATTCTTGGAGTGGGTATAATTCTATTGCCTTGCGGAGCAGAATCAAGCAAAGACCGGCATGGTTGATGGATTTAGCGGTGGATTCAGGTACTGGCGGGTAACTCTGTGGGGGTTCTAGGTGCCCTTCCTGGGCACCGGGGATAAGATAGTTACGATAAATCAGACTGTGTAACCTCGCGTTGAATCTTCTGCGGGTGAGGACAGAATCAGGTTATAGCCGACGCAAATACGGTACGCATGGACTCTACTCCCTCACTGCTGCGTTCCTGGAAGGCCAGAACATTAAATCATTCGCGATTGCAGCATATGAGCATGGCCCACCAAAGCTTCCCAATTCGATGCCCCCTTCCACCCCTTCTCCGCAGGATCATCTGACGCAGCAGAAGATGCTGTTGCAACAGTGCAAACGCGAGCTTGATGCGGCGCGCACGCGATTGAATTACGCCGATCATTTCTTCCCTGTTTATATGGCGTACCTTGACAGCAAGGAATGCTATCGCTACCACAATCGGGCGTATCGTGAATGGCTTGGATTGGAAGCCGGACAAATCGACGGTCACACGATGCGGGAAGTACTGGGGAAAACTGTCTATGCCGAGATCGCCGCGCCACTGCAGGAGGCATTGGCCGGCAAGCCGCAGCGATATGCTCGCACTCATAAAACGGCGAATGGCGGAACGACCCGCTATTTTGTCCATCTGGTTCCGAAATTCGGTGATGAGGGTAATGTTCAGGGTATCTACGCGATGGTAACCGACGAGACCGGTCACCATTCCGCCGCGAAGACGAAAGACCTGCCTCCTGCGGCCAAGAGCGGAGCCAAACCCGGCAGGCTGGATGAGAAGCAGAATATCGGCGAGACCTCGCAGGCGCTGTACGATGATTCGCTCGTGGGCGAGTTGGGCGAATGGCAAAACGCGGCTGACCGGATCAAGTCTGCGATCCAGAACGACGAATTCCATTTGTACGGACAGACCATCAAGGCGGTGCAGAACGACAAGTTTGCACTATGCGAGATCTATATCCGCATGATCGAAGAGGAAGAGAACCTCATGCCCCCCGGCGCATTCCTGCCGCTGGCGCAGCAAAACGGCCTGATGCCGGAAATCGATCGCTGGGTCGTAACCAATGTGCTGAAGCATATTGCGGCGCGCAGGCAGGCCGATCCGGACTGGCGTATGACCGGCTTCTGCGTCAATCTGGCGCTCGACACCATCCGCGATCCCTATTTCCCCGATTTCGTGCGCGCTACGCTCGCGTTGTTCAACGTGCCAGGCGAAGCGCTGTGCTTTGAAATCGAAGCGTGGGATGTGGATGCCGAGCCAGCCGACGCAGCCTACTTGGTGCAGGAACTGGCGTGCCTGGGCTGCTTGTCCGTGCTCTGCAGCTTCGGCCGCGACAAGGTGTCCTTTACCATCCTGAAAAAGCTTCGCGTCGGCTATCTCAAGATCGACAGCGGCATCATCCTGAAAATCCTGCGCGACAAATCGGCACTGGCCAAGCTCGTTGCGATCAACCGCGTGGCACACACGGTGGGAATCAAGACCATTGCGGAGTTTGTCGAAAGCGATGCCATCCTCGAGAAACTGCAGGAGATCGGGGTCGACTTCGCGCAGGGAATCGGCATATCCTCGCCGATGCCACTGACGCAAATCTGAATTCAATGACGTCGGCATGAGCAGGGTTCACTGCCCACGCTGACTTGAGCTCTACCCACCTAAAGCTTCAGGAAATGTTCGCGGTAGTACTTCATTTCCTCGATCGATTCGTAAATGTCCGCCAGCGCCTCGTGCTTGCCGTGTTTGGTGAGGCCTTTTGCCACCTCCGGCTTCCAGCGCTTGCAGAGTTCCTTCAGTGTCGACACATCGAGGTTGCGATAGTGGAAGTAGCGCTCAAGTTTTGGCATGTAGCGCGCCATGAAGCGGCGATCCTGGCAAATCGAGTTGCCGCACATGGGCGACTTGCCCTGCGGCACATGCAGCTTGATGAATTCGATTGCCTGCGCCTCGACGTCGGCTTCACACAGCGCTGAACTCTTCACCTTGGCGATCAGGCCGGATTTGCCGTGGGTTTTCTGGTTCCATTCGTCCATGCCGGCCAGCACTGTGTCAGACTGCTTCACCGCCCAAACGGCGCTTTCGGCGATGGTTTCCAGATTGCTGTTGGTTACCACCATGGCCAGCTCGAGAATGCGATCATGTTCCGGATCAAGCCCGGTCATTTCCATGTCGAGCCAGACCAGCGCATTTTGATCCTGTGCCATAATTTTTTGCCGCGTTGTTGATCCAGCGCGATTTTCTCATAGCCAGCAACCCTATCGTGAACATCAATTCCATTCAGCTGTTTTTTCTCTTCGTGCTTGCCATCACGGCACTGCGCCTGTGGCTCACCATGCGCCAGATCGCCCACGTCACCGCGCACCGCGATCAGGTACCACAGCGCTTCGCGGCCCGCATCACGCTCGATGAACACCAAAAGGCGGCCGACTATACCGTCGTCAAAAATCATCTGGCATTAATTCAAGCTGTTGTCGAAACCGGATTGCTACTGGCATTTACCCTCGGAGGGCTGCTTGATGCCTGCGCGCAACTGCCCCTGCGTTGGTTCGCCGAAGGCGGTTATGCCTATGGGTTGGCGCTGTTCGCCGTCTTCGGCCTGATCGGTTTTGTCGTCGACCTGCCGTTATCGCTATACCGTACCTTCGTCGTCGACGCGCGTTTCGGCTTCAACAAGACCACGCCCGCCCTGTATCTCACCGATCTGCTCAAGCAGACCCTGCTCGCCGTGCTGATCGGCGCGCCGCTGCTGTTTGTCGTGCTGTGGCTGATGGCGCAGATGGGCGAGCACTGGTGGCTGTGGGTATGGCTGTTCTGGATCGGCTTCAGTCTCGTCATCCAGTTGCTGTTCCCGACGCTGATTGCGCCGCTGTTCAACAAATTCACGCCGCTCGCCGACGACACCCTGCGTGCCCGCATCGATGCCTTGCTGGCGCGCTGCGGCTTTCGCAGCAGTGGTGTATTCGTCATGGATGGCTCGAAGCGTTCGACACAGGGCAACGCCTATTTCACCGGATTTGGCGCAGCCAAGCGCATCGTGTTTTTCGACACCCTGATCGAGCGCCTGCAGCCGGCCGAGATCGAAGCCGTGCTGGCGCACGAACTGGGCCACTTCAAGCTGCGCCATGTCTGGAAAGGCATCGCGGCGACCTGGCTGCTCAGTCTTGGCCTGCTCTGGCTGCTGGGCGTGCTGATGACGCAACCATGGTTCTATATGACGCTCGGCGTGCATCACCCCGGCACCGCCATGGCGCTGATCCTGTTCATGCTGGTATTGCCGGTTGCACTGTTCCCGCTGTCGCCGCTGCTCTCGGCCTTTTCGCGCAGGCACGAATATGAGGCAGACACCTTTGCCGCGCGCCAAACTAATGCCAGTGACATGGTTACGGCGCTGGTCAAACTCTATCGCGACAATGCCTCGACCTTGACGCCCGACCCGCTGCATTCGCTGTTCCACGATTCGCATCCGCCGGCGAGCCTGCGCATCGCGCGGCTAGAAACCGTATAACGCTCATGTATTGATAAATGCGCAAAAAACGCAAAGACAAATTGAACGCCCCCCACCCCCATCCTGCTCCAGGGCTCGCCCTGCATGGCTCACCCGTCTCGGCGGCGCAAAGCGATGCTTTGCGAAACCCCGCCTCAACCCCCGGGGCGGGGCTACTGAGCGGCTCGCTGCGCTCGATTGGCAAGAGGTGTACTATTTCCCGGCAACTGCTGGTTTTCACAGCTCCACTGCCAACCTGTTTTTCACGCTAATGGGATTGAACACGCGCCGGGGCACCATCGTGGCCGCTTTCGGCCGGCACTACGACATCCGCCTCGACGATGGCCGCATCGTCACGGGTTTTCCCAAAGGCAAAAAGAGTCCCTATGCCTGCGGCGACCGCGTGGAAGTCGAGCCGGATGCCGACGGCCGGGGACAGATCGTCCGTCATGTGCCGCGCACCACCCTGCTTTACCGCAGCGACCAGTATCGGCAGAAGCTGATCGCCGCCAATGCCACCCAGTTGATATTCGTCGTCGCTACCGAACCGGGTTTCAGCGACGAACTGCTCTCGCGCGCCATCGTCGCCGCTGAACATGAGCACATGAATGTCCTCATCGTGCTCAACAAATGCGATCTGTCGTCCGGCCTCGCAGCGGCGCGGGCGATGCTGGCCCCCTATGCCGCACTGGGTTATGAAGTGATCGAAATGTCAGCCAAATCGAATGCCGACGCTCTGCGACCACGACTCAAGGGACATGCAAGCGTACTGGTGGGACAATCCGGCATGGGCAAGTCGACGCTGATCAATGCGCTTATTCCGGATGCCATGGCCGCCACGCGCGAGATATCCACCGCGCTCGATTCCGGCAAGCACACCACCACCTATGGCCGGCTCTACCGAACCCCTGAAGGTGATGCCATTATCGATTGTCCAGGCGTGCAGGAATTCGGTCTCGCCCACCTCAGCTTCGGCGAAATCGAAAACGCATTCCGCGAGTTCCGCCAGTTTCTCGATCAGTGCCGCTTCCGCGATTGCCACCATGCGGCCGAGCCGGGATGTGCCATCAAGAACGGCGTGGCACAAGGCACCGTGTCGGCAAGACGGATTGAATTGTTCCTGCGCATCGCGGCCCACTGCCGGCAATGAAAAAAGCCCGGCGAACCGGGCTTAAAATTATTTGATACGCGGCAGCCTTATTTAAGCTGATCGAGCAGGATGCTCAGTATCTTTTTCGAGATATCCGACTTGTCCACGCCGCCTTCGGCAGTCAATACCTGAACCTGCGCTGTATCGCCGCTTGCCTTGACCTGGACGCGGTAGCGTGACTTGTTTTCGATCTTGGTCTTACCATCAGCAGCATTACTACGCCAGAATGCCAGCTTGGAAACCCAGCTTTCTTCACCAGACTTGGCTTTCGCATCGACGCCGGGGTCGATGTAGCGCACAAAGTACAGGCCCTGGGAACGATCGCGGTCTTCCACCGTAAATCCTGCGCGATCCAGCGCCAGGCCAACCCGGCGCCAGGTGCGATCGAAGGGCTCGGCAATTTCCAATGCATTGTTGCCTTCAGCGGTCTTGGCGATCTTGGCGCGGTCTTGCCTGGGTTCGGCCGCCACCGCGTTTTTCGCTGTAGTTTCGTCAGATCCAAGCCGGACCATCAACTTGCGCAGCATCTCGGCTTCGAGTTCCGGGTCCGCCGCACGTGGCTGCCAGCGCGTCTGGTCCTTGCCCTCGTTGATGTAGGTTTCATACATGCCGCGATGGCTGATGTATATCTCGGTGGTATCAGGCTCGGTGCCTGGCTCCATGCGCGTACGATACTTGTCGCGCTCCGCGGTCGAATAGACATCGTCAAATACGGCGCCAATCGTGTTGCGCAAAAAATCCTGCGGAATCTTGGCGCGATCCTCGGCCCAGTCGGTTTCCATCACGCCGGTTTCCGGTTGATCGATGTTGATGATGAAACCGTTTTCCTGCCAGAAGGTTTTCACCAGCGGCCACAGTTTCTGCGCATTGCCCGGCACCACCAGCCAGCGTTGATTGCCCGAGCGCTCGATTTTCATCTTGCCGACATTGGGCAGGATGATCGGATCGGACGCAGCACCCGCCAGACCTTTCCGCTCACGGATGTAGCGCGAGAAGGTCTCGCTGCCGCCCGGCAGGGCGGTCGCTTCATCCTGTCCCGGCGCCGTCAGATCCGGCGGAATCTCAAGCGCGGGAACGGTGCCGGCCGACTTGTAGTCGACCTTCTTCGATTCGAACAGTTTGCCAGTACCGCAACCTGCGAGCAGCGTCACCGTCAGCAAGGGCAACAGAATCAGCTTGGGCTTCATGCGCATCATGTGTTTTATTCCGTCAATAAAATCAGAGGGTGATTCCGGCGGCGCGCATCGCGCTACGCACACGTTCGTGATACTCCGGCGACAGCGGCGTCAGCGGCAGGCGAATACCGCCACCAATCCTGCCGAGTTGCTGTACCGCCCACTTCACCGGGATCGGATTGGCTTCGAGAAAAAGATCCTTGTGCAAACCCAGCAAGCGGGCATTGATCTCGCGCGCCCTGGCCAGATCGCCCGCCAGCGCAGCCGCAACCATTTGATGCATCAAGGCCGGTGCGACATTGGCCGTAACCGAAATCGTGCCCTGTCCGCCCAGCAGCAGCAACGCCAGGGTGGAGGCGTCGTCGCCGCTGTATACCGCGAACCCTTTGGGCGCCCGTTTGATGAGATCGGTGCCACGCTCGATATTGCCCGTTGCGTCCTTGACGCCGATGATGCGCGGCACTGCGGCAAGGCGCAGCGCGGTATCGTTGGACATGTCCGCCACGGTACGGCCAGGCACATTGTAGAGAATCAGGGGCAGATCGATCGCTTCGGCGATGGCCTTGAAATGGCGGTAGAGCCCTTCCTGCGTCGGCTTGTTGTAATAGGGCACCACCGAAAGGTGCGCGTCGGCGCCTGCCGCACGCGCAAACTCGCCCAGCTCGATGGCCTCGCGCGTCGAGTTGGCGCCGGTACCGGCAATCACCGGAATACGCCCGGCAACATGTTCGACCGTGGTCTTTATCACCTGGCAGTGTTCTTCGACATTCACGGTTGGCGATTCGCCGGTCGTGCCGACGACAACGATCGCGTCGGAGCCTTCGGCAATATGCCAATCAATCAGCTTGCGCAAACGCGGCAGATCGAGGCTGCCATCGTCCTGCATGGGTGTAACAAGGGCGGGAATGGAACCGGTAATCATGAAAAGGCGATGGTGTCGAAAGACGTCTGGAAAACAATGATTCTAACTGATCCGGCCCCAGCGGGAAGGCAAGCGGGAAGATGACTTACAATCCATCGCAACCCCCTGCAAGGATTGTCTTCCACATGCCCACTCCGCAATCGGCCGCCAGTATCGATGCCGTTTTGAATGCCGCCGGCGCCATCATTCTCGGCAAGGATCGTGAAATTCGCATGGCATTGACCTGCCTGCTGGCGCGCGGCCATCTGTTGATCGAGGATGTCCCCGGCGTCGGCAAGACCATCCTCGCCCATCTGCTGGCCAGGTTACTTGGGCTCGTTTTTCAGCGTATCCAGTTCACCAGCGACCTGCTGCCGGCCGACATCCTCGGCGTCTCGGTATTCGACCGCGACAGCGGCAGTTTCCGCTTTCATCCGGGCCCGATCTTTGCCGGCGTGATTCTGGCCGACGAAATCAACCGCGCCACGCCCAAAGCGCAAAGCGCGCTGCTGGAGGCCATGGAGGAACGCCAGGTCACGGCGGAAGGGGAGACCCGGCCGTTGCCGCATCCCTTCTTCGTCATCGCCACGCAGAATCCGGCACACCAGATCGGCACCTTTCCTCTGCCCGAATCGCAACTCGACCGTTTCCTGATGCGCATTGCCCTCGGCTATCCGGATCGTGCCGCCGAGCGCGAACTTTTGTCGGGCGCGGACCGACGCGACATGGTCGCCGCGCTGGTGCCGCTGCTGTCGGCGGAATCCGTGCTCGACTTGCAGCAGCAGGCGATGCGCATTCACGCCTCACCGGCACTGATCGATTACGTGCAGGCGCTGGTCGAACACACGCGCCATGCGCCCGAATTCGCCGCCGGGCTTTCGCCGCGTGCCGCGCTCGGCCTGCTCGCCAGCGCGCGGGCCTGGGCCTTGATCGAGCAACGCGATCACGTGCTGCCGGAAGATTTGCAGGCCGTATTGCCCGCCGTCGCCGGCCATCGTTTGCGTCTTGCCAATGGCGGCGACACGACAGTTGCCATCCGGCAACTGATCGAGGCGGTTCCGATTCCTTAGCGCTCATGCAAAGATTGTTGCACCACTGATGATTAAAATCGCAAAGACAAATTGAACGCCCCCCACCCCCATCCTGCTCCAGGGCTCGCTTTGCACGGCTCGCCCGTCTCGGCGGCACAAAGCGATGCTTTGCGAATTCCCGCCTCAACCCCCAGGGCGGGGCTACTCATTAGCTCGCTGCGCCCGATTTACACGAGACGTAGTGTTTTCCGCCCGCATCTGATTTTCGCGGTTCCGCCGCTTGCCTGTTTTTCACGTTAAAGCGTCGAGCCATGCAACTCACGGCGCGGCTACAGCAGAAATTCTACGAATGGGCTTTGCGCGGACCCGCGCCCGAGCCTTCGCCCGTCATCCTCAATCAGCGCCGCGTCTATGTGCTGCCGACGCGCGCCGGCATCGGTTATGCCATATCGCTTGCCGTCATGCTGGTCGGGTCGATGAACTACAGCCTGAGCCTGGGCTATGTGCTGACCTTCCTGCTTGGCGGTCTCGGCGTTTCGGCGATCCTCAACACCTTTCGCAACCTCGCCTTCCTGCGCATCGCGCCGGGGCACAGCACGCCGGTATTCGCGGGCGAGGCAGCGCACTTCGGCCTCGTGCTGCACAACGCGCGCAAGGCGGAACGCCCGGCCCTGCGCATGCGCGCGGGAGACAAAAATGAGGGCGAACTGATCGATCTGGATTTGCCCGCCACCGATCGCATCGAGGCTCTGTTGCCGGTCAAGACCACCCAGCGCGGGTGGATGCCGCTGCCGCGAGTGATGATTGAAACGCGCTATCCGCTCGGCCTGATCCGCGCCTGGGCCTACGTGCAACCCGGGCAGTTTTGCCTGGTCTATCCGCGCCCTGCCCTCGATGCGCCGCCATTGCCGGTGGGTAGCAGCGATCAGCACGATAGCCAAAGCAAACAGCGGCAGGAGCGCGGCAACGACGATTTCGCCGGCCTGCGCGACCACCAAGCCAGCGATTCACCGCGCCATGTGGCGTGGAAGGCGGTGGCGCGCCAGCATAATGACGAACTGCTGACCAAGCTGTTCAGTGGCGAGAATGCGCAATCGCTCTGGCTCGACTGGGACCAATTGCCGCCGGGGCTCGATGTCGAAAGTCGCCTCTCGATCATGGCGCGCTGGGTCTGCGACGCCAACGGCGCTGGCCTCACCTGGGGTCTGCGCCTGCCTGGAAATACGCTGGCGCCGGGTTCAGGTGAAGCGCATCGGCATACCTGTCTGCAGGCCCTGGCGCTGTATGGTTAACGCGCATGGTGGCCAGCGCCGTCCTCGATGATGAAAATGCGCAAAGGCAAATTGAACGCCCCCCACCCCCATCCTGCTCCAGGGCTCGCCCTGCATGGCTCACCCGTCTCGGCGGCGCAAAGCGATGCTTTGCGAAACCCCGCCTCAACCCCCGGGGCGGGGCTACTGAGCGGCTCGCTGCGCTCGATATCACAAGACGTTCCGTCGCCACTTTTTCACGCCAAAAGGCTGTCGCCACCGCTCGTCCAATTGCATGTGCTGTGGCTGTGCGCCGCCGCCTTTGGCGCTTTCGTCCCGCTCACGCCCTGGCTGCCCTGGTGGCTCTCGGCGCTCTCGGCCCTGGTACTGGTCTGGCGCGGCTTCCTGTTGTGGCGCCGGATCAAATTGCCACCGGCCTGGGTTATCAATCTCCTCGCCGTGTTCGGCGCGGCCGGGGTCAGCGCGCATTACCACACGCTGCTCGGCAAGGATGCGGGAGTCGCATTGCTGGCGCTGTTCCTCGCCCTGAAGCTATTCGAAACAAAAACCGCGCGCGACGCCTATGCCGTGGTGTTCCTCGGTTACTTCCTCGTCCTCTCGCAATTCTTCTACAACCAGAGCATTCCGGCCGCACTGGCGGCGGTCGCCACCGTCCTGGTACTGACGGCGACATTGGTGGTACTCAATCGAGCGCAGACAAAACCCGCCGCGGCGCTGCGCGTTTCCGCCATCATGATGGCGCAAGCGCTGCCCTTCATGCTGGTGCTGTTCGTGCTGTTCCCGCGCATCGCGGGCCCCTTGTGGGGCGTGCCACAGGATAGCGGCCGCTCCACCAGCGGCTTGTCGGACAGCATGACCCTAGGCTCGATCAGTCAACTATCGCTGTCGGATGCGATTGCATTTCGCGCCCGCTTCAACAACGGCATGCCGCCGCGCGATGCGTTCTACTGGCGCGGTCCGGTGCTGACCGAATTCGACGGCCACACCTGGCGCATCGCCCGTCCCTCGATCGGTACCGCGCTGCCCTACGCCACCAAAGGCAGCGCATTTTCCTATGAGGTGACGCTCGAACCGCACCAGCAGTCCTGGCTGTTCGCGCTGGAACTGCCCGGCAATCTGCCCGCCGGCAGCGTAATCGGCAGCGATTACGAATTGTTCGCCCGGAGACCGGTACGAGAGCGCATGCGCTATGCCGTCATCTCCTACCCTGGCACGCGCGGCGGCAGCGACGAATCAAGCCGTGTATTGAGCGCGGCGCTGGCCTTGCCCAGGGAGGCGAATCCGAGAGCCAGGGCGCTCGGCGCGGAACTGCGCGCCGGGCACAACAATGCGCCGGCTATTGCGGCTGCAATGCTGGTGCGCTATCGCAACGAGCCCTTCACCTATACGCTGGCGCCGCCGCCCCTGGGTCGCAATGACATCGACGATTTCCTGTTTTCGACGCGACGCGGCTTCTGCGAGCACTTCGCCGCCAGTTTCGTTTTCGTGATGCGCGCTGCCGGCGTTCCGGCGCGCCTCGTCACCGGCTATCAGGGCGGCGAGATCAACCCCGTCGACGGCTATCTTGAAGTGCGCCAGCTCGATGCGCATGCCTGGGCCGAGGTATGGATTCGCGGCGAGGGCTGGCGCCGCATCGACCCCACCGCAGCGATCGCGCCCGACCGCGTCGAGCAGAACCTCGCCGCCGCCCTGCCGGCCGGCGACCCGTTGCCCATGCTGATGCGCGGCGACCATCCCTGGCTGCGCGCGGCGCGTTACCGCCTCGACGCCATGGTCAACGGCTGGAACCAGTGGGTGCTGGGCTATGACGCCAGGCGCCAGCGCGACCTGCTGCAATCTCTCGGCATGCGCTCGCCCGACTGGCAAGCCATGGGCGCATTGCTCATGATCTGCAGCGGCCTGCTGATGCTCGGCCTCACCGCATGGTCGCTGCGCCATTGGCAGCGCGCCGACCCGGTGCAGCGCCAGTGGCGGCGCTTTCAGCGCAAGCTGGCGCGGCGCGGCATCGAATCGCGGTCGTGGGAAGGACCGCAGGATTATGCGAAAAGGGTTACTTCCGCGCTCCCTCACCATGCAAATGAAATCGGCGCAATCGAAGCCCTCTATGAAACCCTGCGTTATCGCGCCGATCAACCGGCGGATGCGCTGCGAAAATTCAAAGAATTGATTGCCGGCTTCACTCCATGAATCCGACAATCGCAGACCCGGCACCATGACCTGGAGCTCCGGCTGATTGCCGCTTACTGCTGGCCCAGCACCTCAAGCATGGCATCGACATCGACGACCTTGTCGCGAGGTGCGCCGCGTCTTTCGCCGCGGACCACTTCCACTTCGTCCAGTTTTTTCCAGTCATCGAATGAAATCACCTGTACGCCGCGGTCTCGCAGCAAGGAGAGGATCGCATCCGGGGCTGGCAGCTCCCTCGCGTCAACTCCGACACTGTCCGTCTTCATGTGCTCCACGACACGGGCGGAAGCGCCCTTGTGCGAACCGATGAGTCCCTGTGCACCGGTGCGCGCCCAGCCGACAACGTATTCATTGGCAATCACGGCGCGGCTGACGGGGTCGACCACCCGACCGTCCTGATTGGCGATGACACGCGCTTTCGCATCGAAGGGCACACCGGCGATCGGCTCGGCGGCATAGCCGACTGACGGCAGAACCATGTCGACCTCGAGGATTTCCGTTTCACCCGTACCGCGCGCGGCGACCGTGCCATCCGGCCGCGTCTCCAGCCTGTTCTTCTCCAGCCTGATGCCAGCCACCTTGCCCGCGGCATTGACGATGATTTCTGTTGGCGAGACCAGAAAGCGCAAATGAACCTTTTTCGTCTTCGTCGCCGGGCGCTGCCCGGCGTACGACTGGAGGACTTCCAGATTCTTTTCCGTCTGCTGGTCATCCGCAAATTCCGCTGAATCCAAACTCGCCAGTTCACGCGGATCGAGGATTGGATCCACGTCTTCCATCTCGCCCAGTTCCTTGATCTCCGGCGGTGTAAATGCGGCCTGTGCCGGTCCGCGCCTACCCAGCAGGAATACCTCGCGTACCCGGCTCCCGCGCAACGCTTCCAGCGCGTGCGCGGCAATGTCGGTCTTTTCGAGTTCAGCCGGAGTGCGCAGCAGCATCCGCGCCGCATCGAGCGCGACATTGCCGTTGCCCACCACTGCAACCCTCGTTGCGGACAGGTCAATTTTCGCCTGCCGGTAGTCGGGATGGCCGTTGTACCAGCCGACGAATACAGTGGCCGGTGTGCAGCCCGTCACGCCTTCACCCGGAATGCCGAGACGGCGATCGGCCTCATTGCCAACCGCATAAACGATCTGATGATAATGCTGGCGCAAATCCTCGACCGTCAGGTCGCGTCCGAGACATACGTTGCCCAAAAACCTGAATGTCGGGCGCGCGGCCGTCCTGTCGAAAACGCGGGTGACCGCCTTGATGTTCTGGTGGTCCGGCGCAACGCCGGCCCGCACCAGCCCGAATGGCGTCGGCAGGCGATCGAACACATCGACATGAACGACGGTATCAGTACGCTTCAACAGGGCCTCTGCGGCATAAAAGCCGGCCGGCCCCGACCCGATGATTGCAACACGCATCAGTAACTCCTTAATCCGGCCGAGCCGGAACCAAACAGGTGTGACTTCGCTTGAGAGCCAGGTCTCCCGGCCGGGAAAGCCGCATAAAGACCCGCCCCCTCCCACCCTCCCCCTCGCGGGGGAGGTGACTGATTTGCTCGCTGCGCTCGAAATTCTTCGCCAATTTTTGTCAAGACTTCGATAGTAAGAGACTAACGCGCATGTTCGCCAGTTCTCCCCTTGGGCATGACTGGCTCGCTACGCTTGATTAAAACAACGATTTTGTTGGACTGGGTTTATTGAAATGGATGCGGATTTTATCCTGTCGTCCTCACCCCCTGAGCGCAGGGGGTAATGCCGCCTAATGTGCTGTGAGTGGACTTTTCCCCACAACTGGGCGGCGTGGAAGATCAGCGAAATCGAAGCACTCCATGAAACCCTGCCCTATCGTACCGATCAAGCAGCAGATACGCTGCGAAAATAAAAGGGACTTGTTGTCGGCTTTGTGCCATGAGACTCCTGCTCTGCCTATTGCTGTTGCTGCCCGCGCTGGCCAGTGCCGATCCGGCCTCCTATGCCGAGCGCGAAGACGTGCGCGCCTTCGTCGCCGAAATGCACGAGCGCAATGGCTTCGACAACGATGAATTGCTGCATCTGTTCGCCCAGGCGCAATCGCTGCCGGTCGTCATCAAGGAAATTCAGCCGCCTGCCGAGCCTGGCATCCGTTCCTGGCAGCTCTATCGCTCGCGCTTTGTCGAGCCGCGCCGCATCCGCGCCGGAGCGAAGTTCTGGCAGGCCAATAAAGCCAGCCTGGCGAGGGCCGAAGCGCAGTATGGCGTGCCGCGCGAAATCATCGTCGGCATCCTCGGCGTGGAAACGATCTATGGCAAGCACAACGGGCACTTTCAGACTTTCTCGGCACTGGCGACACTGGCCTTCGACTATCCGCCGCGCGCCGCGCTGTTCCGCGGCGAACTGGAAGCCTTGCTGCTGCTGGCGCGCGAAGAGAAGCGCGCCGTGCTCGATTACCGCGGTTCCTATGCCGGCGCCATCGGCATGCCGCAATTCCTGCCCAGCAGCATACGACAATGGGCGGTCGATTTCGATGGCGACGGCAGCATTGACCTCTCCAGCCCCGCCGATGCCATCGGCAGCGTGGCGCGTTTCCTCGCCGAACACGGGTGGGAAAAGGGCGGGCTGATCCTGACGCCGGCCAAGGCGGATGGCTCGCGCATCGGCGAACTGCTCGCCGAAGGCATCAAGCCGCAACGCACACCGGAGCAACTCGCAGCGTTTGGCGTCACCGCAAACGATGCCCCACCCTGCCCCGCCGCGCTGATCGACTACGTTACGCCAGAGGTACCGACCAGTTATCGCCTCGGTTACAACAACTTTTATGTCATCACGCGCTACAACAGGAGCACCTTTTACGCGACCGCGGTGTATGAATTGGCCGAGACAGTCAAGGCGCATTTAACCCCACGACCTTAGTGGAATAGGATAAGTAATGGCAGGCAGCCGTACTACCCCTTCTTGCATTCGCTTATATAACCAATCTACCATTCGTCATGGTTTTGTGATTCATACTCCCCCGTATAACCTCTCAGGGTCCTCAGCCTTGAATTTCTTCTTCGATTCCATGCTGAAATAATCAAAATCTAATCCGTCATCGTTGCAGTAGTGCCGAAAGTCGGTAAGTAGATCTATCAGGGAAGCATTTGGATCGTTAACCAGCAAGCTCGCGTAGTAGATTAGGGTGCGCTCAGCGCGGATGGCGTAGATTTCACGTTTGGTCATGGCATCATCTCCTTTTCAAAGTGCCTACATGCATGGAATTAGCCAATAAGTGCGGTGGTGTTTGGCGTCCTTCCTGCCAAAGGCCGGCCTGAATTGTTGAAGGCTCAATTGACCCGATCTTCCGGCATCTGGTGTATTGAGCGCCGATGCGGAAATCCTGTACCGGCATCCAGAACGCTTTGCAGGTCGTCCGCATCGAGCTTGTCGTATTCGTCATCTTAATAATCCTTGTGATAATCCATGATGGTTGTGCAGTCGCCGCAGTGACGTGGGCTATGACAGTCAATTTGATTGCGACAGAATCGTTTTATACAGCGTTTGCAGCGTGTTGCTTTCGCTATCGTCATGGCTGTGAGTAACTCCATCCGCTTTTTTGTCACGATAGCAGCCGATCGTTATGCTGAAAAGTGCAATCGTCCGAATAGCATGCGCCAATTGGGCTAGGTTGCCTGGAAATACAGAATCCATGCAGATATCGATGCCGTTAAGTCAGCGTCTGCTTTCCGGAAGTGAGAACGTCGGATTTGGTTCCCGGCCAAAGACGGGCACCAAATGGACGGCAATCCAGTGCCCAGATTTGTCTGGTTTGTCGAGCCGATCAAGGCTTGAACACGCGTGTCTGGTGTTGGTCGTAGGGCGCTACTCAGCCGTCACAACAGCGCATCGCGGCCAACTCCGGCCCGAGCCAGGCGGCGGCGCAGGCTTTGCAGCGCCTCCATCTGGATCTGCCTGACCCGTTCGCGCGTGACGCCCATGTCACCGGCAATGACTTCGAGCGTGGCGACATCATTGTTGTTGAGTCCGTAACGGCGTTCGAGCACGATGCGCTGGCGTTCGGAAAGTTCGTCCACCCATTCGTGCATATGGGTTTCGATTTCGTGCTGCGCCAGCAGGGTTTCAGGACCTGCGTCGTCATCCGCGGCGATGGCATCCGTCATCGACAGATCGGGATCGATATCGAGCGGCGCATCGAGAGACAGGGTGCGCTCGGAGACATTGAGGACTTGCCGCACTTCTTCTATCGGCCGGTCGAGAAGCTGCGCCACTCTCTCCACTGTGCCAAGCAGGTTGTTGCTTTCGTCGCCATTTTCGGCTTCCATCCTGCGCAGAACGCGCAAGATGACATTCAACTCTTTCATTACATGCACAGGCAGGCGGATGGTGCGCGACTGGTTCATGATGGCACGTTCGATGTTCTGCCGTATCCACCAGGTGGCATAGGTGGAAAAACGAAAGCCGCGCTCGGGATCGAATTTTTCCAGCGCGTGGATGAGGCCGAGATTACCCTCCTCGATCAGGTCATCGAGTGGTATGCCGCGATTCTGGTAATGCCGCGCAATGCTGACCACGAGGCGCAGGTTGGATTCGATCATGTGCTGCCTGGCGCTGAAATCGCCGGCGATGGTAGCGCGCGCCAGCGTCTGTTCCTGCCCGGCAGTCAGCAGCGGGCTGGCGCCGATTTCGTTAAGGTAGATCTGGGTGATGTCGTCGAGAAAATCATGTTCGGCGCTTTGCGCGCCTTCCTCGGGCACCGATAGCGCAATGCCTTCGATTTCCACTTCTGGCGCCGTGTTGTCGGTCATGCTGTGCCTTTAGCGTTGCGGCAGGTATTTCGCCGGATCGACGGGCTTGCCTTCGCGGCGAATCTCGAAATGCAGATTGGGATGATCGCTGTCGCTGCTGCCGATCTCGGCGACCTTCTGCCCCTTGCTGACGGTCTGGCCTTCGGTCACCAGCATTTTACTGTTATGCGCGTAGACTGAAAGATAAGTGGCATTGTGCTTGATCACGATCAGGTTGCCGTAGCCGCGCAGCGAATTGGTGACCAGGGTGACCTTGCCGGATGCAGCAGCCAATACGGAATCGCCGGCCGTGCCGTTGAAATCGAGTCCCTTGCTGCCGGCCTCGGAGAATGATGTTGTCACTTTATTGGCGGTCGGCCAGGCCCAGTCGATATCCGCTGCCGCCATTGGCTTGGCGGTGGATTCGGCGGGCTTGACCGGTGGCAGTACAGTCGCGGCGGGCACTGTCGCTGCTGTGGCCTGGGCGGGTTTTTGCAGCAGCGCCCACGCCTCGTTGGTGTAGGGCTGCGTGCCGCCCTTGGGCTCGCGTTTGAGGCTGTCCGTCACAACCGCTTTGTTCTCCACGGGACGGCTCTCGATCTGCACCGGCGGCGTTATCGGCCGGGTTTCCGCGCCCGCCACCTCTCCCTCATTTGACGAACCCGGCGGCACCACGCGCAATACCTGATCGATCCTGATCAGGTTGGGGTTGTCGAGATTGTTCCAGGCGGCGATGTCCTTGTAGTCCTGGCCGTGCTCGAGCGCGATGCCGCGCAGCGTATCGCCCTTCTTGACCAGGTAATAGCCGGGTTTGACCTCGATCGGCGCGGCATGCTCGGGTGGCGCCGCATGCTCGATGGCTTGTGGCCGCACGCGCTCGATGACGGGTGCCGGACCGCTGCTGGCGCAACCGGCCAGCAACGCCACCCAGCCTGTCAACAGAAAAATTGCTCGGAGATTCATTCCACTCCCGACAACAAGGGTACAAAGCGCACTGCATCAAACCGCGTTTCGACAAAACCCTGCGCACTATTTTCCACCAGTAACAGCACCTGGTTTTCATCGCCCAGCGGCATCATGAGCCGGCCATCAGGAGCCAGTTGGTCAAGCAGGGGTTGCGGCACATGCGATGCGGCTGCAGCAAGAATAATGGTATCAAAAGGCTTCGCTTCGGGAATGCCCAGATGGCCATCGCCATGCTTGAAGCGCACCTGGGCCAGGCGCAACTGGCGCAGGTTGTCCCTGGCGCGCGCCAGCAGCGGCGCGATGCGTTCCATGGCATAGACCTCACGGGTTAATTGCGCCAGCACGGCGGTCTGATAACCGCAGCCGGCGCCGACTTCGAGCGTCTTGCCCAGCGCATTTTTGACATTCCGGTCCGCAATCAGCAGCTCAATCATGCGCGCCACGACATAGGGCTGTGAAATGGTCTGGCCGAAACCGAGCGGCAGCGCCGTATCTTCATAGGCGCGATGAGCCAGCGCCGGTTCAACGAAAATATGGCGTGGCACGGTGCCCAACGCCGTGAGCACACGTTCGTCGCGAATGCCCTGCTCGCGCAGACGCGCCACCATGCGCGCACGCGTGCGCTGCGAGGTCATGCCGACACCCTGGACGCTATTCATGCTTGAGCCAGGCTTGCAGCGCGCCAATCTGGGCGGCGTGGGTCAGGTCGATCTGCAGCGGTGTGATCGATACATAGCCGTTGGCGACGGCGTGAAAATCGGTACCCTCGCCCGCATCGGCCGCCAGCCCCGCCGCACCGACCCAATACACGGTTTCGCCGCGCGGATTGCGTTGCCGCACCACCGGCTCGGCCTTGTGCCGCCGTCCGAGGCGGGTGACCCGCATGCCGTTGAGCTGATGGTAGGAAACATCGGGCACATTCACATTGAGCAAGACCGGCTGGCCAAAGTCGCCGGCTTTGAAACGCAGGGCCAGCTCGCGGGCGACACGCGCGCCGGTATCGTAATGCTTCACCTCACCCTCATAAACCATCGATACCGCCAGCGACGGGATGCCGAGCAGATAGCCTTCGGTCGCTGCCGCCACGGTGCCGGAATAGATCGTATCGTCACCCATGTTGGCGCCGTTGTTGATGCCGGAGACCACCATGTCGGGGACTACATCGAGCATTCCGGTGACGGCGAGATGCACACTGTCGGTGGGCGTGCCATTCACGAAATGGAAGCCATTGGGCGCGGTACGCAGGTAGAGCGGCCGATCCAGCGTCAGCGAGTTGCTCGCGCCGCTGCAATTCTCCGCCGGCGCCACGACGGTGATGTCGGCGATATCCTTGAAATGCGTTGCAAGCGCCTCGATGCCGGGGGCAAAATAGCCGTCGTCGTTACTGATCAGGATGCGCATGACGGCAAATGTCGTGGAAATGTAATGGTAAGCGTTGGGGGTTATTCATCCGGGTTGCAGCATATTTGAAGTACTGCAAACAGGGCAAGAGTGTACCGCGAAAACCATGTGCTGACGATGACACCAAGGCAAATCGCATCAAACCGCGAATGCCGTTATTGTTGGCGGGTAGAGATAGTGGGTAACTCAAGCACAATCCGGCCACCCCGGATTACATCTGAATACGGAAGGCTTTTCCGATCAATGCCAGCGCTTCGGGACTGTCCCATTCCTTGGCGCCATAGTATTTGGCAAGCACTCTGCCCTGCGCGTCGATCAACACGGTCAGGGGAATCGTGTCGGCGCCCAGCATGTTTTCCATAAACAGCTTGCTGTCGATGAAGTGGCTGAAGGTGGTGCCGGATTTTTGCAGGAAAGCCTTGGCGTTTTCGGGATAGTCATCAATGGAAATGCCGATCACTGTGAATTTCTTCCCACCCTTGTGGCGGGAGAGTCTTTCCAATGAGCCCATTTCCATCTGGCACGGACCGCAATAACTGGCCCACATGTTGATGATCAGCGGCTTACCACGAAATTCCGAGAGTTTGCGCGAAGGGCCGGTCAGCCCCTGCATTGTCGCCTCGCGCAGCGTTCCCCCCACGCCAACTTCGTTGGGGTGAGTCGCAAGTGCCGGTGTCGCAGCACTTGCCAGACAAAACAGGATGACAAAACAGAGTGTTTTCATGTTTTGGAGTTTACCAGTCGTCGGGGTGCAGGAAGTAACACAATCGCAGGCATCAATCCGGCATCCGCTGTTACCCTGTCGTTTCCCAGTCTTTCAATGAATGGTTTCCATGACCAAACGCCCCATCATCACCTGGAACGAGGGCGATGAACAGCGCACGACGCGCTGGCGCTCCAAAAGCGGCCTGCCGCCGCCCGAACATGTCGTGATCGCCGACGACACGATGACGGCCAACGCAGCCTATCGTCTGGCCTGCGCAGGCACTGCCTTGCTGTGGCGCGGCGACTTCCACAATGCGCGCCCCTGCCCGCTCCTGCGGCGCAAATAACCACTTTTGATATCGGCACCGGTACCGGCGTCCTCGCCGCGGCGCTGGCGCAACACGGTATCCCGCACATCGTCGCCACCGACATGAACCCACGCGCCCTGGTCTGCGCGCGTGAAAACCTGGCACGGCTCGAACTGGGCAAACAAGTGAATGTCATGGAGACGGATCTTTTCCCCATCGGCCAGGCCACGCTTGTCGCCTGCAACCCGCCTTGGGGTGCCGGCACAGCCGAACTCGGCACTCGAACATGCCGTCTACAATCCCGACAGCCGCATGCTGCGCGGTTTTCTCGGCGGCCTCGCCGCGCATCTGGCGCCGGGCGGCGAAGGCTGGCTGATACTCTCCAACCTGGCAGAACATCTCGGCTTGCGCACACGGGAAGCGTTGCTTGCGCTGATCGCAGAAGCGGGATTGAAGGTTGTCGGACGACTCGACGCGCGGCCGCATCACCCGCGTGTCACGGACCCCTCGGACCCGCTGCATGCGGCACGTGCAAAAGAAGTGACATCGCTGTGGCGACTGGCGGCGCGATAACAGGAATTCTTTACAACTTGCCGCTATTCTGGATGGATTAACCCAATGTGCAGAGTCAGCGGCACCAATCCGTCGCCAATGCTATTCTTCTCAGTACAAGGATTCAGGCAGCGTAGCGCCATGCCTCTGACTGGCGAATTCATCAAAACTTGTCCGGAGCTGTATTTTGAGCAAATTGACGACACTCGATAGCGACAGCCAGCTCAGGGCGCAGTTGCCCGTACAGACGCTTGATCTCGGCAACGACCTGACGCAGACATTACAGGAAATAGTGCGGGACTGGACTCGGCAAGGAACGCTGGATCGACTCTGGGCGCGTGATGCCCAAGTATGGACTGGAGGCGACGAAGCCAACTGGCTGGACTGGCTCAATGCCGTTGCACGCGGACGCGAAGCTTTGCCGGCGTTGTCTGAACTCGGCGCCGACCTGCGCCGGGGCGGCTTCACGGCCGCCCTGCTGATCGGCATGGGCGGATCGAGCCTCGGCCCGGAAGTGCTGGCCAAAACCCTTGGCGCCGAATCCGGCATGTTGCCCCTCTACATCATCGATTCAACCGATCCGGCCCAGATCGCCAGTTGCGAAGCGGCGCTGGACATCGAACGGACGCTGTTCATTGTCGCCAGCAAATCGGGCAGCACGCTCGAACCGGATATTCTGCTGCAATATTTCCTCGCCAAGGCAAAGGCCGCGCTTGGCCCTGCCGCCGGCCGCCAGTTCATTGCCATTACCGACCCCGGCTCGAAACTGGAAGCCTTCGCGCGCAACAACAGCTTCCGCCACATCGCCACCGGTGTGCCGGGTATCGGCGGCCGCTACTCGGTGCTGTCCAATTTCGGCCTGGTACCGGCGGTTGTCATGGGCATCAACATCGAGCACCTGCTGACAAGCGCCGATCTGATGGTGCGCAATTGCAGCGCCGTCACCCCGCCGGCGCAGAATCTCGGCGTCATCCTCGGCGCCGTCATGGGCGCTGCCGCGCGTGCCGGGCGCGACAAGCTGACGCTGCTCGCATCTCCGGCGCTGCTGCCGTTCGGCGCCTGGGTCGAGCAACTGGTTGCCGAATCCACCGGCAAACACGGTCTTGGCATCGTGCCGGTCGATGCCGAAGGGATTGGCATGCCTGCGGTATATGGCAGCGATCGCCTATTCATCGATCTGCGCCTGGAAGACGATTCGGATCAGGCGCGCGACCAGGCCATCGCTGCGTTGGCGAACGCGGGAAACCCGATGGTCACGATTTCCATCGCCGCGCGCGAACAGCTTGCGCAGGAGTTTTTCCATTGGGAAATGGCAACGGCGGTGGCGGGCGCAGTATTGGGCATCCATCCCTTCGATCAGCCTGATGTCGAGGCGGCGAAGATTCAGACCAAATCCTTGATGGCAGCTTACGAACGCGACCAGATTCTGCCGCAATCACCCGCCGTGCTGGTTGATGGAAACCTGGCCCTGTTCGGCGCCGTTGTCGGGAACGGGGCATCGCTGGAGAGCACCCTGACCAAATTGTTCGGGCAAATCAGGCAAGGAGACTACTTCGTCTTGCTGGCCTATATGGAAATGAACGACCCTCACATGGCCTTGTTGCAGTCAATGCGTACCCTGGTGCGCGACAAGTACAAGGTCGCCACCTGTCTTGGCTTCGGTCCGCGTTTCCTGCACTCGACGGGACAGCTCTACAAGGGCGGCCCGAATAGCGGCGTATTCCTGCAAATTACCTGCGACGATGACATGGATTTACCGATACCCGGCCGTAGTTATAGTTTCGGTACGGTCAAGGCGGCACAGGCGCTTGGTGATTTCCAAGTGCTCGCGGAGCGGGGCCGGCGCGCATTGCGCGTGCACGTCAAGGGCGAACTGGAAACGGGGCTGTCGGTGTTGCACCGCACGTTCATAGCAGCGCTGTCCCGGGTTGATCTGACTTTGTGATATGGAACGCTGGCGGTCCAGGAAAAAATTTGTTCAAATAGCGCCCCTGGCAAGCATGCAAGTAAATGTAAGCATCACCCTTCCACCAGCGAAACTAGTGTAGCCTGTACCTGTCGCATGTAATGACAAGCGTAGCAATCAAGGAGTAAACAAATATGAAATCGAATATCCGTGTCATCAATCAGACCGCTGCTACAACAGCCCTGCCGGAACAAGACCGGGTTCTGCGCAACACTTACGCTCTGCTCGCGCTGTCGATGGTGCCGACCGTCATCGGTGCGCTCTTCGGGACTGCCATCGCTGCGCCACTGCTGATGGGCAGCCCGATGTTGTCTATGGTGATTTTCCTCGGCGGCGCCTTCGGTCTCATGTTCGCTGTCCAAAAGACCAAAAACAGCAGCATGGGTGTCGTCTTCCTGCTCGCCTTTACATTGTTCATGGGCGCCATGCTTGGCCCCTTGCTGCGCGTCGCGCTGGGATTTTCCAATGGCGGCACATTGATCGCCATGGCAGCCGGCGGCACCGGTGCGGTTTTCCTGGTGCTGGCCGGCGTGGCATCGAACACCAGGCGCGATTTCAGCAATCTGGGCAAGTTCCTGTTCGTTGGTTTGATCCTGATGATTATCGCTAGCATTGCAAACATCTTTTTGCATATGCCCGTGCTGCAACTTGCGCTGTCCGCGATCGGCGTGTTGATTTTTTCGGGCTTTCTGCTGTTTGATATCAACCGCATCGTAAGGGGCGGCGAGACTAACTACATCACGGCCACGCTGGCGGTGTATCTGGATATCTACAACCTCTTCGTCAATCTGTTGATGTTATTGATGGCCTTTGCCGGTGGCGACAGGCGCTGAACACCGGCAACAGTCAAAAAGCGGCCCTGGATGGGCCGCTTTTTTATGCGCGTTCGAACAAGGCGATGGATTCGACGTGCGAGGTATGCGGAAACATGTTGGCAATTCCCGCCCCGCGCAGACAATAGCCATTCTCATGCACCAGAATGGCGGCATCGCGCGCCAGCGTGGCCGGCTTGCAGGACACATAGACGATGCGGCGCGGTGCATCTTCTCCCAGTGCATTGACCAGCGCCACGGCGCCGTCGCGCGGCGGGTCAATCAGCATCTTGTCGAAACGGCCCAATGCGGCAAGGCTTTCGGCCGTGGCCTCGAAAAGATTGGCGACAGCAAACTCGGTGCTTGCCGCGAGACCATTCAGTTCGGCATTTGAACGGGCGCGCGCTACCAGTTCCCGGCTACCCTCGATGCCAACAACATGGGCACCAAGCCTGGCAATCGGCAACGTGAAATTGCCCAGCCCGCAGAACATGTCGGCGATGCGTTCGCCCGGCAGCGGATCGAGCAGGTTCATCGCGCGCCGCACCAGCAGCCGATTCACGCCATAGTTTACTTGTGTAAAGTCGGTCGGACCGAAGCGCAGGCTCAGGCCGAATTCCGGCAGGGAATACGCCAGCGGCGGCACGTCGGCGGGGTAAAACAGATGCACCGAGGCGGGTCCATTGGGCTGCAAGTACCAGACGATGCCATGCCGATCGGCAAAGGTGCGCAACTGCATCTCGTCGCCACTGGTCAGCGCTTCGAGATGTCTTAGCACCAGCACCTTCTGCCCATCGCCGAGCGCAATCTCGATCTGCGGCAGACGATTCGGTGTCGACAGCTCTTCGATCAGCGTTTTCAGATTTGGCAGCAACGCCGATATATCGTGCGGCAGCACTTCGCAGCTATCCATTTTCGCAACGAAGCTTTTGCGCTTTTCGTGGAAGCCGACGAGAATGCCGCCCTTCTTCGCTACCAGCCGCACCGAAAGCCGGGCACGGTAGCGATAGCCCCAGGCCGGGCCGGTGATGGGCGGATAGAACACCTCCGGCTTGAGCCGCGCCAGATGCCATAGGGCGTCTTCAAGCACGCGTTGTTTCGCCGCCAGTTGCGCCGATAGCGCAAGATGTTGCATGCTGCAACCGCCGCAGACACCGAAATGCGGGCAACGCGGCGCTACGCGCTGGCTCGACGCGCGCAACACTGCCGTGGCCTGTGCCTGCTCGTAGCGCGGCTTGCGATGATAGCTGACATATTCGACGCGTTCGCCCGGCAGGGCGCCCTCGATGAAAATGACTTTGTTGTCGACGTGGGCTACGCCGCGACCTTCGTGGTCGAGGGATTCGATCAGGGCTTCAGGCATTGGAAAACCGGCGCAATTCAGGCAGCAGCCGCGAGTTTAATCGAGTGAAACGCTGTCCGGCTTTATTCACTGCGGAAATACAAGCTTTCCCTCGCGAAACAATCGGAGACAGGTATCGGCGACCACCGGATCGTAGATGCTGCCGCGGCCACGCTCGATCTCCTTGAGCGCGGACTCGATCCCCAGTGCCGCGCGATACGGCCGGTGCGAAGCCATTGCCTCCAACACATCCGCCACGGCCAGGATGCGCGATTCGAGCAGTATCTGTCCGTCCTTGAGCCCCTGCGGATAACCCGACCCATCAAGTTTTTCATGATGCTGGTGGACGATGTCAGCTATGGGCCAGGGAAATTCAATATCTTTCAGAATGTCATAACCCGACTGTGGATGTACCTGGATAAGTTTGAACTCAAGTGCCGTGAGCTTGCCCGGCTTGGAGAGAATTTCTGCCGGTACCTTTATCTTGCCCAGATCGTGAATGCTGGCAGCAAGACGCATGCCATGAATGCGTTCCTCAGCCAATCCCATTTCGCGCGCAATCGCCCCCGTCAGTTCTGTGACACGCTGCTGGTGGCCGGCGGTGTACGGATCACGCGCCTCCACGGTAGCAGCGATGGCCTGGATGGACTGTTCCAGGCTTTTCCGCAGTATTTCCTGATGGTGCTCATGCTCGTAGGCATTGCGATCGCGTTCGGCGCGAGTACGCAAGGTCTCGATGCCGAAGGACAGGTCGTCGGCAAGTTCTTTCAATAGGGTGACTTCTGTTTCATTAAAGGCGTCAGGCTCTGACGCACAAATTGTCAGCGCACCTAAAATGCCTGTGGAACCCTGAAGTGGCAGCGTTGTACCGGACTGATAACCGCGCTTGAGTCCCGCCTCCCGCCATAGCGCCAAAGCAGGGTCGGTCTGGGTGTTCTGATTGACTTGGACAGCTCCGGTGCGAATGGCAGTACCGACCGGGCCGCGACCAAGCTCGGTGTCAGCCGCCCAGCTTCTTTTCGTCTCCTCCAAAAATCCTTCTTCGTGCCCATAATGGGCTACCGGGCGCACCGTCTTTTCCGGATCATGCTCCGGGAAACCGACCCATGCCATGCGGTAGCCGCCCATTTCCACGATAAGCCGGCAAACGGTATCGAGCAGCTCGGTTTCGTTTTCAGCATGTACCAGCGCCATATTGGAAGCGCTGAGCGTGCGCAGGGCGCGGTTCGCCCTTTCCAGAGACTGCTCGGCCTGCTTGCGCTCGGTAATATCCTGCGCTGTCCCGCGCAACTCTATGATCTGCCCTTGGGCATCACGCCTGGTTTCGCTACGAGCCGTGATCCAACGACGCAGTCCTTCCCTATGGGCAAGCTCCAAATCGAGTTCGTACGGTTCTCCGGTTTGTGTGGTTCTTTTTACTGCCGCATCCAGCCGCGCCGCGCTCTCAGGCGTGTAAGCTTTCAGATGATCTTCATATCCCGGCGGATGTTGTGTCTGATCGAACCCAAAAATGCGGTAATACTCTTCGGACCAGGTAATCGTATCGGTTGCCATATCCCAATTCCAACTACCAATCTTTGCGAGACGCTGGGCTTCTTTCAAATCTTTCTCGCTTTGCTGCAACGCGGCTTGTGCAAGCTTGCGCTCAGTGATATCCCTTGCCGCGGCAAACACGCCCTTCAGCACCCCGGTCTCGCTGCGATACACCACGGCGTTGTAGAGCACGTCGGTAGTGCGACCTGAACGATTGTGGATGGTAAGCGGGTAGTCGCGCACATAACCTTGCGCCAAAACCATCTTGTAACCAGCGCGCGCCTGCTCAGGTTCGGTAAAATAATCGGCGAAATCGGTACCGATCAGTTCGGTCCGGGCAATCCCGGTAACCTCCTCGGTCATCCGGTTGACGTCCGTGATCTTGCCCTCCGGGCTGATCGTGACCAATGGATCCAGGCTCGCCTCGATCAAGCTGCGGGTATATGACGTTACATTGCGCAGTTCATTTTCAGCCTGCTTGATATCGTCGATATCGGTGCAGGTACCAAACCATTTGTAAGTCTTTCCGTGCTCGTCAAGTACAGGTACGCCGCGAATCAGCCACCAGCGATAAACCCCGTCGGCCCTGCGCAACCGGCAATCAAGGGAATAGATACCATTGCTGTTTACCGCGTTCTGCCAGGCATCCCAGGCACGTTGCCGGTCATCGGGATGAAAGGGCTTGTTCCAGCCATGACCGTAACTTTCTGCCAGCGTAAGCCCGGTGTACTCCACCCATTGCTGGTTGATGTAAGTGTTCCAGCCATCTGCTCGCGTAACCCAGACGATTTGCGGCATGGCCTCAGCCAGCAGTTGGAACTCTTTTTCATTGGCAGCAATTGCTTCTTCCAGTTTCCTGCTTTCGGTGATGTCGCGCGCCGTGGCATAGGTAAAGCCATCACTCTTGTCGAAGTAGGCAGTCCACGACAGGAGAATTACCGAACCGTCCTTGCACACATAGCGATTCTCGAAATTCAGCGACGGACGAACTGCCACCTGCCGTTTCATTTCATCCGCAGTTCTCTGGCGATCGTCCGGGTGGACAAAGTCGAGAAAAGGTTTTGTTACCAGTTCACCTTCGGAATAGCCAGTTAACAGTACCAAGGCCGGGTTTACCTGCTTGAAACAACCGAACGGGTCAGCAATACACATCGCCTCGGTCGAAAGCGTGAAAAACCTCAAATACTGGTCCTTTTGTAGCTCCAGTAACTTGCGCTCTGCGCGACTACGAATAGTGACGATACCGAATGCCAAATCGCCTGCCAGTTCTTCGAGAAGCTGAATTTCTTCCGGGTTGAAGGCATTGGGTTCGACAGAGTAGATTGTGAGAATGCCGAACGTATTTGCGCTCCCATCCTTAAGGGGAAGGATAATGGCGGAGCGATAACCACGCTGCAGCGCATTGTCCCGCCAGGGAGTGGCTTGGGGTTCAGTGGAAAAATCCTGTATGCAGGTGCACTGGCCGCTCCTGATGGCGGTTCCGGCGGGGCCGCGTCCGCGCTCGGTGTCGGCCCAGGTGAGCATGGCCTGTTCCAGATAGCCTTCCTCGACCCCAGCCCGGGCGACGGAGCGTATGGTCTTGGCCTCATCGCGTTCCGCATATCCCACCCAAGCCATGCGATAGCCGGCCTCGTCGCAGACGATGCGGCAGATGTCGTTCAAGAGGGTCTGTTCGTCAGTGGCGCGCATCAAGGTCTGGTTGCAATTGCTGATCGCCCGCAGTTCCCGATTCATCTTATGCTGCGCTTCGCTATTGTTGGCAATCTCTTCAGCCATTCGGTCAAACGATTGCGCGAGTCGAGAAACCTCATCGTTGCCAGGCAACATGGCCCGCGCGTTCATGTTGCCGCTCCCGAACTCGCTGACAACGCCATCTACATGCTTGAGCGGACGCATCACCAGACGCTGCATCAGCATGCCGAGCAGCAACAGCAGTGCCAGGTAGCCACCAGCCCTCAGTCCGTACTGTTGATAGAAGCTATGGAGCGCCTTCGCGCGCAATTCATCCTGCGGCAATTTGATGCTCATCACTCCGCGCAGATCACCCGATTTGTAACCATACGCTGTCTTGTAGCTGTCTCTAATCGAAGCCGGAGCCGCGGTACGGTCACCGTGACATTTCAAGCAATAGGCCTCCGTCCAGATAGGAGCAGCGTAGTGGTAGTAACTACGCCCTTGCGCATCGCGAATGTCAGTGATTAATTCCTTGGCAGACGGATTCTTGCGAAACCAGTCCATCGCCGCCAATTCGGCGGCGTCGGCTTGATTGGCAGGATTGCGCGGCTGGTCGGATACGTTGTTAAAGCTCAAGCCGGTATCAATCCATTCCGGAAACTGGGCCGAAATTTTCGACATGGTATGCGCGGGAAGGAAGCCAATCGTTTGGTCGCTTACAGGAAGTCCGCTGGCCAGAAACTGCTGGTGATAAACCTGCCGGGTCGCCATGAGGATTGCATGTATGGTCCGTGCCTCATTATCAAGACGCTCGTGAAGCACGTCCTCAATATGGTGGTATCCGACAAACAGATCCAACGTCATGATTGAAACGATTACAACGCTGACTCCCAGCCAGATTTTCTGCGCCAATTTCACCGGTCTGACACCTTTTTTCGAAATATAAAAATTGTCTCAGCTACTATAATTTACGAATAATATGCTCAATTCCAGTCAACCCGTCTGGCTTCGATCAGTTTAACAAGTACTCATCGACCTTGAAGCTTGAAGCGTAAATTCCAGCCTGATTTCTTGTTGAATCGACAACATGCGATATAACTATAAAACAGCCTGGAAATGTTGGTTTGTGTTTACTGCATTTCCCATGAGGAAAACCAATGAACCAGCGTAATGCCAATGCAAACGAATCCTTTGAAACTCATTTCCTCGATGAAACCGGATTCCGCACCGCCCTGGACACGGTTATCGCTGTAGCCAATCGCGAAATACGGATTGTCGACGACAGGCTGGAGCGGATGCGGCTCGACGATGCAGCGCGCGCCGAATCACTGGCGCAGTTTCTCGCGGCTGCGCCGATGCGCCGCCTCCATATCATCCTGCACGATCCGCAATATGCCGAAACCCGTTCCCCGCGCCTGCACGCGCTGATCCGCCGATTTCCGAATTCGATCGAGGTGCGCGAATCGTCGGCCGAATTCAAGCATGTCGCCGACTGTTTCCTGCTCGCCGACGGAATACATGGCGCGATCCGCTTTCATCGTAACCATGCGCGCGGAAAAATGCTGCGGAATGCCGCTGATGGGATTCATCCGTGGTGGCAGCGTTTCGAAGAACTCTGGCGTAGCGCGACACCCTGTCTTGCGCCAACGCAAATTGGTTTGTAATTTTTTGCCAGAACTTGCAACCTGACGTTACATTCATAACGTTTAATTTCAGTCTGGAAAGGGCGATCGTGCTGCGCAGAAGCGCATTCTTCAAAACCGTCGGTCCATATGTGGCGGCGCTGGCTGTGATGATCCTTGCGGCGCTGCTGGTCGCAACAATTTACTTCACTCGATTCGACCTGCTCTGGACCGCGTTTCTGACAGGCGTTTTGGTGGCAGCAATACTCAGCATGGTCAGCCGGTCATCCAAGGCGGAATGGATTATCGTCCGCCGCGAAGCGAAGATTAGCTTGTTGCAGGAAAAGCTGGCCCGCGAAATACGCTTGTGGCATGAGCTGGAGCTAAAACTTGCTGCCAGCATCGAACTACAAAAGGCCAATACGGGTACGCCAGTGAAATACGGGTACGCCAGTGACTGTGACGGAAATTACCGTTGCTTCGGCAGTTGATACCAGTGCGCATGACATATCAGCAACCGATACCAGCGCACAGGACATGTATGTCCAATCCCTGTCCGAGGGGGTGGCAGGGCCGGATGATGCCGTTAATCATATTCTGTCCGCCATCCAGAACGATGAATTCCGCCTCTATTGCCAGCCCATTACGCCGCTCTCGACACTTGCCGCACAAGGTGGCCATTATGAAGTGCTGATCTGCCTGCACGAGGAAGAAGAAGACATGATGCCGCCCGGCGCCTTCTTCCCCCTGGTCGAGAAATACGGCCTGATGCCGCACCTCGACCGCTGGGTTGTACAGCATGTCATCAAATGGCTGTCCTTGCGCCCTCCTCCTGCGCCGTTGCGAAATGGAAGTGGCTCGGCTTTTTTATCAATCTTGCCACCGCATCGCTCGGCGATCGGAAGTTCCCGGAGTTTGTTCGCGACCTGCTGCATCAACACAAGGTTCCTGCCTGGAAGCTGTGCTTTGAAATCACCGAAATCGATCTGTTCCTGTTACACGATGAAGTCATTCTGTTCGCGAAAGAAATGCGTGATAGCGGCTGCAAGGTCGCCGTCAGCGATTTTGGCGGGAGAGGTGTGTCGTTCGAACCGCTCTACAATATCCGCGCGGATTTTCTCAAGGTCGACGGCAGCATCATTCTGGATATCCTGCGCGATCCTGCCGATCAGGCGCAAGTCACCGCCATTTCCAGAGTGGCAAAAACCATCGGCATCAAAACCATTGCCGAAATGGTCGAAAGCGATGCCTGCGTGGCGAAACTGTCCGAGATCAGTATCGACTATGCCCAGGGGTTCGGCATTTCTATGCCGGCGGCGCTGGATGGCCTTGACTGAGGCCGCCGTCAAATCATGCCGAACGCATGCGGTAGCCACAATGACAGTGGCGGCCAGTAAGTCACCAGAACAAGAAACACCAGCATCGTCAACAGCCACGGCCAGACCGCAACCGTCAGTTCTGTGATCCCCATCTTGGTGATGCCCGAGGCCACATACAGATTCAGGCCCACCGGCGGATGGCACATACCGACCTCCATGTTGACCGTCATCATGATGCCGAAGTGCACCGGATCGATGCCCAGTTTGCTGGCAACGGGAAACAGGATGGGGGCCATAATCAGCACGATCGACGATGGCTCCATCACGTTGCCGGCCATGAGCAGCAGCAGATTCACTGCGAGCAGGAATATGACCGAGCCGAAGCCCATGTCGAGCAGCCATTGGGCGAGATGCTGCGGGATGTTCTCGTTGGCCATGATGAAGGAAAACAGCACGGCATTGGTGATGATATAGAGCAGCATCGCCGACATGTTGGCCGAGTCGAGCAGTACCTTTGGTACCTTTTTCAGGCTCAGATCCTTGTATACGAAAACGGCCACGATAAAGGCATAGACGGCGGCCATCGCTGCCGCCTCGGTGGGTGTGAAGATGCCGGTGTAGATGCCGCCCATGACCACGACGATCAGGAACAGCCCCCAGAACGAGTCCTTGAAGGCGAGGAATCGTTCACGCCAACTCGCGGTCGGCAGACGCGGGTAATTGTTCTTGCGCGCCCGCCACCAGGTTGTCAGGCCAAGCATGGTGGCCAGCACCAGGCCCGGCATCACCCCGGCCAGGAACAGTGCGCCAACCGAGGTGTTGGTCGCCACGGCATACATCACCATCACGATGGAGGGCGGTATCAGGATGCCCAATGCACCCGAGGTGGTGATGATGCCGGCGCCAAAGCGCTTGGGAAATCCCGCATTGATCATTGCCGGCATCAATATGGAACCGATCGCGATCACCGTCGCCGGGCTGGAACCCGAAATCGCCGCGAACAGGGCGCAGGCCACCACGCCGGCGAGACCGAGTCCGCCATGCCAGTGCCCGACCATGGCCGTGGCAAAACGGATCATGCGTCGCGCCACGCCACCGTGGGTGAGGAAGTTGCCGGCCAGGATGAAGAACGGAATCGCCATGATCTCGAACTTCTCGATGCCGGTGAACAGCTTCAGCGCCACCGATTCGATGGGCACATTGGTCATGGTGAACAGGAAGGTCAGCACCGTCAGGCCAAGCGAAATCGAGATCGGCATGCCGGTAAGCATGAGCGCTATGAGCAGAACGAAAATGATCAGCGAGTTCATTTCGCACCCCCCTTGCCATTGGTATGGGGATGCAGGTTGTCGTCGAGGTTGTAGGGCGCGATGTCAACCGGGTCTTCAATGCCCTCCACATGGCCGTGATCGTGGTGCGGCAGATTGCCGGTCTTGAGAAAACTCGCCGCCACTTGCAGGAAGCGAAAACACATCAGAGAAGAACCACAGGGAATCGCGAGATAGACCATCCACATTGGCAGTTCAAGGTCTGCCGAGGTCTGCTCGGTATGGCCGATCGCCCAGACAAAATGCGCGCCCAGCGCAGCCACGGTGCCGGTAAACAAGGCACCGGCCAGCAAACCAAACAGGATAAAATATTTTCGTCGGGCCGGACTGAGGCGGTTGATCAGGACATCAACTCCGACGTGAATTCCAGTACGCACGCCATACGCCGCGCCGAACTTGGCCATCCAGACGAACATGTAGATGCAGAGTTCCTGCGCCCAGGAAAGATTGATCTGCAACAGCGCGTCCTGCAAGGCCGGCCAGGGAATACCCGACAGATAACGATGCACGACGGCGACGAAGATGAGCAAGGTCGCCGCGGCCATCAACAGGCCGATCAACCACTCCTCCAGATGATCCAGCATTTTCAGCATGTGCTCTCCGCTGAAACGAAAAGGCCGCCAAAAGGCGGCCTGCGGGATTTACAGCTTGGCGGGATTGAATCCCGTCTCTTTGTAGATCGACTGCAACAGATCCTTGCCGACGCGGCTCCCGGAATCCTGATGCACCTTGATCAGCGCCTTCTTCCAGGCTTTCTTTTCTTCCGGCATCAAGACAATGACCTGGGTCTTGCCGCTTTTCCTCACCGCTTCCAGCGCCGTGGAATTCTCGACCGCCGCAATCGCGTTGGCGTAACGGGTAGCGTCTTTCATCGCGTCCTGGAGCTGCGCGCGAATGTCCGGCGGCAACTCTTCCCAGAATTGCTTGTTGACGATCACGGCATAACCGAGATAGCCATGATCGGAGAGGATCAGGTACTTCTGTACCTCGTGCATCTTCTGGGTATAGAAGTTGGATGCCGGATTCTCGGTACCATCGACGACGCCGGTCTGCAGTGCCTGATAGACCTCGGAGAAAGCCATTACCTGCGGCGTGGCGCCAAGCGCCCGCATTTGCGCATCCAGTACCTTCGAAGACTGAATGCGCAGCTTCAGGCCACGAAAATCCGCCGGCATGTGCAGCGGTTTGTTGGCGCTCATCTGCTTGAAGCCGTTATCCCAGAAAGCGAGACCAACAATCCCCTTGCTGTCGAGTTTCTTCAGCAGCCCCTGCCCGATAGCCCCCTCCGTCACACGGTGCAACGCAGCGTAATCGTCGAAGAGATACGGCAGATCGAATACTTCGAATTCCTTGGCGCCGAGCGGGCCGAATTTCGCCAGCGAGGGTGCCAGCATCTGCACCGAGCCAAGTTGCAAGGCTTCCAGTTCCTCCTTGTCCTTGTAAAGCTGGCTATTGGGGTAGACCTCGACCCGGACACGGCCTTTGGTCTTTTCTTCCGCAAGCCTCTTGAAATAAACGGCTGCTTTGCCCTTGGGGGTATCGACCGCCACGACATGGCTGAACTTGATGATGATGGGTTGATCCGCATAGGCGGCAAACGACAGACAGGCGGTGATGAAAGTGGCGACAAAGGCATATAGCTTCATGGCATTCCTCTTCAGAGTTCCCATTCGCGGCATTGTCGCCGGACAATCCGGCTGCTATGCCAAAATACTATAAGACTAGATCAACCATTCAATTCTTCAAGCCGAAGTCGCGTGACGCTGCATTTCACCGCCGGCAATGCCTCGATTTTCGCAATTGCGACATCCGCCTGTTTTTCGATGCAGACGTGGGTCAAAATGATGATGTCGGTCTCGCCTTCACCTTCGGCCGGTTCGCGCTGCAGCAGCGCGTCGATCGAAATAGCCTGGTCGGCAAGAATGCGCGTGACATCGGCAAGCACCCCCGGCTTGTCCTCGACGCGCAAGCGCAGGTAATATGCCGTTTCGATCTCCTCGCGCGGCAGCACCGGAACGCTCGACAACTGATCGGGCTGGAAGGCGAGATGCGGCACACGGTTGCCCGGATCAGCGGTATGCATGCGAGTGACATCAACGAGGTCAGCGATCACCGCGCTGGCGGTCGGCTCGGCCCCGGCGCCCTTGCCGTAATACAGTGTCGACCCAACCGCGTCGCCCTGCACCAGTACCGCATTCATGGCGCCCTCGACATTGGCGATCAGGCGTTTGGCCGGGATCAGGGTGGGATGTACGCGCAGTTCGATGCCGTTATCCCGGCGCCGGGTGATGCCGAGCAGCTTTATGCGGTAGCCCAACTGTTCCGCATAGCGGATATCCACTGCTTCCAGCTTGCTGATGCCTTCGATGTGGGCCTTGTCGAACTGCATCGGGATGCCGAAGGCCAGGGCCGAGAGAATTGTGATTTTGTGCGCGGCATCGATGCCCTCGATGTCGAAGGTGGGGTCGGCCTCGGCGTAACCCAGGCGCTGTGCTTCCTTGAGCACCTCGGCAAAGGGCAGGCCCTTGTCGCGCATTTCGGAGAGGATGAAGTTCGTGGTGCCGTTGATGATGCCGGCAATCCACTGGATGCGGTTCGCGCCAAGCCCTTCGCGCACCGCCTTGATGATCGGAATGCCGCCCGCGACGGCGGCTTCGAAGGCCACCATGACGCCCTTCTTCTGCGCAGCAGCGAAGATTTCAGTGCCATGCTTGGCCAGCAGTGCCTTGTTGGCGGTGACCACATGCTTGCCGTTTTCAATCGCCTTCAGCACCAATTCCTTTGCGATGCCATCGCCGCCGATCAATTCGACCACGATGTCGATTTTGGGATCGGTGACCACCGAAAACGCATCATCGGTAATGCGCACCGAATCGCCGACAACTTTTTTCGCCAGCGCCAGATTCTTGTCGGCGACCACGGAAATGTGAATCGCACGGCCGGCACGGCGGGTAATTTCGGTTTCGTTGCGCCTGAGAACGGTAAAGGTGCCGCCGCCGACGGTGCCGATGCCGAGGAGGCCGACGTTAATGGGTTTCATATTTCATTTGCCATGCAGCTTGCGATAGTTATCGAGAAATCTGGCGATGCGGCCGATTGCTTCCTTCAAGTCGTCTTCATGCGGCAGAAATACGAGCCGGAAGTGATCCTGCATCGGCCAGTTGAAACCGCTGCCCTGCACTACCAAGACGCGCTCCTGCTCCAGCAGTTGCAGAATGAACTGTTCGTCATCGTCGATCGGATAAAGCTTGGGATCAAGGCGCGGAAACAGATACATCGCCGCTTTCGGCTTGACGCAGCTGACCCCGGGAATTTCCCTGATCAGTTTCCACGCCAGGTCGCGCTGGCGCGTCAGTCTGCCATTGGGCGCGACCAGGTCGTTGATGCTCTGGTAGCCGCCGAGAGCGGTCTGGATGGCATACTGCCCCGGCACGTTGGAACATAGCCGCATCGAGGCCAGCATGTTGAGGCCTTCGATGTAATCCTGTGCATGCCGCTTCTCGCCCGAGACCACCATCCAGCCAGCGCGGAAGCCGCAGGAGCGATAGTTTTTCGAGAGACCGTTGAAAGTGATGAACAGGACATCGTCGGCCAGCGAGGCGATGGAAACGTGCTTCGCGCCGTCGTAGAGCACCTTGTCGTAGATCTCGTCGGCAAACACGATGAGGTCGTTTTTACGGGCAATATCGACAATATCGCGCAGCAGCTCGACCGGATACAGCGCACCGGTGGGATTGTTCGGGTTGATGACGACGATGGCCCGCGTCGCAGGCGTGATCTTGGCGCGGATGTCGGTCAGATCCGGCAGCCAGCCAGATTGCTCGTCGCAATGGTAGTGTATTGCAGTGCCGCCGCCCAGTGTGGCTGCCGCCGTCCACAACGGATAGTCCGGCGCCGGCACCAGCACTTCGTCGCCGGCATTCAACAGGGCCTGCATCGACATCACGATCATTTCCGAAGCGCCGTTGCCGAGGAAGATGTCATCGACGCTGACGCCAATGATTTTCTTCTCCTGCGTGTAGTGCATGATCGCCTTGCGTGCGGAAAACACCCCTTTGGAATCGGAATAGCCGGACGATTCGGGCAGGTTGCGGATCATGTCCTGCACGATCTCCTCCGGCGCCTCGAAACCGAAAGGGGCCAGATTGCCGATGTTCAGCTTGATGATGCGATGACCCTCCTCCTCCATCTGCCGGGCCAGTGCCAACACCGGTCCACGAATGTCATAACAGACGTTATCGAGCTTGGAGGATTTCTTTACCGGTTGCATAAATTTCCCGATCCTGGCGCATTCGCGCAATGACTAAAACTGCTGCAATTGTGCCAGTTATGGCGGTTTAGGGCGGTACGATGCAAAGGTATAATTCTACCCAAGCTCTCCACCGCGCCGCAATCAAGCGATTGTGGCGCCAATCCATACGAACGCGCATTGTCGCCAGCGCCACCCCTGAGGATGAAAATGCGCAAAGTCCAATTGAACGCCCCCCATCCCCGCCCCGGGGCGGGGCTACCCATCGGCTCGCTACGCTCGATATCACAATGAGCACTATTTCTGCTTTTCCACGTTGATGAAACTTCACGCCGAACGTCCGCAGGGACAATACGCGATTACCGCCTATGGCCCCGGCTTCGCCACTATCAACCAGCAAACCTATCGCAGCAGCCTGATCGTCGGCCACGACCGGCTGCTGCCGGATTGGCCAGTCGCCAAACTCGAAGACCTGTTGAGCGAACATCTGCTTGGACTCGATCAGGGCTGTGACGTGGTGCTGCTCGGCACCGGAGCGCGGCAGCGTTTTCCGCAACCGTCGATTCTGCGTTTCCTGTTCGAAAAGGGCATCGGGGTCGAAGTCATGGACACCGCGGCAGCCTGCCGCACCTACAACATTCTGCTGACCGAAGGGCGCGCCGCGGTGGCAGCCCTGATCATCGAATGAGGCTGTCCAATCGCGCCATATGGCTGCTCTGGATCGCGCTGTTCGCGGTCTGGTTCGGCACTCTCGACTACCGCAAATTGATCCGGCCCGACGAAGGCCGCTACGCCGAAATCCCGCGCGAAATGGTCGCCAGCGGCGACTGGCTGACGCCGCGTCTGAACGGCTTCAAGTATTTCGAGAAGCCAACGCTGCAATACTGGGCTACGGCGACTGCTTACGAAGTATTTGGCGAAGACGAATGGACAGCGCGTCTGTGGCCGGCATTGACGGGTTTCCTCAGCGTGCTGCTCGCCGCGTGGACTGGACGTCGCCTCTGGGGCGCACAGGCTGGCAATCTTGCCGCAGCGATCCTCGCCAGTACTCTGTGCTACGTCATCATGAGCCATATTATCACGCTCGACATGGGGCTCTCCTTCTTTTTGCAAATGGCATGGACTGCCTTTCTCTTCGCCCAGCAGGGCGATGCGAAAACCTCGCGCCACTGGATGTGGCTGCTGTGGACGGCTCTGGCTTTGGCGGTACTCAGCAAGGGGCTGGTGGCGCTCGTACTTTGCGGCGCCACGCTGGTGGCCTACACCTTATTCAATCGGGACTTCTCACCCTGGAAGAGGCTGGCGCCATGCTCCGGCCTGGCGCTCTTTCTCGCGATCGCGGCGCCGTGGTTCATCGCGGTTTCAATCGCCAATCCCGAGTTCGCCCGCTTCTTTTTCATCCACGAACATTTCGAGCGCTTTTTGACGACGGCTCATCGCCGCTATCAGCCGGACTGGTATTTCCTGCAGATCTATGCGCTTGGCGCCCTGCCCTGGACCTTCCTGCTGCTGCACGCCTTGTTCAAATCATGGCGAAGGGATATAACGGTCACATTCCAGACCCAGCGCTTCCTCGCGCTGTGGGTGCTCATCACCTTTGGTTTCTTCAGTGTTTCGAGTTCCAAGCTGCCGCCTTACATCCTGCCGATATTCCCGGCGCTGGCGCTGCTGGGCGGCAGGCATCTGGCCGAATTGCCGCGCCGCCAGTTGTTGAGCCATCTGGCCGTGCTGGCAGTTCTCGTCATCGCCGCCATCGCTTTCCTGCCGCGCATAATGGAAAGAGCGGGTACCGAGACCACCGCCGCAATGTTGAACGGTTACCTGCATTGGCTGCTGACGTCGAGCACACTACTGCTCGCGGCAATCTTTGCCGCCATGCTGCTGACGGTGAAACAGCATAATGCCGCCGCTCTGCTGGCTCTGGCGGTGGGTGCAACGATCGCCGGTTTTGGCACATTGCTGGGTCACCAAAATCTGGCGCTGTCAAACTCCGCTTTCCATGTCGCGACTCAGGTCAAACCGCTGCTAACCCCCGGCGTACCGTTCTACAGCGTGAATAAATACGAACAGACCCTGCCCTTCTACATCAAGCGCACCGTAACACTCGTCAATTACCAGGGTGAACTTGCTTTTGGCATAAAACAGGAACCGGACAAATGGGTACCGACCACGGCTGAATTCAAGCAGCGCTGGGCCAGCGATCGTGATGCCTTCGCCATCATGTCGATCGACAATTACAATGGCCTCGCCGCCGAACAACTGCCCATGAGCGAAATCGCCCGCGACACCCGGAATGTCATCGTAAGGAAAAATAACTCCCCCCCCACCCCCCGCTCCAGGAGCGGGGGTGACGGATGTTCCGCCGCACAAAACGCGGCGTCTGCTTCAATGGCTGACTCTTTCTTGGGACAGCCCTGCGAAAGAGCAACCCAATGAGCCCCATCGCCTTTGCCCTCGTCCTCACCGGCGTGCTGCTCAATGCCTGCGCGCAACTGCTGCTCAAAGCCGGCACCAACGTTGTCGGCCATTTCGAGTTCCATCTCGACAATGTGATTCCGATCGGCATGAAGATCGCCTTCCAGCCCTACATCCTCGGCGGCATGGCCTGCTATGCCATCAGTCTGGTGGTCTGGATCATGGCCCTGTCGCGTGTCCCGGTCAGCGTTGCCTATCCGATGCTCTCGATCGGCTATGTCGTCAATGCCGTCATCGCCTATTACTGGTTCGGCGAACCGCTGGCGATGCAGAAAATGCTCGGCATCGGCTTCATCGTGGTTGGTGTAGTTCTCGTTGCCAAATCGTAAAAGTACAGTGAGGAGTGAAGAGTGAGGAGTGAGGAGTTTCTGCCATTCACGCGTCCTTCGATTGATGAAGAGACTATCGCCGAAGTAGTGTCAGTGCTGCGCTCGGGCTGGATCACCAGCGGCCCCAAGGTGCAGGACTTTGAGGCCGCGCTATCGGAACATTGCGGCGGCCGCGTCGTGCGCGCCTTCAATTCGGGTACCGCAGCCCTGGAAGTGGCCCTGCGCCTGGCCGGCATCGGCCCGGGCGACGAGGTCATCACCACGCCGCTGACCTGGGTCGCCACCGCCAATGTGGTTCTCGAAGTCGGCGCGACGCCGGTGCTGGTCGATATCGATCCCATCACGCGCAATATCGACCTGAATCGTATAGAAGCCGCCATCACGCCCAAGACCAAAGCGATCATCCCGATTGATCTGGCCGGCCTGCCGGTCGACCGCGACCAGCTTTATACGATTGCCATCCCGCATGATCTGCGCGTGATTGAGGACGCGGCACAATCCTTCGGTGCGTCCTGGAATGGGGTTCCCATTGGAACAACTGGCGATTTCGTCGCCTTCAGTTTCCACGCCAACAAGAACCTCACCACTGCGGAAGGCGGCGCCCTGGTGCTTCCCTTCGATGTCGATCCGTCACTTTGCGAGCGCTTGCGCCTGCAAGGCGTCAAGCGCTTCCCCGACGGTGGCATGGACGTCGACGTGCTGGGCGGCAAGTTCAACCTGACCGACATCGCCGCTACCATCGGCCTCGGCCAGATGAAGCATCTCGGGGAATTCACCACGCGCCGTCGCCATCTGGCGCAACGTTATTTTGCGCAACTCGATAGTTCATTGGGTCTTGGCCTGCCACTGGAGGATTTCACCAATTCCAACTGGCACATGTTCCAGGTGCTGCTGCCCAAGGCTACCGACCGCGGCCGGTTCATCGCCAGGATGAAGGAACTGGGTATCGGTGTCGGCGTACATTACCCGGCGCTGCATTTGTTCAGCCTTTACCGTCCCTTCGGCTTCAAGCAAGGCGACTTCCCGCATGCCGAAGACGTAGGTCTGAGAACCGTTACACTACCGCTTTTCCCGGCCATGCAGGATGCTGATGTCGATCGCGTCTGCGCTGCACTCATCTCGGTACTCGACCACTAAGCCATGGGCAACCCCGAACTCTCTGTCATCATCCCTGTTTATAATGAGGAAGCCGGGTTGCCGGCGTTGTTTGACCGGCTCTATCCAGCACTCGATGCGCTGAACACCGGGTACGAGATCATTTTCATCGACGACGGCAGCCGCGACCGTTCCGCTGCTGTGCTGCGCGGACAATTCGAGCAACGGCCTGACGTCACGCGCGTCATCCTGCTCGCCTCGAATGCCGGCCAGCACATGGCCATCATGGCCGGCTTCGAACACTCGCGCGGCGACATTATCGTCACGCTCGATGCCGACCTGCAGAATCCGCCCGAGGAAATCGGCAAGCTGGTGGAGAAGGTGCGCGAAGGCCACGACTGTGTCGGCTCGATCCGCCAGCAGCGCCAGGACAGCGCTTTTCGCCGCCATGCATCGAAGGCCATGAACGGTCTGCGCGAGCGCATCACACATATCAAGATGACCGACCAGGGCTGCATGCTGCGCGCCTATTCGCGCGACATCGTCGAAGCCATCAACAGTTGCAAGGAAGTCAGCACTTTCATCCCGGCGCTGGCTTATTCCTTCGCGCAACGGCCGGCCGAAGTCGAAGTCGCGCACGAGGAGCGCCATGCCGGCGAATCGAAGTATTCACTCTACGCGCTGATCCGCCTCAACTTCGATCTGATGACCAGCTTCTCGCTGGTGCCGCTGCAATTCTTCTCCATGCTGGGCATCAGCATTTCAATGCTTTCGGCATTATTCGTGGTGTTCCTCTTCATTCGCCGCCTGACCTACGGGCCGGAAGCGGAAGGTGTGTTTACGCTATTTGGCATTGCCTTCTTTCTCATCGGCCTGACGCTGTTTGGCGTCGGCCTGCTCGGCGAATACATCGGCCGGATTTATCAGCAGGTACGGCATCGGCCGCGCTACAGAATTGGGGCGATTCTTGAAAAGCAAGCCACAGAGGACACAAAGGTCACAGAGATATGAACTTTGTTTTATTGAGCTTCACGGTAATGAATGGCAACCGCCACAAATGCCGTCTTCCCCGCGAAAGCGGGAACTCAGTGTCTCTGCGCCGAAAGATGCTGGATTCCCGCTTGCGCGGGAATGACCGGCAATGTGATGGATAGTGGTAATTCTTAATAGGTTTCCTCTGTGTTCTCTGTGATCTCTGTGGCTAAACTGTTTTTGCCTTGGGGTTTTGCATGACCCGAGCCGTCGTTTTCGCCTACCACAACGTCGGTGCGCGCTGCCTGCGCGTACTGCTTGCCCGCGGTGTCGACGTGGCGCTGGTCGTCACCCATGAAGACAATCCCAACGAGAACATCTGGTTCGAGTGCGTGGCCGATATCGCGCGTGAATACGGCATCCCGGTGGCGGCGCCTGACGACCCGAACACACCCGAGTTCGTGGCCTGCCTGCGCGCATTGAACGCGGATTTTTTCTTCTCCTTCTATTACCGGCTGATGCTGAAATCCGCGTTGCTGGCGCTGCCCCGGCGCGGCGGTTACAACATGCATGGCTCGCTGTTGCCCAAGTACCGCGGCCGGGTGCCGGTCAATTGGGCCGTGCTCCATGGTGAGCACGAAACCGGCGCCACGCTGCACCGCATGGTGGAAAAACCCGATGCCGGTGGAATCGTCGCCCAGCAGGCCATCCCCATCCTGCCCGACGATACGGCGGGCGAGGTATTCAACAAAATCACCCTGGCAGCGGAGATCGCGCTATACGACATCTTGCCGCAACTGATCGCGGGTACTGCGCCGCATGTGTTGCCCGATCTCAAGGCCGGCAGTTACTTCGGCGGGCGCAAGCCCGAGGACGGACGCATCGACTGGAGCAAGTCCGCACATGAAGTGCACAACCTGATCCGCGCCGTGGCGCCGCCCTATCCTGGCGCTTTCTGCGATTTTGCCGGCCACCGTCTGCTCATCACACGTAGTCTGGGCTTGCCCGGACAGCGCGAGGAGGCCGGCAAACCGCAACTCTGCCTGAAGGAGGGCAGCCTGTTCGCACGCTGCGGCGATGGCGGGCTTGTTAGAATCCTGTCCCTGACACTGGACGACGAAGCCATTGACCCCGGCTCGCTGCTTGACCACCTCGGGGCAAATCCGATTCCCCTGAATTGATCTGACCATGAAAAAAATCCTCATCCTCGGCGTCAACGGCTTCATCGGCCACCACTTGTCGCAGCGCATCCTCGCCACCACGGACTGGTCCGTGTATGGCATGGACATGAACAGCGAACGGCTCGCCGACCTGCTCGACAACCCTCGCTTCCATTTCTTCGAGGGCGACATCATGATCAACAAGGAGTGGATCGAGTACCACGTCAGGAAGTGCGACGTGATCCTGCCGCTGGTCGCCATCGCCACGCCGGCGACTTACGTCAAGGAACCGCTGCGCGTCTTCGAACTGGACTTCGAAGCCAACCTGCCGATCATCCGCCAGGCAGTCAAGTACAAGAAGCGCGTCATCTTCCCCTCGACCTCGGAAGTCTATGGCATGTGCAGGGATCCCGAATTCGACCCGGAAAACTCCGAGCTGATCCTCGGCCCCATCAACAAGCCGCGCTGGATCTACTCCTGCGCCAAGCAGATGATGGACCGCGTGATTGCCGCCTACGGCCAGCAGGAAGGACTGCAATACACGCTGTTCCGCCCCTTCAACTGGATCGGTCCCGGCCTCGATTCGATCCACACGCCGAAGGAAGGATCGTCGCGCGTCATCACCCAGTTCCTCGGCCACATCGTGCGCGGCGAGCCGATCAAGCTGGTGGACGGCGGCGCCCAGAAGCGCTCCTTCACCTATGTTTCCGACGGCATCGACGCGCTGATGAAAATCATCGCCAACAAGAATGGCATCGCCGACGGCAAGATCTACAACATCGGCAACCCGAACAACAATTACTCGATCCGCGAACTCGCCACCCTGATGCTTGACCTTGCCAAGCAATACCCGGAATATGCCGATAGCGTCGCCAAGGTGAAGGTACTCGAAACCACTTCGGGCGAGTATTACGGCAAGGGCTATCAGGACACACAGCATCGCGTGCCGAAAATCACCAATACCATGACCGACCTCGACTGGGCGCCCAAGGTGACCTTCGAGGACGCCCTGCGCGGCATTTTCGAGACCTATCGCTGCGACGTGGCCGAAGCACGGAAACTGATGGATTAAAAATCTTTACCACGGAGGACGCGGAGTACACAGAGGAAAAGCATATCGTCTGTTGTATTCCTCTGCGTCCTCTGTGTACTCTGTGGTGAACAGCTTTTATGCCTTTACTCGCGCTCAAGATCGACGTCGATACCTTTCGCGGCACACTGCAGGGCGTACCACATCTGGTGGAGATCCTGCACCGCCACGGCGCCGACGCCACTTTCCTCTTTTCGCTCGGACGCGACCATACCGGCCGTGCCATCCGCCGCGCCTTTCGCCCCGGCTTCATGAAGAAAGTGTCGCGTACCTCGGTGGTCTCGCACTATGGCCTCAAGACATTGATGTATGGCACCCTGCTGCCGGGACCCGATATAGGGCGCGGCTGCGCCGACATCCTGCGCGGCGTACGCGATGCCGGCTTTGAAGTCGGCATCCATTGCTGGGATCACGTCAAATGGCAGGATGGCGTGGTCGGCGCCGACATGGATTGGACCGAGCACGAAATGAGGCTGGCCTGCACGCAGTTTACCGATGTGTTCGGCACGGAACCCATAGTTCACGGCGCCGCCGGCTGGCAGATGAACCGTCATGCGCTGCGCATGACGCAACGGCTCGGTTTTCACTACGCCTCCGATTGCCGCGGCAGCCATCCCTTCATGCCGGTCTGGAATGCGGAGGTCGTGCATTGCCCGCAGTTGCCCACCACGCTGCCGACGCTCGACGAGTTGATCGGGGTCGATAACGTCGTCGAGGACAATGTGCATGAGCGCTTGCTCGAACTCACTGAAAGCCCTCCTGCCACCGGGCATGTATATACGCTGCATGCGGAACTCGAAGGCATGAAGCTGGCGCCGATGTTCGAACGTCTGCTGCTTGGCTGGAAACAGCAGGGTTATGAACTGGTGAGCCTGCAAAAACTCTATGCCGGAATTGCCGTCGACGAATTGCCGCGGCACGAGGTTCTACAGGGCGAAATCCCGGGCCGCTCGGGAAACTTGCTGCTGCAAGGGCCGGAATTTCTCGCCGATGCCGGCCGTTAACCGTCGTCCCCGCGCAGGCAGGGACCCAGCGTCTTTTTTGACCACAAGCCCCTGGATGTGTGTCCTTCAGGGTATTCCCGCCTGCGCGGAAATGACAAAGACGTAGAAATGCGCCCCCTCAAACTTCTCCTGTTGATGCTGCTTGCCGCGCTGATCCTCGGCCTCGGCATCGCTGCGCCGACCGGACTCACCGGCAAGGATGAATACCTGCTCGGACTGCGCATCCCGCTCGACATGATGCAGGAGCATCGCTGGTGGGTGCCCTTCATCGACGGCGCGCCACGCCTCAAGAAACCGCCCTTCATCTACTGGACCGCGCGCGCCAGCTTCGAAGTCTTCGGTCCTTCGCTCGCTGCGGCGCGCGGCGTCACCATAGCCTTTTCCCTGCTGCTGCTGGGCTGTGTCACCTGGCTCGGCAAACGCTTTACCGGCTCCCTGCAAACCGGACTGATTGCCGCCGGCATATTGATCGGCATGGGCGGCATCGAATCCGAATCGCGGCGCTTGATGCTCGACGTACCCGTGGCCGCGCTCTCGGCCGCTGCCTTCTGCTGCTACCTGCGCTGGCTGCAACCATCACCCCTGTCGCCGTTGCCGGAGGAAAAGCACCATTTCCTCGCCTGGCCCTGGCTTATCGCCAGCGCGCTCTGTCTTTCCGCCGCCCTGTTGACCAAGGGCCCGATCGCCGTCGTCGTCTTCGGCGCGGGACTGCTGGCTTTGCTGTTTTTCCGCGAGCCGCGCGAACTCATGTTCGGCCGCTGGTGGTGGCACGGCCTGCTTGCTGTCATGGCACTGGCGCTGCCCCTGTACTGGTTCCTCTACGTGCGCCAGCATTACGGCGTGGAACTCGCCGCCGCGACGCAGGATGAGCTTGAAGCGCGCCAGTTGTTGAGCATCTCGGCCGATCCGCTGATCGGCATCATCACGTTGTCATTACCCTGGAGTTTCATCGCCGTGCACGCCTTGTGGAGCCGGCGCCATGAAGCCGATATCCGCCTGCTCGGCCTGTGGCTGCTGTTTACCCTGCTGCCGTTCTTTTTGATCCGTACTTTCGAGCGCTACCTGATCGGTTCCCTGGCGCCGCTGGCACTGCTCGCCGCCATCCACCTCGACACTCACGCGCCGCCATGGACCCGGCGCCTCGGCAGCCTGTTGCCAGGGTTGCTGGCGCTGGCGCTTGTCGTTCTGTTGTGGCGCTTCGAACGCGGCGGCTGGTGGTGGCTGGTAATTCCATTGGCGTATTTTTTTTGGGCCTGGTGGCGTCCGGCGCTGGGCGCAAAGCATCTCATCGCCTCGGCGGCCCTGTTGTGGAGCATCGGTTGGGGACTGGCTTTCCCTGCGCTCGAAGTCAATGCGGTGCCACAACAGGTGCTGGATCTGTCGCACGAGCGCCAGGTAACGTTGTTCGCCGGCCCGCAGCCCGCGCTGCTGCCGATCCTGAGCCGGCGTCCACTGCACCAGACCAACCGGCTCACGCGCGCCGACCTTGGCCGAGATGCCCTGATCATGCTGCGCGCCGAAGATACCGTAAGCATGAAAGCGCAGTTGCAGGAACTCGGCGCCAACGCGCGGCCGCTGTTCGAATATCGTGCCTTGACTTCGGCCGGTTCAGGCATTCGCTTCGCCCGCGAAGGCGCGACCCGCGATGACTGGCAACTCGCCTGGGATGCGCGCTCCGCCGCGCCGCTGATGTCCACCATCCGCGTTTATCAGGTAGAACCATGAAGCGGCAAGCGTTGCCGCTGCTCCTGTTCGCCGTTGCGCTCGTGTGGTGCTGGCCACGGCTACAGCCGCTGTCCGCTGCCGCTTTCACCGCGCCAGCACCGGCCAGGTCTGCAACAACGTCGCCCATCAACGCCGCGCCGCATGCCGAATTGCTGCCGCGCGCCGCCGCCAGCGCGCATGCCGTCACCCTTGCCCAACGCAGCGACGGCGGCTTGATCGCGGCCTGGTTTGCCGGCAGCCGCGAAGGCGCGGGCGATGTTGCCATCTACAGTTCGGTGTATGACAAAAACACATGGAGCGCGCCGCAGCGCATTGTCGACCGGCAGCGCATCGAGCACGACACGCAACGCCTGATCCGCAAGCTCGGCAATCCGCTGCTGTGGCGCGACCCGCGCAACGTATTGCACCTGTGGTTCGTCAGCGTGTCTTATGGCGGCTGGGCCGGCAGCGCCATCAACCATATGCAGTCGAATGACGGCGGTCAGCACTGGAGCGCAGCGACACGCATCGTTAGTTCGCCGTTCTGGAACCTGTCGACACTGGTACGCAACCCGCCGCTGGCGCTGGCGGACGGCGGCATCGCCCTGCCCGCTTATCACGAGTTTCTGAACAAACGCCCGGAATGGCTGCGCTTTGATGCGAATCTGACACTGATCGACCAGGCCCGCATTCCCGATAGCGCCGGCACGTTGCAACCGGCCACGGTAGCACTCGATGAGCATCGCGTCCTCGCGCTGTTGCGCGACGCCGGGCCGGCGCAGCGCATTCGGCGCGCATACGGCGAAGCGGCCGGCAGCCACTGGTTGCCCGCGGCAGCGACCGCGATTCCCAATCCGAATGCCGCCATCGCCCTACTCCGCCTTGCCGACGGCAGCTTGCTGCTGGCCTGCAATCCGCTTGAAGAGAACCGCAGCCGGCTCGCCTTGCTGCGTTCGCGCGACGACGGCCGCCACTGGTCGGCGCCCATCATCGTTGAGCAAGGCGCAGCGGATGAGGAGTTTTCCTATCCCGCGCTGCTGCAGGATGATGCTGGCATTGTTCATCTGGCCTATACCTGGAAACGTGAAGCGATCAAGCATGTCGCTTTCCATTCAGGAGACTTGGATGGAAAGCTTATGCATCCATTGGCACTCTCTCCCGACCTCCCCCGCCAAGTGGGGGAGGTGACGAGTACAGACCGCTCTTCGAGCGGTACTGGATTCGAGTCGAAGGGAAAACACTAATGCTGCTGGCACAGGTGTTGATCGTCGCCTGGTTGCTGACCTCGCTGGGGCTTCGCTCGCGCATCGTTGCCATCCTCGCCGCATTGCTGGCGCTGCTGCCCCTGCCTGAAGGCGTCTCGCTGGCGATGGCACTGCGCGGCCTGTGGGGCGATCCCAGCATCACTGCCCTGCAATTGCTGGTGCTGGCCTATATGGGCAGTGCCCCGGCTGCCTTGCGCCACGGCTGGCGTGTACCCGTTGCCATCGCCCTGCTCTCGCTTGCGCTCTATGCCAGCGCGCTGGGACCGTGGAATATCGACCTTTATCGCCTCGGCTATCAACCTGCCGTTCTGCTTGCGGCGCTCGGCGCCATTGCGCTGATCGCCTGGTGGCGCGGGCAGCCGCTCTGCCTCTGGCTGCTGGCCATCGACCTGCTGGCCTGGCGCGCCGGGCTGCTTGAATCCAGCAATTTCTGGGATACCTTGCTCGATCCGCTGCTGATGTCCGTCATGCTGGCGCTTGCGCTGCGCAATGGGTATCGTGCGGGGTATCGCGCGCACCAAAACCGCAATATCATTCGATCATGAACGAAACCTATTCCTGCGACGTTTCCATCGTCATTCCGGTCTACAACGAGCAGGAAAACCTGCCCGACCTCGTCGCCCGCGTCAGCGCGGCAATGACGCCCTCCGGATTCAGCTTCGAACTGATCTGCGTCGACGACGGCTCGCGCGACGATTCGGCGCAGGTGCTGGCCGGACTCGCCGCCAGCACGCCGTGGCTCAAACCGCGCTACCTGATGCGCAATTACGGCCAGACCGCCGCCCTGCAAGCCGGCTTCGATGCCGTGCAGGGCCGCTACACGGTCACGCTGGACGGCGACTTGCAAAACGATCCGCTCGACATTCCGCAACTGATCCGCACCCTGGAACAGCGCAGCGACATCAACATGATCTCGGGTTGGAGGAAGGACAGGCAGGATGCCGCCGTCAATCGCAAGATTCCGTCGATGATCGCCAACCGGCTGATCGCCAAGGTCACCGGCGTCGAACTGCACGACTACGGCTGCGCGCTCAAGGCCTATCGCACCGAACTGATCCGCAGCATCCGCCTGTACGGCGAGTTGCACCGCTTTATTCCCGTGCTTGCTTTCGAAGCCGGGGCGAAAATTCTCGAAGTGCCGGTGCGCCACCATGCCCGCACGCGCGGCGTCAGCAAGTACGGCATCGATCGCACCTTCCGCGTTGTTCTCGATCTGCTGCTGATGAAGTTCATGTTGCGCTACCTGCATCGGCCGCTGCATGCCTTCGGCGGCGTCGGCCTGTGGATGCTGGTGCCGGGCCTGGGCATTTGCGCTTATCTCGCCGTGCTCAAACTGCTCGGCGAGAACATCGGCGGCCGTCCCCTGCTGCTGCTCGGCGTCATGCTTGTGTTGATGGGCGCGCAACTCATCGCCATCGGTCTGCTCGGCGAAATCCTGATCCGCATCTATCACGAGCCGGAAGGCCGCGAGCAGTACCGGCTGCGACCACCACCGCAGATCAATTGATCCGGCACGATGAAGTATCAACTCCATCGTGCCGCTGATTTCTCCCTCTCCCATTGGGAGAGGGCTGGGGTGAGGGGTGCGGTTCAAACATCAGGTTATCGCATCAATAGGCGGGGTACGCCCACACTTATTACGCACGGAGGGTAGAATCCGCGCGCTCACCGCCCGGATGGTGAAATTGGTAGACACAAGGGACTTAAAATCCCTCGCTGCTAACGCGGCGTGCCGGTTCGATTCCGGCTCCGGGCACCAAGAATAAATCCAACGTAGTACGATGAAGTCCATAAAGCCCGCTAGCCACGGGCTTTTTCATTGGTAGATAGTCCGACAGCATCCAGTCAAGGCCATTGCAATCCGGGGGCACAAGGGGGCATAATTGGGGGCATAAGTCATGACCATGTGTTATTCCAAAAAATATGCCCCCCAGAGGTGCTAAATGCTTACTGATTTGGAATGCAAGAACGCCGCCCCCAAAGAAAAGCCATATCGCATTTTTGACGGCGGCGGCCTGTATCTGGAAGTGCTGCCTTCCGGGGCGAAATACTGGCGCTTGAAGTTCCGGCACGCGGGCAAGGAAAAGCGGCTTGCGCTTGGCGTCTATCCCAGGGTATCGCCCAGGAAGGCCCGCGCAAATGCCGCCAGGGAAAAAGACAAACTCAGCGAGGGGCGCGATCCCGCCGCTGAACGGCGGCTGAAAAAGGCGGTAGACAAGCTATCAGCAGAAAACAGCCTTGAAGCCATCGCCCGCGAATGGCTGGCATTGCACGCCGCTGAATTCACGCCCAAGCATATCGACAAGGTGCGGGCGCAACTGGAAAACAATCTTTTCCCTTGGCTGGGGTCTAGACCGATTGCCGAAATACGCGCCTCCGAATTGCTGGCGACCTTGCGCCGCATCGAATCGCGCGGGGCGATCCATACCGCAAAGCGGGTGCATCAATACGTCGGCCAGATCATGCGCTATGCCATTGCCACGGGGCGCTGCGAACGCGACATAACCGGCGATCTGAAAGGGGCGCTGGCACCTGAGCAACAGCGCCATAGAGCGGCGCTTACCGATCCGGTCAAGGTGGGGGAACTGCTGCGGGCGCTGGACGGCTACAAAGGCTCCCTGATCGTGCATTGCGCACTGCGCCTCATTCCCTTGGTGTTCGTCCGTCCCGGCGAACTGCGGCATGCCGAATGGTCGGAGATCGACCTGGACAAAGGGGAGTGGAATATTCCCGGCGAGAAAATGAAAATGCGCATGCCGCATCTGGTGCCACTCTCATTGCAGGCGGTGGCGATCCTGCGCGAGATTCAGCCGCTCACGGGCAAGGGGCGCTATGTATTCCCCACTGTCAGTAGCAGTGAGCGGCCCATATCCGACAACACGATCAACGCGGCCCTACGGCGCATGGGATTCAGCACCCGCGACGAAATGACAGCGCATGGATTCCGGGCGATGGCGCGCACAATACTGGATGAAATCTTGGGCTTCCGGCCTGATTACATAGAACATCAACTGGCCCATGCGGTACGCGATCCGAATGGCAGAGCCTATAACCGGACGGCGCATTTGGTAGAGCGGCGCAAAATGATGCAGCAATGGGCGGACTATCTCGACAAGATCAAGGCGGGCGCGGAAGTGATACCGTTACACGGTAATATGGCATAACGATAAAGCCGCGCCTAGGCTGATCCCCGAAACCCCGCGACCCTTGGCGGGCTGGCGCGGCTCCTGAATCAAGGGGTGCAAAAGGGGCATTTTGGATGGAAGAGTATCTTTGGAATTTCGATGACCCAATGGGTGAGCCGTTTTGTCTAAAGTTTTTTTTCAGGATGGATAACTGGGACTACCAAGAAGCACTATGGCTTTTGTTGGGAATCGTTCCAGAGTCTGCATATGGAATTGACGTTTCTCCAAATTGCCCAAGTAAACTCTCTACGCTTGATGGAAAACAAAGGACACGAAAAGCCGACTTGGGCGGAATGATGTTTGCACAGCTCCTGCAGTCTGAGTTATTAAGAATCTGGGAAAGTGGTAACCATCCATCGCACAACCCGCCAAAATATTACGTCGATTGGGTGCAATCTAAGGGCTACGTTGTGCCATGGCTAGACTGGGCTGAGGAAAATGGGCTTATTCCCTCAACAGAAACGCCGAGAGGGGATAGCACAGGGAAACCGATTAATCCTAGAACGCGAAATAATTACTTACGTTTGATCATGTTGTTAGCCATGCATGGCATTCCGGGCTTTGACCCGAGAAAACCTTATGAGGCGGCCAAGGCAATGAAGGAAATCACCGAAATTAATTTAGACGAAAAGACACTGGCTGGGTACATCAGAGAAGCCTATGAGCTTCAATCGAAAGAGCGTATCGAATAGCTGCACCGTAATTACGATTCTTGCGACAGTAATTGGGGCTATCGGGTGTAGCGCCTTCTACATACTGCATCGTCGGCTCACATGAGCCTTACTTGGAGTCAAGACGATGCAAACACATTCAAATCATCAAGCCGGATTTATCCGGCTCCCGCAAATCCTATCCCTGATCCCCGTCAGCCGCTCTACCTGGTGGGCATGGGTACGTAGTGGCAAAGCGCCCAAGCCGGTAAAGCTGGGGCCGCGCACTACCGCATGGAAAGCTGCCGACATTCACGCCTTGATTGCGGAGGTGGCGAAATGAAGGCGGGCGCGATGGGAACGACCAGCACAAAAGAAATCGCCCCGCTGACAGGCGAGGCGAAGGTTGCACAGCTCAACAAAATCCGCGACCAGTATAAAGGCGAAACCAGCGCATCGCATCAGCAAAGAATGCTGGCCGCCCTGCGCTATTTTCCCATTTCGACATTCGAGGCGCGCACGCATCTTGACGTGCCGCACCCTGCTGGGCGGATTCAGGAATTGCGGGAACTGGGCTGGGACATCCGTACCTTGCGCCGCATAGAGCATAGCGACATAGGCCGCCCGCATTGCATCGCCCTCTATGTCCTGCAAGGCCGCAAGCAAGCCGAAAGCGCCTCTGTAGCCGCCCGCGCAGCGTAGGGGCGGGCATGAATAACGACAACTGGCTAGAGGCCCTGCGGGGCCTTCTGGTGCGTTTCTCGCACCTTGGCATAGGCGCTGATGTTGCCGCGATGACTGTCTGCGAATTGTGGGGGCTTTATTGCTACCTGCGACGGCTTGCGGAAGGGTAGGCCATGGCAAAGCGATACGCCGAAAGAAAGCCGCTGGCACATCCCTACGCCTCAATCGAGCATCGCGTATTGGACAGTCCGGCCTATGCCGACTTGAGTTTTTCCGCCCGCGCCCTGCTGATCCTGATCGTGCGCCAATCGACCAAAGACAACAACGGTCATTTGCAAGCCGCCTTTTCGTGGTGCAAGCGTTACGGCTTCGGGAGCGAACATACCTTGCGCGCAGCAATTCAGGAATTAATCAGCCATGGGTTTATCTATCGCACGCGCAGCCATGGAGTGAACAAGGTCTGGGCAAAGTACGCCGTGACATGGTTGCCCATCAAGCAGCGCGAGGGATTATTCCTTGATGGGTTTGAGTCATGCGCGTGGCGACACTGGGAACCGGGTGCGGAGAAAAAAGCACCCGGCAAAAAGTGCAGGAAAGCTCCAGCAGAAAGTGCAGTTTCACCCCATGACTTCCAGCAGAAAATGCAGGAAGTACCCCGGCAAGAAATGCCGACTATGAATTAATACCATGTAGGGGTGTATGGATTGATAAGGAAACACACCAAGGACGAAACGAAAAAACGCGGGCGCATGCTGCAAGAATCAAGACAGAAAAGCTGCGGCGGTAGAACGTAATTGAAACAATGGGTGCAATGAAGATTTGCTAATGATTTGTGATTCTGTGGGGGGCGAAAATGGCTAAAGGTGGATCGAGATACGGCGCGGGCAGGCCCGGCTGGCGGCGCAAGTGCGAACAATCATTGGCCCTTGATATTCGCCAACTGCATCGAAGAAACCGGCTGTCTCCCGGCATGTGCTTTAGTTGGGCCTGGACAACCAATTATGGCGACAGGGCCGGGAGCGTCATGGTACGGATTAAGTACGATTGCATAACGCTTGACTATCAATGGACACCTTATAGCGGCGATCCCATGCCGGTAACGTGTTCGCTTTGGATAGACCGAACGCCATGCCATTTCGGCGGGTATCGGAAATGGTTTCTTTGCCCTCAATGCGGGCGGCGCTGTGCCGTGGTCTATTTCGGCGCGAGAGGCGGGCGCTATGCCTGTCGCAAGTGTTTGAACCTGGCCTATATGACGGAAACAGGGGATGGCATTGACAGAATGTGGCGTAAGCAATGGAAGCTGGAGGCGAAACTAGGCCCGAATGGTGAAAGGCCCAAGGGAATGCACTGGCGAACCTACGAACTGATCCAGGGTTGGATAAACGAGGTGGAAGAGGCGAAAGACGGCCTGTTTTGCGTGCATGCGGCCCGATTGATAGGGATGCTGTAAAACCCAAACAGATTGCCTAGCAGAAGGGGCATGGGGGCATATTTGGGGGCATATACAAAATCGCGATTATGCATATCCGCTGATGGCAAGGCATTGCGGGCGCACTTCGATTCCGGCTCCGGCACCATCAGCAAGTCCAACCCCCTTCAGGAAAATCCGGAAACCACTCGGGCTGCTAGCCGTCCAGGCTGACATCTCATTTAGCATAATGGCAGGATGCGCCCTGAATAGTTGGCGATCCTTCCTGTCCGGATAAACCTTTCTTCAGACATCGAGCTTTTTCCCCGACATTGGCCATTTACCCCGGCATCAATGTGCTAATTCAAAGTATGCCTTTCAACCAAACTGATCGCCATGATCAATAAACCAATTCCGGCACCGCTTGAATTTCTCCTGACGATGCCCGTGCTGAAACTAGCACTGATGATGGCTGGAATGAAGACACCTATACGCAATCGCGGATGGCAGAAAGGCTTGCACTCTTAAAAAAACACTTGCCCCCGTTTCTGGTTGAGCATCCGGAGATGTACTCCCTGCTTAGCAAGGGAATCCATGAGCTTTCAGAAGAAGACTGTCTTGCTCACTTCGATACCTTGCGTATCGGCATCGAACTCATTCTTGACGGAAAACTCGAACGGAAGGAGCGCGAAAGTAAAGTCCGATATGCCAAGGTCGCTCTCGCTAAGGCTATCGGTGATACAAAGGCATAACCCATCAATTCACTGGACCTGCGCGGCTTTCCGCGCAGGTCCAGTGAATTCGAACGTTGAACTAAACCGCCGACGCGGTAGCGGATGAACTCGCGAAACAGCTTATTCGTTAACAAACCCCGGCTTGCGCTTTTCCACGAAGGCAGTCATGCCTTCCTTCTGATCCCTGGTGGCAAATGCCGATTGGAATGTCCTGCGCTCATACAGGATTCCCTCGGACAGACTGCTCTCAAAGGCGCGATTGACGCACTCCTTCACCATCATGGTTGCCGGTAGGGAGAAAGATGCGATTTTTTCGGCCGTGGCCAGCGCATCTTCCATCAGCTTTTCCAGCGGGACTACCCGCGCCACCAGGCCGGCGGCTTCCGCTTCCCTTGCATCCATGCGTCGTCCGGTCAGGCAGAGTTCCATCGCCTTGGCCTTGCCGATTGCCCGCGGCAGGCGCTGCGTCCCACCCCCACCAGGAAGAACGCCGAGGGCGATTTCTGGTTGGGAAAAAACGGCATTCTCGGCAGCAATGATGAAGTCGCACATCATGGCCAGTTCGCAGCCGCCGCCAAATGCGAAACCGGCTACAGCCGCAATAACCGGTTTTCGGAATGTCCTTAACCGCTCCCAATTTCTGGTAATGAAATTGGTTTTGTAAGCTTCCATGAAACTTAAATCCTGCATCTCAGATATGTCTGCCCCCGCCGCAAAGGCACGCTCGGACCCCGTGATAATGACGCAGCCAATGCCGTCATCCACGTCGAAGGCATCCAATACGGCAGTCAGTTCATTCATTAACCCGTCGCACAGCGCATTGAACTTGGCCGGCCGGTTCAAAGTGACAAGACCGACCCGGCCCCTGGTCTCGACGTTTAAGTGCTCATATGTCATGGCAAAATCCTTGAAAATCACCTTGCTTGGCGCCAAACAAAAAGCGCCACAACTACCGCAACTTCAAAACGACATCGGGGACAGGCTTTTGAACTTCACCGCCTGTCCCCGATTGATTTGGCCAAAAGTCTATCAGCCGGTTGCCCGTATCAGGCTGTCAGCCGCTGATATTTCTTGAGCAAATCATCCTTGCTTTCGCTGTGATTTGTATCAGGCACGATGGCCTCAGTGGGACATGCAGCCACACATTGCGATTCATCGAAATGACCGACACACTCGGTGCATTTATCCGAATTGATTGTGTACGCGGTGTCGCCTTCCGAAATCGCATCGTTGGGGCACTCGGATTCGCAAGCTGCACAACTGTTGCAGTCGTCCGCATTAATCATTAGAGACATTTTGATTTTCCTTAAGCTGATTTGAAATTTAGGCGATGGTCCAGGTATCGCCGCTATTGAAGAGTTTTTCCAGAGTGCCTGGACCTTTCTTGGCACGCGTATCGGCAGCAAGATCGCGATTGAGAGCTTCATAGGCCGGCTGCTCGACATCGCGGAAGACACCAAACGGTACGGGCATGTCAGGCGCCACAAATTGGGAAAGCAGAAACGCGCCGCCAGGATTGGCGCTGCTCTCATCATGCACCATCACGTCGGCGGCGGTGACGCCGTCGCTGCCGATGGTGACGATTTCCGGCTTGAAGCCGCGCAAACGAATGCCCTTGTCGCCGCCTTTGCCGAAAGTCAATGGCTTGCCATGCTCCATCATGATGCGTCTGTCGTCGCGTTCAGCCTTGTCGCTAAGGTAGTCGAAAGCGCCGTCGTTAAACACCACGCAGTTCTGAAGGACTTCGACGAAGGCAGTACCTTCATGCTTGGCGGCACGCTCCAGCACATACTGCATATGCTTCAGGTCGCCGTCGAGAGTACGCGCGACGAAAGTGGCCCCGGCGCCCAAAGCCAGCGAGGCCGGACTGAACGGACGATCAATACTGCCCAGCGGGGATGTCTTGGTTTTCTTGCCAATCTCCGAAGTCGGCGAGTATTGCCCCTTGGTCAGACCGTAGATACGGTTGTTGAGCAGGATGATCTTCAAGCCCATGTTGCGCCGTATGGCATGAATGAAGTGGTTGCCGCCGATGGCAAGCGAATCGCCGTCGCCAGTCACCACCCAGACGGAAAGTTCGGGTCTGGAAATTTTCAAGCCGCTGGCAATCGCCGGCGCGCGGCCATGAATGCTGTGCATGCCATAGGCTTCCATGTAGTAGGGAAACCTGCTGGAACAACCGATGCCGGAAATAAAGGCAAAATTCTCGCGCGGGATGCCGAGCGTCGGCATCAGCTTCTGAATCTGCGACAGCACGGCATAGTCGCCGCACCCCGGACACCAGCGTACATCCTGGCTGGATTCGAAATCCTTCTTGGTAAGCGCTTTTAGTTCAGTTAACTGGTTCATGGTTGTTTCCTCAGCAGAGATCCACGATGCGATCGTAGATTTCAGATACTTTGAATGGCTTGCCCTGCACCTTGTTCAAGGCAACGACGTCGCGCAGGTAATGCTCGCGCAACAGGCGCGAGAGCTGACCGAGATTGAGTTCGGGCACCAGGATATTTTTGTATTTGGCGATAATATCGCCCAGGTCCGCCGGCAAGGGGTTGAGATTGCGCAGATGGACCTGAGCGACCGATTTGCCTTCCGCCGCGGCCTTCTCCCTTGCCTGAACGATGGAGCCATAGGTGCTGCCCCAGCCGACGATGAGCACATCGCCACTGGCCGGTCCTTCCACCACGGAGGGAGGAAGTTCCTTGGCAATACCCGCGACCTTGGCGGCACGCACTTCGACCATGCGTTGATGATTCTCCGGATCGTGGGAAATATTGCCGCTGAGGAAATCCTTTTCCAGGCCGCCGACACGATGCTCCATGCCCGGCGTACCGGGACGCACCCAGGCACGGGCAAGATTCTTGTCGCGGGCGTAGGGCTGGAATCCATCGGGATCGGTGCGGAACTTCACATCGATCTTGGGCAGTTTTTTCGGATCCGGTATGCGCCACGGTTCGGTGGCGTTGCCGATGCCGCCGTCGGTCAGCAGAATCACCGGCGTCATGTATTTCACGGCGAGACGATGCGCCTCGATGGCACAGTCGAAGCAGTCGGAAGGCGATTTGGCGGCGATCACCGGGATCGGGCATTCGCCATGACGTCCGTATAGCGCCTGCAGCAGATCGGATTGTTCAATCTTGGTGGGCAGGCCCGTCGACGGGCCGGCACGCTGCACATCGACGATGACCAGCGGAAGCTCGAGTATCACCGCCAGCCCCATGGCCTCGGTCTTCAATGCCATGCCGGGACCGGAAGTGGTCGTCATGCCGAGCGCACCGCCATAGGAGGCGCCGATTGCCGAACAGATGCCGGCGATCTCGTCTTCAGCCTGATAGGTCGTGATATTGAAATGCTTTAATGCAGCAAGTTCCTGCAGGATCTCGGTAGCCGGCGTGATTGGATAGGAGCCAAGGAACAACGGAACCCCGGACAGCTCGGAAGCAGCCGCAAAGCCCAGTGCCGCGGCATGATTGCCCGTAATGCTGCGATATTTGCCCGGGCGAATATTCGTTGCGGGGCGAACCTCGTAGTTGGTAGCGAACATCTCGGTAGCTTCGGCGTAAGCATAGCCGGCGCGCAATGCGGTGATGTTGGCTTCGGCGAGTTCCGGTTTCTTTGTAAACTTTTTGCGGATATTTCCCTCTTCCGCATCCAAAGGCCGGCTGTAGAGGCACAACATCACGCCCAACGCGTAGTAATTCTTGCAGCGCCCGACCTCTTTTTTCGACAGGCCTGAATCTTTCAGTGCCTGTGCGGTAAGTTCGGAAATGTCGATCGGGTATACCCGAAAATCCGCAAGACTGTCATCTCCCAGCGGATTGTCCTTGTAACCTGCCTTGGCCAGATTGCCCTCGGTGAATGCTCCGGAATTGGCGATGATCATTCCGCCATGCTTGACATCGCGGATATTGGTTTTCAGAGCGGCGGGGTTCATCGCCACCAGAACGTCCGGCGCATCGCCAGAAGTAAAGACCTCTGTCGAACCAAACTGAATTTGATATCCGGAAACGCCGTACACGGTACCGGTCGGAGCGCGAATTTCCGAAGGATAATCGGGATGGGTGGAAAAATCGTGGCCGGCCCGGGCAATCGACTTCGAAAATTCGGTACCCGTTAGCTGCATGCCGTCGCCAGAATCACCGACGAAGCGAATCACGACACTGCCGACTTCCTCGACGGCACGCGTCTTGCTATCTAACTTCTGAAGAACCGCTGAACTCGTATCATTCACAATGTTGATGCTCCTATAAGCTTTCTTTACACCTCGGGGAAAACTCACCATCTTTAGCGCGCGATATTTTCGCAGATACCAGGTACCGAGTCCACACTCGGCATGGAGCAAAACGCCGGAACAGGCTTAGATTCAAGGATTCTTGATCCTTGTCAAAGCATCTTGATCACCAGCACTGCCCGCCAACGAAACTTTCCGCCAAAAACAAGCTTTGTCCTTCCGTTGAAAATGGTTTTTCTGCTCTCAGGCTTTATCGCCC